>JAEZHY010000055.1 GCA_023416335.1 Pseudomonadota bacterium | reverse complement strand
AAATACGTCGCAACCCTCGCCAGCAATGCCGCGGGATCGATCGGCTTTTCCACATAATCGCTCACTCTGAGCTGCAGGCCGGTCCCAAGTTCGTATCGCCGCCGCCCGGCGTCTTCCTTCACAGATGACAGTATTATAATTGGAATATTGCTGTACTTGGCCCACCTGGGATCGAGCAGTTCCTCGCAGACGGCAAAACCGTCCATGCGGGGCATCATCAGGTCAAGGATCATCAAATCCGGCATTTCCGTTCTGAGCTTCGCCAGCCCTTCCTGGCCATCCCTGGCGGTGACCACTGTATAGTTCTGACTCAGCAGCACGGTGCTCATTGCTTCGAGGATGTCCGGGTCGTCGTCAACGAGCAATATCTTCGCTTTCTGCTCCATCTTGTCTCCCATCACTTAGAGTTCGGGTCTCGGCAATAAGCCCGCCTTGTCCACAACAACGGGTACGATATCTTCCCAGCCCACCGCCATAATATGAATTCCGTGCACTTCCGGAATGTCTTTGATCTGTTCGATGATCTCCAGGGTTATTTTCAATCCCTCTTCCTTGACGTCGGACGCCTGTTCCAGGCGAGTGACCACCTCGTTCGGCACGGTTACCCCCGAGACATAATCTCTCATATATCGCGCCATACCGGCCGACTTGACCGGGATCACGCCCGCCAGGATATGGACCTGTTCGTCCAGCCCGTGGTCGTTTACCATTTTCATCCACCGGACGAACTTCGGCACGTCGAAAACCGCCTGGGTCTGGATGAAATCGGCTCCTGCCCTGACTTTCCTCGCGAGTCTGAGAACTCGGTACTCGAACGGATCCGCGAACGGATTTTCAACGGCCCCGATGAATACCGGGATCTCTCCCGTAATCGCTTCATCGCAGATAAATTTGTGTTCATCCCGCATTCTTTTCAATGTCGAAATGAGCTGGGTCGAATCGAGATCGTACACCCCCTTGGCCGTCGGATGATTTCCAAAGCCCTGGTAGTCTCCCGACAGGCATAGAATATTCCCGATGCCGAGAGCGACCGACCCCAGTATGTCGCTTTGCAGGGCAATGCGGTTCCGGTCCCGGACGACCATCTGGAGCACGGGATCGACTCCCACCTGCTTGAGCAGCGTACATCCCGCCATGCTGCACATCCGAACGATTGCCGTCTGGTTGTCCGTAACATTGACGGCATCGGTGTAGTTCTTCAGTTTTTCGCCCTTTTTCAGAATGCCCGATGTTCCTGCTCCCTTCGGGGGGCCGACTTCGGCAGTCACAGCGAACCTTCTGTTCTCCAGCACTTTTTCCAGATTAGTTCCTGATTTCATGGCCGGACATCTCCTTTTCCTCGCCTCCGCGCAGTTCACCACCTTCTGGGCAGGGTGAAGATAAATTTGGCGCCTCTCTCCGACTCGGAATACGGACTTTCGACCCAGATACGCCCGCCGTGAGCTTCAATAATTCTTTTCGCTATGGACAACCCAATACCGACTCCTCCCGCCGGAGCATCCCGTCCCCGATAGAAATCGTCGAAAATCGCGGGAAGGTCCTCGGCGCTTATCCCCTCTCCGGTGTCCATCACCTCAACCACCAGGTCCGGATACATGCCGCTGCAGATGACGACATCGTCAATTCTTTCAAAATAAGCGACCTTCGGGCGCTCTTCCCCGGTCTGCGGATGATGCCATCTGTACGCGACCCAGCCTGAATTATCCCCTCGGGCCATGTCGATGATTTCTTTTGCGGGCTGCCTGCCGTCCGTATCTTTGAGTTCGACGAAATTGCTTCCGACGCATTTCTCGTTCAGGCCGTGCGCGAGCATGGTTCCATCGAGTCCGAGCGCGAATATGTATCGCCGGTCCCTGGAGAACCTTCCGCGCGAACTCGAAAATTCGGCCAGGGCGATTTCCCTCCCGGCTGCCTTATAAAACTCTATCGCGCTTTTCACCCTTTGGATCACCTGCCTGCGCTCACCGGTGATTCGGCCGTCGCTGTCGTTTGTTATCCTCAAAACCACCTTGCCGCCGACTGGGGTAAACTTGACGGCATTCTCGAGCAGCTTTTCGAGCACCTGCTGCAGCCGGGGCGGATCGGCGAGTGCATGAGGAACGTGCTCAGCCCATTCCCGGCCAATATCCACCCCCTTCTCGGCAGCCCGGGCACTCGCTTTTGCCAGGACGCGTTCCGCAATTTCCGTGATCGAGGTCTCCTCGGGCGACATCTCTTCGGGGCCGAGTCGAGGCAGTTCCGACATGTCATCGATGATGGACATCAGGCCCTTGATTCTTTCGCTGCTCCTGCGCAGCATGCTTTTCTGCTGTTCGGTGACCGCGCCCGCGTAGCCGGCAAGAATCACCTGGTGAAAGCTTTGCACCGCGGCCAGCGGGGCTTTCATGTCATGGGATGAGACGGAGAGGACATTGGCAAGGATCTCGGTTGTGCGGACAAGCCGCGAGCGCGCGATATCCGCGAGCTTGCGCGTAACCTGCAGTGCCATCGACGGTTCGGCATCGAGAAGGCGGCGGATTGCCTCTCCCGCGATCGCCAAAACGGCCGTTTTTTCCCTGGCTATCGCCGAAGCCAGGTACTTTTCAGACCCGAGCCCAGCCGACCAGCCCACGATCCCGCTTCGCCTCACCAGCGTGAGTGTGGCCTGGCGCCGTCGCTTGCGTCCGACCAATCCCACTTCGACTGCAATCGTGCCTCGCATGACGACGTAGAGCCACTCTGGTTTTTCCCCTTCGCTGAACAGGATGTCTCCGGGTTCGAAGCTGACGTCAACGGCCAGACGGGCAATTCTGTCCCTATCTTCTTCGCTCAGTTCGGCGAAGAGGCAGCATTCCCTCAGAACTTCCCTGATTGCGGCAGTTGTCACCTGATCCTCCGTTCCCGGCGTTTATCTTCGAGGTGGAAGTCCGCCCGTCAGACTCGAACTCCAGTCTTTCGGAGGAATGACGTTTACCAGCCGGTCCAGCCTGCCGATCCTCGCCAACTGGTTGATGATTTCGTGCCAGGCACAGGGCAGTTTGGGCGAGACCTCGCATTTACCTTCCACCGAGCCGCCGCACGGACCGTGCAGCAACTGCTTCGCGCACCTGGCGATCGGGCATATCCCGCCGGTATATTCGAGCATGCACTGGCCGCATTCCAGGCATCGCTCCCCGTCGCGCCACTCGCCGTGACGGCCGCCAAGGGAAACGGTGTTGCATCCGGGATGGATGACCTTGTCCACGGCCGCCGCCGCAGTCTGGACACCGATGCCGCAGCAGAGCATCAGCAGGGAGTCCGAGTCCGCGATTTTGCCCTCGTGGGCCTTCAGGGTCATCCGGGTCAGTTGATCGTTGCAGGCGAAGTCGATCAGGGATATCCCGGTAACCGTTTTGCCCGTCTCTTCGAGTTTGCCTTTCATCTCCAGCGTCTCCTGCTCGCCGCCCGTTTTGCATCCCTCCGCGCAGCCTTTACACCCTACGAGGAAGACCTTCCGGTCGCCGCTGAGATACGTCAGGATTTCTTCCATGGGTTTCTGTTCGCTTATTAGCATGTCCACCCCTCATCTAGCCGGTTACATGGCCTGGAGTAACCTCTTTCAGGACTATCTCCACCACAGCGGGGATGCAGCCGCGAAGCTCCTCCGAGAGTTCCAGGCCCCATCCCACTTCTTTCGGCTCCACTCCGATGATGACGGTTTCCTTCGGCTTGATGCCGGCAATCTCGCTGAGAAAATAAAAACCCGCAAATCCAAGCTGGTGTATCGAGGTTGCCGGTACGGTTTCGAGTTCGACTTCCTCCGGGCTGAACCTGTATATGGCGCCCGCCTCACCGCCGCCCAGGACCGCATCTATCACAACCAGCTTGTCTATCGGTTGGTCTCCGAACCAGCAATCGGCAACCGTTCCCGCTTCGACGACTTCGACCGGAAAACCGAAATCCCGCCCGGCAAGGGAGCGGGCAACGTGGACGCCGATCCCTTCATCCTTCAGCAGTTCATTGCCGATTCCCAGGACCACTATTCTTTCACGATTCCCTTTGTTCATGTCCGTTAGCCCACGCGAAATCCGGCAAGGGTCCTGCCCCTGGGCGTGATGACGTGAACGGCGCATGCCAGGCACGGGTCGAAGGCCCTGACAATGCGTACCAGTTCAAAAGGATTTGCTTCGTCCCGGACTTTTGTCCCGACAAGCGCCTGCTCCAGGGGGCCCGGCTGTCCCATATCGTCTCGCGGAGACATGTTCCAGGTGCTGGGCACCACACACTGGTAGCGTCCGATCCGCTTGTTCCTGATCTCTATCCAATGTCCCAGTGCGCCTCTCGCACCGTCCACCAGGCCCATTCCGGTCGATTCCTCCGGGATTTCGTAAGGTTCATGCATCGGCGCGCCCGGTTTTATCCGGAGCAGCCAGTCCCCCATGGAATCGACAAGGATCTTCGTGTAAAGCGCCCGGGCCAGGTGCCGTCCGAGTACGGAAAACATCGAGGGGAGAGAGACGCCCGCTTCCGACAGGGCGGAATCCACCAGCCCTTTGACCTTTGGGTCGCCGGAAGCATAAGATGCCATTATTCTTGCGAGCGGGCCCACCTCGTAGACCTTGCCTTCATATCGCGGAGCCTTTACCCACGTATATGCACCGCTCTTATCTTCGCTGGGGGTGGTTTCTCCGGCGGTCGGTCCCAGGCCCGTTGTAGAGTCTTCGTACCAGGAGTGGGCAACGTATTCGGCGATCTTTGTCGGGTCTATCTCTCCCAGTTTGAGGTCCGACGAGATGGTACCCCGTTTCATCAGCAGGTTTGGCCCGGCCGTTCCGCCGTTTCCTAAATCGAAACTGCCGTACGAGAGGAGGTTGCCGCAGCCGCGCCCGATTTCGAAATAGTCGCCGTAAGCTTTGGCAACGGCGATAACGTCGGGGAGATAGGTGTTGTCCACAAAGTCTTTGATAGTGTTCAACCGCCACATGAATGAAACGATCTTTTCCACCGTGGGCGCTTCGGTCACGCCTCCCGGCGTCACAGCCACGTTGTGGGGCATTTTCCCCCCGAAGATGGAGAGCATCTCCTGGCCCTTGCGCCGCACGGTCAGCGCTTCCACGTAGTGGGACACGAGTTGCTGGTCCACTTTGGCGGGCAGTCGGTAATCTCCTTCGTAGCGGGGGATAAACGGCCCGAGTTCCCCGCGTTCGATGAAGGCCTTGATCGATTTCAGGGCGGGGTCCTTCCCGTCATAGGAGGCCGCCTTCGTCACATCCGCGTAGTCCAGGGCGGACAGGTGATAGAAATGAAGAATGTGGTCCGAAACGTGGGCTGCGGCGAGAATGAGGTTGCGCATAAGCCTTCCGTTATCGGGTATCCTGTCTTCGATTCCGAAAGCGCTGTCCAGGGCGAATGCCGCGGCCATGGAGTGGCTGGTGGGGCATACTCCGCAGATCCGCTGGGTGATTTGCTGGGCGTCCCGGGGATCTCTGCCCTGAAGAATCAGCTCGATGCCCCGGAAAAGGGTCCCCGTGCTTTTCGCCTCTTTTACCGTGCCGTTTTCCACCATGGCCTCAACCTTGAGGTGCCCCTCGATGCGCGTTACGGGGTCTATCAGGATTCGGCTCATCTGGTTAACCCTCCTTCGTTGCGCAAATGTTGGGTAAACTGACGTCCGGAGATTTCTGGTAAATAGGTGAGACCAGGTCGGGAAAGCCGGGGCTGGTGCACCCGATGCACATCCCTCCGCATCCGACGCACCAGTTCACGCCGCCGTTCCACAGCCTGACGGGGCAGTCGGCGTGAGTGACGGGCCCTTTGCAGCCGAGTTCGTAGAGGCATCCCTGGTCACCGGGTTTCCTGGCGAACTTCTGTTCGTCGTAATAAGCCCTTCGCTGGCAGTTTTCGTGGATAAGCTTCCCGTAGTAGGCTTTGGGACGCCCGAACTCATCGAGTGCGTCGGCTTTTGGCAGTCCGGTGAGGAAAACGGCCGCAACCGTTCCGAGAAACCAGTCGGGATGGGGAGGGCATCCGGGCAGGTTTATCAGTGGAGTTTCGATCCCCTTCGATCGGAAGAGTTCCTGAGTGCCGATCGACCGTGAGGGGTTGGGGGTCGCAGCCGCGATGCCTCCAAATGCCGCGCAGGTCCCGAGGGCGATTACCGCCAGGGCGTTTCTGCCCAGCTCTTCTGCCCTCTGCGCAAGAGGTACGGGAGTACCGTCCCTTTCGCCCAGGCTCCCGAACCGGCCGTCGCCCCGGGTGGGTATCGCTCCTTCCACCACAAGGATGTAGGCGCCCTTATGACTCGCCGTGTTCTCCATCGCAGTGATTACGGGCTCTCCCGATCCGGCCATGATGGTGGCATGATAGGTGAGATTTACGTGTCTGCCGGGGAGCAATTCGTCCACCAGTACATTCTTGATGCCGGGACTGACTGAGTTGAGGACCGAGACGGAACAACCGGTGCAGGTTCCCGCTTGAAGCCAGATTACTGGATATTCCTGGGTCTTCGACCGTGTCATTACTGCCCTCCTTGTCTCGACTGCCGCAATAGTTGAAAGCGCAGACCTGGTCGCCTGCCGGAGTTGCTGTGAACGACGAAACGGTATTCCGGGATGGGGAAAAGAGTGAACATGCTGAGGGCACCATTTCGCAGTCCCATTCAGGCCTTCTTTCCTTGGGGGTTCTGCCGCATGTCCTGTTTACGGGAGTGGAAGCGAGTAAGGCGGACGATTTTCGGTACCGCGCTATTCCGTTCTCCCGAAAAAACAGGTCCCTCTCCGGCCGGTACGATACAAGGCTTTCCCGGACCGGCGTCCTCTCGGTCCGGGAGTCATACCTGGCCGGCTGCTCGAAATGATGATTTTGTCGAACAAAATTGATCTAGCGTCCAAAGGCATCTCCTGACGGTGGGAACCCTTCGCGGCCTTCGGGAAATCCCGGCCGCTGGATAATCAGGCAATCAAGACGCTAAAAAAAAGACGGACAGAAGGTGTATAATAGCTGAAACAACGTGAGTCTTAGCATCTGAGGTCGTTTGAGCAAGAAATCGCTGGGAGCGGGTGCATTTGAGTTGAAAATGAAGGCATTTTCTTCTACCACGCTTTCTTTTCTCAGTCAACAGAGCAGTTTGTTCCTTCAAACCATTCTTGTCCCTTTTGGGATTTTGGTATACACTTCCTCGAACACATTTTCCCCTCAGGTCACTTTCCTGCACTCACTCTCTATTGCTGCATCGCTCAACTTCGTCCAAACTCCCCGGGACCGGCGGTGGAACAAGACCGGCTGAATGCCAAAACTCGTCAAGTGGAGTATAGGATGGAACAGACATCCCATGAAATCCCGACGGCGGAAGTGCTCGCTACGTGCTCTGCCGCCTGTCCGGTGCACACAGACACCCGTGAGTATGTCCAAAGAATCAGCAGAGGAGACTATGAGGGCGCCCTCGACATTCTGCTCGAAGAGAACCCGTTTCCTTCCGTCTGCGGACGTATCTGCCATCATCCCTGTGAATCGGAGTGCCGTAGGAAAGCGATCGATGCAGCCGTCAGCCTGCGAATGCTCAAGCGCTTCGTGGTCGAGAACACAAGAGAGTACCGCAAAAACAGGCACAAAGTGCCGGCGGAGAAAAAGCCCGGATCCGTCGCGGTGATAGGCTCGGGCCCTTCCGGCCTCACCGCGGCACGCGACCTGGCCCTTCTGGGCTACCGCGTCACGGTTTTCGAAAAGGACTCCGTGCCCGGCGGCATGCTCGCGCATGCCATTCCCCGCTATCGTCTCCCGGTTGATGCTCTTATGGAAGACATCGACGATATCGCCGCAACCGGAGTCGAGATCCGGACCAACAGCACTGTGGGGAAGGACGTGACCTTCGGCGAACTGCGCAGGGATTTCGATGCAATACTCATTGCCGTCGGCCTCTCGCAGAGCCATTCGCTTCCCATTCCCGGAATCGACAGCGAAGGAGTCATCCTCGGCATTCCCTTTCTCTGGGACGCGGCAAACGGCCTGAAACCCGAACTGGGCGATCGCACGCTCGTGATCGGCGGCGGCAACGTCGCAATTGACGTCGCCCGGACGGCGAGGCGCCTGGGAGCTTCGAAAGTCTACATGGCCTGCCTCGAAAGCAGGGCGGAGATGCCCGCGTGGAAATGGGAAATAGAAGAGGCGGAAGAGGAGGGCATCGAGATCCTCAATTCCTGGGGTCCAAAAGCGATCCTGGAAAAAGACGGCAAGGTTGCCGGTATCGAGTTCAAGCGCTGCACGCGCGTTTTCGACGACCAGGGACGGTTCAACCCCCAGTGCGACGAAACTGAGATAAAGAAGGTCGAAGTCGACAGCGTCATCGTCACAATCGGGCAGAAGGCGGACCTGGCGTGCCTGGAGCAGACTCCGGTTACGGTAGAACGTGGAAGGCTCGTCTGCGACCGCAGTTCCATGTCCACGTCCGAATGGGGAGTATTCGCCTGCGGAGAAGTCATGACCGGTCCGGGATCGGCCATTCAGGCCGTTGCGACGGGTCACGACGCGGCGCGTGTCATCTCGCATTTCTTCGAGACCGGAGAAATGCTGAAGCTGGAAAACAAGACGGCCGAAACCATAGGTGAATTGCCCGCGAAGACGGCGGCCCGCGCCAGGCGGTTTGAACGGGTGGATGTAAATCTGCTTGACTCTTCGGAGCGCGTGAGAGATTTTTCCCCGATCGAGCCCGGATACACCGAGGCGGAAGCTCTTGCCGAATCGCGGCGCTGCCTCGCCTGCGCCACCGGGGCGTACCTGGATCCCAACAAAACATGCGCCGGCTGCCTTACCTGCGTCAGGATCTGTCCCTTTGGCGTGGCCAGGGTGGACCGAAGGGCCGTAATGCCCGCGCAGGAATGCCAGGCCTGCGGGATGTGCGCAGCGGAATGCCCGGCTGCGGGAATCGCCCTGTCCCGCTTTGCCGCAAATAAGATGAAAGACCGGCTGAAGTCGGTCCTGTCCACGGCGGGAGCGGACAAAATTGCACGGCCGTTTGTCGTCTCCTACTGCTGCCTCAACGAAACCACGAGCCGAAAATTCCTCCTCGAGCAGAGCGATCAGGAAATCTGCGAGTCGGGCATTTTGCGGGTGATGGTCCCCTGTGTCGGACGTCTCGGGGCTGTCGATCTGATGAGTCCCTTCGAACTTGGAGCAGACAAAGTGGCGGTAATTGCCTGCCGGGAAGACGGCTGCTTTTATCCCGGCGCCGATGAGTTGTTGAAGCGGCGAATCGGCCGGGTTGGTAAATTTCTGGACGAAATCGGGGTGGGCCGGGAAAACCTGCAGTTATTCAGCACCGACGGAAGTGCCGAACAATCCTGGCCGCGGATATGGGAAGAATTGCGCTCGGTTGCGCCCACGGCCGCGACCCCGGACGAGCCTGCGCATAAAGAAGGAACAGTAAAATGATCATAGCGGACCCTAAACCATTCGATCAGATAAAAGGCTACATCGAGAACTTCAACAAGATCCTCGTCGTCGGCTGCGGAACGTGCGTAACCGTCTGCATGGCCGGAGGAGAAGCCGAGGCCCAGATACTTGCCTCGGGACTGCGCATCGTTTTCGGCAAGGAGGGCAGGGACAAGGCCATCCTGGAAGACAGCGTCCAGAGACAGTGCGACGAGGAATTCGTCGAGCCGATCCTGAAACGCGTGCAGGACGAAGGAATCGATGCAGTCGTTACCCTTGCCTGCGGAGTGGGAGTGAACTTTCTTTCGGACAGGATCGGCAAGGTGCCGGTTTTTCCCGGCGTTGACACCACTTTCTACGGCGCCACGGTCGAGCAGGGACTCTGGGCGGAAATGTGCGCCGGCTGCGGCAACTGCATTACCGCTTATACGGGCGGGATCTGCCCGATCGCGCGCTGCTCCAAGCACCTTCTCAACGGCCCCTGCGGAGGTTCCGAGAAGGGCAAGTGCGAAGTTGACCCGACTCGCATCGACTGCGTCTGGCAACTCATATATGACCGGATGAAGCTGCTCGGGAGAGTCCACGAACTGCGAAACCTGCTTCCGGCGAAAGACTGGAGAAAGGCTTCGGACGGCGGAGTGCGCCGCAGGCTTCGCGAAGACGTCTACAGGCTCGAATACCGCGAGCGGCATGAAGGACAATCGGCAAGATGAGATTGCCGAAACAGATATCGAAAATAATGGAATCCGTACCGGAGAAACGGCATGAGTAATAAGAATGGAGCAGAATCGGGCAGCAACCTCGAGAGGGTGCTCCGCGCCGGTCATTTTGCAGTGACCTGTGAGTGCGGCCCCCCGAAGGGTGCGGATGTGGAACACCTGGAAAAGAAAATAAACCTCGTCAAGGGATATGTGGACGCGGCAAACGTCACGGACAACCAGACAGCGGTTGTGCGCATGTCGAGCATCGCTGCCAGCACGATCCTCCTGCGCAACGGGCTCGAGCCCGTCATGCAGATGGTGACTCGGGACCGTAACCGGATTGCCGCGCAGAGCGACCTGTTCGGGGCCTATGCACTCGGGATCCGCAACATGCTTTGCCTCACCGGAGACCATCAGACCTTCGGCAATCACCCGATGGCGAAAAACGTTTTCGACATGGATTCCATCCAGTTGCTCGACATGGTGCGGATCATTCGGGACGAGGGAAAGATGAACAGTGGCGAGCCCGTCCAGGGTGGAATAAAGATGTTTTTCGGAGCGGCTGCAAATCCGTTCGCCGATCCTTTCGAATTCCGCGTCGTAAGGCTTGCCAAGAAGATAGCGGCCGGAGCCGATTTCGTGCAGACACAGTGCATATACGACATGGACCGTTTTCGGGAATTCATGCGCATGGCCTGCGATATGGGGCTGGATAAGGAATGCTTCATTCTTGCCGGCCTGACCCCGCTCAAATCCGCGAGTATGGCGGCCTACATGAACAAGAACGTGGCCGGCATCAGCGTTCCCGATTCCCTCATTCAGCGATTGAGAGGCGCCCCCAAGGGCACCCAGTCCGAAGAAGGAATCAAAATCCTGCTCGAACAGATCCAGGAAGTGCGTGAAATCACCGGCGTCGCGGGCGTGCACATTATGGCAATCGAGTGGGAGGAAAAGGTAGGCGAGATCGTCGAAAGGGCCGGGATGTTGCCGAGGCCGTAGGTCGTGGCAGACGAAGGAAAGAAAAGCGAGAAGCAAAAAGCAAAGGGCATAAAAGTGGGGAACTGCGTCCCCCACACCCCCTGCGCCGCCGACGCGGCTTACCTTGGCGCTTGCTGCGGCGCCCCGCAAAAAACGGCGGGGCAGGCGCAGCAAGCACCGAGAGATCGGCCTTTGGCCGAAGTGAATTTCAGAAAGATCTCCTCCCTTGCTGGTTCCCGAGGGCCGGGGGGGTGTTGCCGTAATAGGGACGGACCCAGTTTCCCGGCATTTTGCGACCAAGTTCCCCAACCCGTCATCCCGGCAGTGCTTTTGAGCCGGGATCCAGGTTTTTTGAGGTTTTGGATTCACGATCGCTGGTTCCCGAGGTCCGCCTTGGGAACCCCGCCGGTAGGCCGGATAGTCTCAAGTATGCGCTCTACCGCTCTTCGGACGCCTCATTGCAAGCCTCCAAGCATCATCTATTTGACAAATAAACTCTCGGCGCCGGTCTCTGTCTTTTGACACGGATGGACACGGATAAACACGGATAAAAACAAGATGCGAAGTCTAAGCCCATATAGGGTTCTCCGTTACACCCGGGCCGGTCAATGGACGCAGTGAGGTAATCTATGTCTTATCCTAAATAGCTTCTTTTTCTGCTCCTTCCATCCGCGTTCATCCGTGTCATAAAAATGTTTCGACATAAACTCCCGGTGAGCCCGATCTGGAGCCACTTTAGAGCGATTCTCCATCTGCGGATGCCGTCTGGGTCATAAAGCATGATCAGATTGGCGGGCGAGTAAAATCACTGAGTGCTTCCTTGATCGCTGAACAATTTGCTAAGGCAATCTTATTTCCATCATTCAAATCCGCGGAACTTCGATTTTGCAATCCTATCGGTTCCATTGCTGAAATTCCACATTTCCTCCTAAGAGTTTTGCCCTGGTTCTATGTTTACCTTTCTTTCCCGGGTGCTAATTTCAGAAAGCTTGTAGGAGAATACCTACAGTTGTGTCCTGTTTCTCATACAGAAAAATTCTGTAGATAAATCTTATTGTTTTGCCAATATCTATCGGAGTTGATTAATGTTTAAGTAGTAATACAGAGGCTCTCTTTATATTTTCTTATCAGTTAGCATTCATACCTGAAAATATTATTGGTTGTAATTTGTAAATCCTGTGAGGTCGCCCACTTGGCTGCTGCTCAGATATCTGCAATGGATGCAAAAATTTCTGGTTGGCATTAGTCTTGCTCAAACCGGTTCTATTATGTGCCAAACTTTCCGGCTTCCGGTCTGATCAGCCGCTGGAGCCATCCCCTCCAGGAAGCCGTTCCGTAGCTACGGCGTGCGACGGCTTCTTTTTTTGGACGGGAACCCCGGCACAACAAAGAAGAATGTAAGAGAGAAGGAGGTTAAATCTGCAACCCGGCGCGTGGTCATTTGTTGGTTCCCATTTTAATTCAACAAATCAGGAGAAAATAAATGAAGAACTTATTGAAGATCGGTATTGTTTTGACGGGGATCGTTGTTCTTGGTTTCGGTACCGCACAGGCGCAGACGGCTGCCTCAAACAAGGCATTTTTCGCCGGCAACAAGGATACTGTAAAGCTCGCGGGAGTATCCGGTAAAGGGTGGAGTGAACCAATCACGCTCTTTGACCTCAATGACACTCTCAAAACATCCAACGTCGGAGGGGTAACGGCCATCCTGTCGATGGAAGCCGCCCTTTGGACGTATAACGTAACTACAGATATTAATCTTGGAGGGAAGAGTTCCAGCAGTTCACGCGCAGCCATTAAGGCCTGGGTAGAAATCGACGGGAAAATGATGGAACCCGGGAAAGTTGTCTATGCCGATAGGCTTCAAGCTACAGGGCTTGACCTCAATCTCCAGAATCTCACCTGTACAGACCCAATACTAGATGAGAATGGTGCAGTAATTGGATGCGAAAACACCGATAGCTTAACCATGGAACTGTTCCAGAGGACCAAAAATGCCAACGCCTTTACGTTCTTCCTTGGGCCTCTACCTGCGCAAGTCCATGATGTGAAGGTGAAGGCGCAAGCTATGATCGAATGCCGCGAAACCAACCCGACTACCCCCACCGCCGTTATCGATTGTCCGCAGGCAATCCTGGATGGTTACAATGCCAAAACAGCGGCTGCTATCGGGAAAGCCTCCATTTTGATCGAGGAGCAGAATAACTGGGGAACTGCCCAATAGTACTTAAGGCATAGGTCACAATAGGCATTCAGAAGGCGGGCAGTTTAATCCCGCCTTCTTTCGTGAACCCTGCCGGGTGATTCCTTCACAAACCCGACAGGGACACTGTTAGTGGGCGGCAAAGGTTTTATCGAGCGGAATTTCAGCTGCAGCATTCTTCAAAGTGCGATACCTGCACAGAGGGCATGTATGTATCTGGGGCGGAAAAAAGCGTGCATGTATATTTCTTTATCTCTCCCGGCCCTTGAAATCTCGACTTCCTGAAAGCCTTCCACGTCCAGATCATTCATTCATGATATCGGGTCAAGGTGCAGCCTCCACGTTTTGGCAAGTAAGGTGGGGCTACTTGCGCACTACCCTCTGTAAGCAGCGGGTAGTGGATATGCGGTTCGTACGCCGCCACCGATTTCAAAGAAGCTTGCGGCTGAGTATAGGTCTTGATAAATTACGCGTCCACAATGCAAACCGATACACTAGCCGCTATAAGACCCATCCCATTGTATAATTCTTTGGCTCCGCTTGCCTGCAAAACTACTAACATACCGAAAATCCTGGTGGCAAAATCAGCTATAAATAGCCAAAGCCATTAGCAAAGCTCATTGCCTTTCTATTAGACTTCAGACGCAAATACTTTTCTTTTCATTTCTGCCTCCCTTCTTGTCCATTTGTAAATCTAATTTAGCATGTGGCTCGATTTTTCGGGGCAGGTTCCGCTTGACTCAAATCGATGACTCCTTAACAATTCAACTATGTTGAAAACTCTATGCTTGAGCGAACTAACCCTTTTTTCGGACTGCTGGGACCGGTGTCGAACAGAACAAGTGATATTGCCGGATATACTCTGAAGGAGGCATTCGTGGAACTAAAACGGCGCGAATTCATTAAAATGGGGATAGCCGCCGGAGCAGTGGCCGCCCTGAAACCGAAGTTCTTCCGTTATGTGGGGGAAGCTGCCATGTCAGCGAACAAGCCGTTGAGCGACACCGTTCGCTCCACCTGCTCTCCCAATTGCACGGGAGCGTGCGGGTTCCTTGCTCATGTTTCGGACGGACGTATCACCACACTCATTCAAAGTGCCGATTACCCGGAAAAGGAATACAACCCGAGGGGATGTCTTCGAGGACTTTCCATGATGAACCTCATTTATGGGAAGGATCGGCTCAAGTATCCACTTATTCGCACCGGAGAACGAGGAAGTGGAACATTCCGGAGGGTAACCTGGGATGAGGCTTTGGAGTATACAGCCGGCAAGCTGAAAGCAATCATGGAAAAATATGGCCCCGAAGCTGTCGCTATGACCATCCAGGTGCCCGGGACGGGGTATGTCCATAAGGGCGCTTTTGTTCGCCTGGCGGGACTTGCCCATTGGAGCATGCACCACGGTTACGACCAGAATGGGGACCTTCCCATGTTTTGGCCAATGACCTTCGGCGTCCAATCCGAAGAGTTCGAGTCCCTGGAATGGCCCAATGCTCGCTACACCATGGTCTGGGGTTCGAATATCATTCAAACCCGCCTCCCTGATGCCCAACACCTTCTGCGCGCAAAGAAAAACGGCAAGCTCGTCGTATTTGATCCGGATTACTGTTCGACTTCCGCCAAGAGCGATGAGTGGGTATCCCTAAAACTCGACACCGACGCCGCAATGGCCATGGGAATGGCCAAGATAATCATCGACCGCAACCTTCACGATAAGGCTTTCCTGAGTGACTTTACCGACATGCCTTTGTTGGTAAGAAAGGACAACGGAAAGCGCCTGCTTGCAACCGATGTGAAGGCACTGGCGCCGACAGCAAAAAACTGGAATTTTCCCGAGTACCGCAACCTTTTTGTAATTCACAGCGAAAAAGGGTTTTCCATCCTCAATCCCGAAAGCCTGCAACCCACCGGGGCCGATCTCGACGGGGAATATACGGTGGAACTGGTCGATGGAAGAATGGCGGAAGTGCGCACCGTTTTCAACGAACTGAGAGAGGTGCTGAAGGAATACACCCTTGACAAGGTTTCGGCCATTACCGAGGTCCCGGCCGAACAAATAGAACGGATCGCCATCGAAGCGGCTACCAACAAGCCGATCCACCTGATCTACGGGGCCAGCAATTACCAGTGGTACAACTCCGATCTCAAAGGGAGGGCACTTTCCCTGCTTCCCGTGCTGACCGCCTCCATAGGCCAGAGTGGCGGGGGCATCTCCACTTATGCGGGCCAATATCGAATCAGGTTTGATTTGAAAGAATGGTGGCTTCCCAAGGAAGGAAAGCTGAATTGGGTGCCTTATCTCTATTTCCTCCAGGGTGGCGGCAAGAATTATCCTCAAAAAGGAATCAAGGCAATGGTGGGTGGATGGGGCAATCCTTTCGACCAACACAACATGGCCAATGCCCTGAAAAAGAGGTCTTCATCGGGTGATATCGAATTTGTTGCAACATTCGATTTTCAGATGACCACATCCTGCCAGTGGTCTGACGTTGTTTTTCCAGCCACAAGCTGGTACGAAAACTATGAGTTGACTGCGACCATTCTGCATCCTTACCTGCAGATTCAACAGCCCGCGATCAAGCCTTTATTCGAGAGTAAATCAGGGCTGTGGGTCATGAGGGAACTTGCCAAAAGGTTGAACCCGGAATTTGAAAAGCACTTCTATCCAGATCTGGACGAGGAAGAAGCGTCGCTGAAAGTCATTGAACTTCTTCTGGAGACCGGAGGGAGCGAGACCAAAGGCATTACCCTGGACATGCTGAAAAAAGGACCGGTCCGCCTGCATTCCACGGCGCCGAATGACAGGCAGATTCCTTTTTGGGAACAGGTCCACGAGAGGGTTCCGTTTCCTCCTCGCAGCTATCCGCCGCCACTGCCGGTAACCGCCAAATTCCTGAAGAGCGGGCGGATCGAATTCTACAAAGATGAAGACCTTTTTCTCCAAATGGGCGAACAGCTCCCCCTCCATAAAGAAACCTTCCTGGAAACGGAATACAGAGTAGATCCTGCTGCCCGGGATAAGTACAGGCTCCGCTTTGTAACGAAGAACTCTCTATACCGGGTGCATTCGACCCATTCCAATAACCCATGGCTCAATGAATTGCAGGGCCACATGCCCAAAGTGTTCCTAAACGAAGTGAACGCTCGGGAAAGAGGAATCAAGAGCGGCGACTTTGTGGAAATCTACAACAACCGGGGCAAGACGAAGGCCTATGCCGTGATAGATCCGGGGTGCCGTATGGGGACGGCGATTTTCGAAGAAGGATGGTGGGCAAAGTATTTGAAGGACGAGTCCTATAATTCCCTGACCATGCCCTGGATCAAACCCCTTCATGAAATATACTTTGTCCCGGGCATATGGTCGCCAACCACGGTGTGGAACGAGTGCCTGGTTGAAGTGAGGAGGGTATCGGCATGAGAAGAGGAATGGTGATCGATCTTGAGAAATGCATCGGGTGCCGCTCATGTGCCGTGGCATGCAAACAGCACAACGCGCAGCCTGCCGGCATCTGGTGGAACCGGGTATTCACCCCGGGAAGTGAGTTTCACGGCGTTGCCCCTGTTAGAGGGAGAGAATATTTCCTTCCTGTGAGTTGTCAGCATTGCCGGAATGCACCATGCGAGAAAGTTTGCCCGGTAGACGCGACATTCAGGCACACAGACGGAACAATTCTGGTGGACTTCGCAAGATGTATCGGTTGCCGCTATTGCATGGCCGCCTGTCCTTTCGGAGTACGCCAGTTCAACTGGGAAGAACCCGAAAAATCCATGAAGAAATACGAGTATGAGAGCGGCTATATCTTTGGCTATCCCAACGATTATCGACTGAATGACAGGCTCGTCTACACACCGGTGCGATTCAAGGGAACTGTGGAAAAATGCAACTTCTGCGTCCATTATCAAGCTGAAGGTCTGGACCCGGTTTGTGTGCGAGGCTGTCCGGGCAAGGCCCGGTTCGTAGGGGACCTCGATAATCCGAACAGTGAAGTTTCCGCGATGATACGGGACAAGAACGGATTCAACCTGCTCCCGGAGAAAGGGACAAAGCCCAGCGTTTTCTATCTTCCTCCGAGAAGAAAGGAGGTTTGAGGCATGAATAAAAAAACTGCGTTGACTGTTACATTCGTTCTGATGATAGCGGGCTTTGCGGCGTGGTTGTTTCAGTTCAGAGAAGGACTGATCCTCACCAACTTACGTAATTCCTATACGTGGGGATTGTATGTCTCAGGTCTGGCTTTCTTCGTTGGAAACGCGGCGGGGGGACTGGTTTTGAGTTCCCTGATTTATCTTTTTGGGGTCGATAGCCTCAAGCCGTTTGCCAAGATCGGGGCCCTTACCGCCTTCGTCAACGTGAGTGCCGCGATGGTCGCCATTCTTCCGGACATAGGACGGCCCACGAACATCTATCACATGCTTCTCCATCCGAAGCTTTCTTCCCCTCTGGTATGGGACGTCGCGGTGCTCAATCTCTATGCGGTCCTGTCTCTCGTCTATCTCTATATTTTGATGCTGCCCGATCTCGCGGGTCCCCTGCAAAGGATAGCCCTGAAAGTGGACAATCCGAAGGAGTTTTCTGCGAAATTAGCGAGACGCTTCGCTCCCTTTTCCCTTATCGCGGCCATTGGCATACACGTCATTACCGCCTGGATTTTCGCAACCCAAGGGGCCAGAGAGTGGTGGCACTCCGCGGTGCTGGCCCCGGATTTCGTGGCGGCGGCAATGTCTTCCGGAACGGCTGTGGTGCTCCTTGTATCCTTGTTGACCTATGGCATCCAGGATCAATATCGCCAGGCATACCGAACGATGTCACTCATAATCGCCATCTCACTTTTTGCCCATCTTTTCTTCATGTACAATGATTATTTCATCCATGCCTGGTACGGTGCCACTGAGGCTATGGATACACTGTCCATCACACTGAAAGAATACTTCTGGGCCCATGCCTTCGAGGTGCTGGCGCCTCTGACAGCCGTCATTTTGCTGCTAAACGAGAGGGTGAGGAACAGGGCGGGGGCCATGATGGCAAGCTGCTGCCTTCTTATTTGCGGAATACTGGTGCATCGGTTCCTGATAATGCCCGGAGCCTTCGCACGCATACCACTCACAATCAATCCCCTTGGATTACAGGATATCGAATGGTCGGTCCCCATATCTTCGGGAAGATACGACATGACACTGGATACATTCGTAACCGAATGGCATTATTTCCCGAGCGGAGTTGAAATTGCGATCTTTTTGGGCGTTGTGGCTCTTGCATGCTTTCTAATAATATTTGCCATCGATCGTCTACCAATAGTGAATAAGGCGAAATCATGATGAAAGATGCTGTAATCACGGCTGACGAACTGCTGCTTTTATCAAGGCTCTTCGATTATCCTGAGGGTCTGACCGTTCCGTCTGAGCTTGCCGGGACGGCAGTGGCATCATGGGTGAAAGATATGGGCAATGTTTCGCTAAAGGAACTTCAAGCCGAGTATGTCAGGCTTTTCATAAACACCCTCCCGGAGCTTCCTTGCCCCCCATATGGATCATTCTATATTGAAGGTGTCCTGATGGGGGAATCGACCGTTCGGCTGAAAAACCTCCATCTCAGTTATGGGCTCCAAACCGATGAGATGGCTGATAATATTGCTGTGGAACTGGAGCTTCTCGCGCTTCTTGGGGCACTTTCCGGGGAAGTCGCTCCTGTCCGGGAGGATTATGAATTCGTTCTGAACCATTTGAAGCGCTGGCTGCCCGGTTTTTTGGACCGGGTGGAAGCAAATGCCCAAACTGATTATTATAGGCAAATTTCGAAATATGCGAGGAAGGTCTTGTGCGCCGACACTTAAGCCTGCCAAGAAAAAGCAAAATTGCCGAGGGCAGAGCACCTGGTGCTGAATGAAACACCCCTTGCACGAGCATAGGATCAGCATTCTCAAGAGACAGCTAAACATGGGTGTCCGTTCCCCGTCACGCTCCGATTGCTCATAAGCTTCAACGCTAAGCTTACGATAGCAGCGCGACCCCTCTGCGTGATGACCAAAGGTTCCTTCGAGTCTTCGATTAGTTTCAGAACTTTGGCCGCATCCTGCCTTTTTCGCCGCATTCTGCTAACCCATCTAAAATGCTAGACTATTTAGTAATCTTAACATATTGTCCAAAATTCGGGGTAACTATACACACC
>JAEZHY010000210.1 GCA_023416335.1 Pseudomonadota bacterium | reverse complement strand
GGGCAGTGTCCGTGGCAGCGTACTCCTACATGGCCCTGGTGCCCATAATCCAGCCTCCGATCATGAGGTTGCTGACGACGGATAAGGAAAAGAGAATCAAAATGGAGTATCCGGAGAAATCCGTGTCCAAGAATCTCAAAATCGTATTTCCGCTTGCCGTAACCGTTATCACATGCCTGGTGGCTCCGATGGGGACTCCTCTTATGGGCATGCTCATGCTGGGGAACCTGCTTAAAGAGTCGGGCGTGGTGCACAGGCTCACAAAGTGCTCCGAGAACGAAATGGCGAATATAGTGACTCTTCTTCTCGGACTCTCCATCGGGGCAACCATGGAAGGCAGTGCGTTCCTGAAGCCGCAGACTCTCATGATTCTGGGCCTGGGGTTCATCGCTATCTGCCTCGATACCGTTACCGGAATTCTGTTCGGGAAGTTCATGTGCTTCATCACCAACGGGAAGGTTAATCCCCTCGTTGGTGCAGCAGGTATTTCGGCATATCCGATGGCAGCCCGGGTTGTTCAGACCGAGGGCCGCAAATACGATTCGAACAACTGGCTTCTGATGCATGCGATGGGTGCGAATACGGGAGGCCAGATCGGGTCGATCATGGCTGCCGCGATTATGCTGTCCGTGCTCAAAGGCCTCGGGCTTGGTTAAGAACGGCGATCGAATTCAGTCATCTCGGAAGTTCTAAGACAAACGCCCAAAATCCATTCCCGAAGGGTTCCCAAGCTTCGGCTAATATGCGTCAACTTAAGCAACCGCTGGTTCCCAAGCTCCTTGCTTGGGAACCCCCCGTTCGGGAAGCTCCGGCTTCCTCTCACAAAAGCCGCGCCTATTATTCAGCTTTCACCTTTGCGAATTGATTTCGGTGGACTAGATTTGTTTGGCACCTAAATGACGGGGTGGACGGGGCCGTTGCTGGCAATTCATCGCTCCCGGGGCCGGGGTTCCCAAGGAGGACCTTGGGAACCAGCGGAGGGAGAAATGTCCGCATATCAAAACAATCCCACTCTTAATAGGAGTTGTCATTACGAACGCACGAAATAAATTGGTAAGAGTGGAAAAAGCGAACACCGTTTTCGAAATCGAAAACGGTGTTCTGATTGTGGAAAGTGCCTTCTGCCCGAAGAGTTCACACAGAGGCGGTGTTGCGGAGGTGTAAACCGCTAATGCACGAGTCCGAACATCCTCGGGAGCCACATTGTCATGCCGGGCCAGTAAGCGACCAACAAGGTTAAAGCGACCATAAAGATCCAGAAAGGAACTACCTCCCTGAAGCAGTCGTCTATTTTGATCCCGGCTATTCGTGTTGTGACAAAGAGACTGAGACACACCGGCGGGGTGATCAGGGCGATCTGTACCGCCATGACGAAGATCAGGCCGAAATGATGCGCTTCAAGTCCGTAGGAATTGGCAATAGGCGCCAATACGGGAACGAACATGATCATGATCGCGATACCCTCGATGAAGAAACCGAGCAGTGCGAGGAATATAACGACCAGAGTGATGAAGAAGAACGGGCTCGAGGAAATGGACATGAGCAGCGCGCCGAACTTCTGGGGTATCTGCTGGCTGGTGAGAATCCAGGCACAGACCTTTGCGGCTGCCATCAGGATCATGATGGTAGCGCTGATTACACCGGTCATATGAACGGATGCTATGATGCTGGAGAACTTCAGCTTCCTGGTGATGAGAGCGCCGACAATCAAAACATATGCGGTTGCGGCCGCGCCGGCTTCAGTAGGCGTGAATACGCCGGTGAGAATGCCGCCGAGGATGATAACCATTGCCGTGATGCCAAGCAGAGCACCCTTGAAGCACTTGATAACCTTCTGGACGCTGAACTTCTCTTTGCTGACCGGGTAATTACGTTTCCGAGCCAGAATGTTGCAGATGATCATCAGGCCGATGCCGACGAGCACGCCGGGAACGGTGCCGGCGAGGAACAGGGCCGCGACGGAGACTGTGCCGCCCTGTACGAAGGAGTAGATCAGCATGCCGACGCTGGGTGGAATCAGGGGCCCCATAACCGAAGCAGTGGCAGCCAGCACGGAGCAGAACTTGGCATCATAGCCTTCCCGCTTCATGCTCGGGATGAAGATGGAGCCGATTGCTGCGGCATCTCCAACCGCGGTGCCGGTAACACCGGAGAGGAACATCTCGGTTACGATGCTCACATGGGCCAGTCCGGCACGCCAGTGACCGACAAGGGCTCTGGCCAGGCCGACGAGATCAGGAAGGATGCCGCTTCTCTCCGCAAGGTCCCCTGCCATGATGAAAAAGGGAATCGCCATGAGAGGAAAGGAGTCAATACCGGAAAACATCAACGTCGGGATAATCAGGAGGGACTCGCCTCCGCTCAGGAGAAGAAATGAGAGAGCGGCAAGACCGAGGCAGAATGCGACGGGAACACCGAGAATGATTGTCGCAAAAAAAGCGATGAACATAAATATCATGACAGGCCTCCATCTATCACCGGTATTTCCTCAACTTCCTCCACAGGTTCGCGTTTCCCCATTAGTATGAGAATGCTTTCCCAGATCTTCGGTATCAGGTTGATGATCATGAGCACACCGCCGACCGGAAGAGCGAGATAGAACCAGAACATGGATATATCGAGGGTCGGGATGATTTGGTCAAACTGCATGGGAAGAACGGAGCATCCCTGGATGACCAGGACGACAAGGAAGAGTGCAAAAGCCAGTTGGCCGATGAGGCCCATAAGATAGCGGGATTTCCCGGGGAACCGAACGAGAAAGATCTCCACGCGATTGTGGGCATTCTCCTTGATTGCCAGGGCGGCGCCGAGAAACACCATCCACACCATCATGTATCTGGTGAATTCCTCGGTTATATAAAGGGTCTTCCCGAAGCAATAGCGCAAAACTACCTCAGTGGAAACCATCACGGTGATGATGGAGAGCACCGAGACCATCGCATATTTGATAATCTTGTTTAGAATATCGCTGAACATCTCATCCCCCCTGCAAAAAAGGCAGGCCACTAACGCGGCCTGCCCCCATTCCTGCTTACACAACTACTGGTTAGCCTTTACGAACTTTTCCAGAAGTTCCTTTCCGTCTTTCCCGCAATCCTTAACCGCTTCCGGATAAAGATCGTGGGCAATCTTTCTGAACTTTGCCAATTCCTCTTCGGGGAGGGTGTTCACCTTCATACCGGCTTTGTCCATTTCCGCCAGGTATTTCTGGTTGTCTTTTTCATTTTCGACCCACTGCCAGGCCACCGTCTTTTTGGCGGCGTCATCAACCACTTTCTTGAGGTCATCCGGGAGTTTCTTGTAGAAGATATTGCTCATGATGAAAGCGCCGACTTCATTGAAGTGACCGGTAAGGGAGTAAAACTTCTGCACTTCGTACATCTTCGAGGTGTAGGTCATTGCGGGCGGGTTTTCCTGTCCGTCAACAACGCCGCTTCTCAGGGCCTCGAAAAGTTCAACCCAGTCCATAGGTGTAGGGGCTGCGCCACATGCCTTGAAGAAGGCAGTGTGTACAGGGTTGGGAAGAGTTCTGATTTTGATGCCCTTCAAATCGTCGATGGTCTGGATGGGTCTCTTGCTGTTGGAGATGTTCCTGAAGCCGTTGTCCCAGAATCCGAGGTTGTGGATGCCCGCCTTCAGCATTCTCTGGTTGAGTTCTTCTCCCAGGGGACCCTGAAGAACCGCCAATTGGGTCTTGAGGTCTTTCCAGAGATACGGAAGAACTGTGATCCCGAGTTCGGGCACAGTACGCTGGTAGTTGGCTACGCCGCCGAGAGCCGTTTCCAGTGTTCCCATCTGGACCATTTCCATGGTCTCGCGAACTTTGCCAAGAGCGCCGGCATGGTGAACTTCGACGGATATCCTGCCGTTGGACGCTTTTTCAACTTCCTGTTTGAAAAACTCTGATGCCCTGCCCCATGAATGGTCAGCGGCAACGCAGTTGGCTACGCGGATTCTGAATTCAGCGGCATTGGCACTGACGGCAGCCGCAAAGATAAAGAAACTCAGAAGCGCAAAGACCGTTAAAATAGACCTGTGACTACTCTTCATTTTGTTCCCCTCCGTGCAAGGTTAGATACGTTAGTGTTCCACCAAAGAAGCTACTGAAGATAGACTACCGCCCTCACGGTGCTCCCGCCTGCCAAAACACCCTTTGCGTGTAAGGCGTTCGACCGCGATCGGGCAATGCTTCCTTTTTTTCATGGTTCAATCCTTTTCCGCTGCCCTGGAACAGCTTATTTTCATGAACCTGCAAAAGATTGGGTCAAGAACTCGATACAAACTCTGACGAAGAAGGGTAAGCGGCATGCATGCCCAAACTGACGGGCTACTGAGTACCGCGATATCCGGCTGGTGTTCCCTGCTGCCGGCAGGGAATGGCCGGATGTGAAGGATCGTTGTAAAGGGCTTCACGGCGGCAAGGTCGGCCCGTCGGGAAGCCGTCAATCTTACTCCCTGCAAGCGAACCGCCCAAAGCTTCCTGGAAGGGGGCACTTCGCTTCCGGAGAGGCTCATCCGGTAGCTGTGGCATGTAGTGCATTCGGATGTTTATCAAGATTGTTAACAATCCTATTACCAATCCGGGAGGGTTGTCAACAAAATTCTTCGCAGTTGTGGAATTAGTCCAACCATCTCGTTCCTTTTTTATTGCTCTTAAATTCACTATTTGAGTGTGACAGTCTCCTGGGAGACTGTGACCGAATCGGGCGAGCAAACTTGTGCGAATTGTGCCCTGATCTGTCCCAGTAAATAGATAGATGAGAGCTATTGTTGGCGAGTAATTGATTGAATACTTCAATAAGGATTTGCGCGTTGAATGACAGATTATGGAGAGTCGCTGGGGCAGGTTAAAAAGAAGTTGGGAAGGATGACAATGCCGGATTGTTGAAAAAGGTGAAGGCGCCGAATATTTCCGGCGCCTTCAGTTTGATATGTAAACGATTCGCCACCGGTATCAGGATAATCACACTGTTCCCGCGAGCGCAATTGGACCTTGGTCCAATGTCATATTACCGGTTGGCAAGATCCCCATATTCCCTTTGGCCATCCCGCAAAGCAATGGAGCGTCTTTTGCCGGTAGATATTTCGACCTTGAGTAATTCAAGCGAAATTGCTCAAGGTGTTCGTGGGCAATCAGTAATGCGTGGCATCGATCCGGCCCCTCATCGGGTAATCCCGTGCCTCTTCATCTTTTCGTATAATTTGACTCGATGAATCTTCAACAGCCTGGCCGCAAGGGATTTGTTCCCTGCAGCGGCATCAAGTGCGGCCAAAATGGCCTTTCGCTCGGCCTCGGCTTTTATGCAGGCGAGGCTTCCCGGAGAAATCAAGCTCTGAAGGCCTGGGACAGAGCGTGCGAGGTACTCCGGAGCATGCTCCGGCATCAGCGTGGCCTCTCGGGTCAGGGCGACTGCCCGCTCCAGGGCATTTTGAAGTTCCCTGACATTTCCGGGCCAGTCGTATGATCTGAGAATCGACAAAAACTGCGGCGAGAGCGTCCTCTTAGGTTCGCCTGCGTCCCTTGCGAGTTCTGTAAGAAAATGTTCCGCGATGGCTTCGACGTCCTCGCGGCGGCTTCGCAGAGGCGGAACATGTATCGGGATCACATTTATCCGATAGTAAAGGTCCCTGCGGAATTGCCCGGTGTTTACAAGTTCTTCCGGCGACTTTCCCGTGGCTGCGATGATACGAATATCGACCGGACGCGTGAAAGTCCCTCCGACTCGTTCCAACTCCCTTTCCTGGAGCACTCTGAGCAACTTGACCTGCATTGCGGGCGGCATATCACCGATCTCGTCAAGGAACAGTGTCCCGCCTTGGGCAAGTTCGAATTTGCCGGGTTTGCCTCCTTTCTTTGCACCGGTGAAGGCACCTTCTTCATATCCGAAGAGTTCCGATTCCAGCAGTTCGGCGGGGACCGCGGCACAATTGATTTTTATAAAGGGCCCGCTTCGTCTTTGTCCGGCAGCATGGATCGCATGAGCAAAAAGTTCTTTGCCGGTGCCGGTTTCGCCCAGAAGCAGCACTGTCGAATCGGTTCGCCCGGCTTTCAGCGCCTGGAGCTTCGCAGCGCTTATTGCCTGGCCGGAACCGATGATGCTTGCCAGCGTGTAGCGCGCTCCCCGCAGTTGAGTAAGTTCGTTTTCATAGTATTTTATCTTTGACTCGAGCACTTTGAGTTTTGCTGCAAGTTCCCATAGCTGTTCCATGTCTTTGAATACGACACGGCCGTAAGAACCGACAATGCGATCTCCATCGGTCAAAGGGATCCGGTTGACAATAACCTCGCGTCCGCGGATCATCTGCTTTTCGCCCAGTTCAGCCGTGCCCGTGTGGGCAACGATATGCATCCTGGTGTTTTCGATGACTTCCGTAACATGCTTGCCGATGGCCTGGGAGACGGTAACGCCATTAAACTCGGCATAGGCCTCGCTCATCATCGTTATGATGCCGTTGGCATCCACCACCACCATCCATTCGCCGGATCCGGCGAGAACTGCTTCGAGAGTCCGCACTATAGTCTTTGTAGAATCAAGTTCTCGCGAAATCTTTTCCAGTTCGGTAATGTCCTGGAACACGGAAACCGCGCCGATCATTTTCCCTTTCGAAAGGATTGGCGAACGATTGGTGAGGACGGTGCGCCGACCTATAACCTGTCTGCTTCCCATTTCCGGCTTCCTGGTCCTCAGAACGTTTACAAGTCCGGCATTGGGAATTACTGCCAGGATGTGTTTGCCGAGGGCGTGGTGTTTGGGGACGTTCAGGAGGCGTGCCGATGCTTCATTGAACACGAGGATTTTGCCGTCGCAATCGATGGCTATCACGCCATTTGCAATCGAGTCGAGGATAGACTGCAAAACAGTAACGTCGCCGCTCAATGTTTCATTCGATTCCATGGAAATTTCCATCAATCGATCGGGGTATGTGAGACCGGACTGGAATGGAAGGGAGGACGGATGGAAAACTACCCCGAAGTGGAGGTGGAGTTGCAGGGCACTGAAGTTTCTACCAATAACGACAGTTTACAGTTGAAGGAACGGAATTTCCAGAGATTTTTGCTGGTGAGGCATCATGAGAAGCTCGTATATCAGGCTGCCTCAAAATAATTTGGGGGAGAAGAGGTTTTAAGGGAATGGAACGGCGACTCTGTGAAACAGAATAATCAGGGAAAAACCTGTGCAGAGGGCCCCCTTACCCCGGAGGCTGCGCCATGTGAGCGGACCCTCACGCACAGGCTTGAAAAAGATCGATTTGGCTAAAGCTGACGCGGGACGGAATACACGGCTCTATTTGGTCGCCTCAACAGGGTAGCCTGCTTCATGCCATGCCTTTATGCCGCCCGGGTGACGATAGACGTTTGTATAGCCAAGTACCTTGGCCCATTTTGCGGCGTTATGGCTTCGGCCGCATTTGGTGAATCCGCAGTAAAAAACGATCTTGCGGGCTTTGTCCGACCCGAGGAGTTTTTCAAGGGCGGCTTTCTTTGCCTCGTCCAGTTGAGGCATGTCTTCGACGGGAAACTCGATCTGTACCGCCCCGGGAATATGATTCTTCTTGTAGCTGTCCTCATAGGGCATTGTATCGACTATGAGCATGGGTTCCTTCTTGTCGATCAGTGCCTTGAGTTCTTCGGTAGTCAGAATCTCGTACCCGCCTGCTTTCACTTGCTTTGCAAACTGGACCGCGAGTTTTTCAGTATCCGTTTCCTTGGTTCCCCAGTCGAGCGCACAGGCATTGCCGTACATGCCAAAGGTAATCAATCCTGCGAGTAGTAAAGTCATCCAACCGTATTTCACACCCATTTTAAACCCCCTCCTCCTTAATCCGTTGACAACTGTATGCAGCTTCAAAACGACTCTGAAAGCGTTGCCGATATAAAAGGTAGAAAGATGCAGCCAGCATGAGGAGATCGCGCACAAATGCCTGATGAAGGCTGTTTTGCTGGTGAATTTCCTCAGTGCTAAAGCAGCCGCAGTCAATATCCATCTCATTGAGAATCGCATAGCCAAGGATGATCAGAAAGCCTGCCAGAAGAGCGAAAATCACCTTATGGCTGCAGCGGACATCGAGCAATAGACCTGCGCCGGCCAGCACTTCAATTATTGGAAGTCCGATGGCCACGGGGACGAGAAGCTCCTCAGGCAGTAAACCGTAAGCAGAGATGAGCCTCGCGAAGGCGCGCGGGTCCATTAATTTGCCGGCTCCGGCAATGACGAAAACGCCCCCGAGCACAACCCTTACGGATCGGTACAACCAGGGGGAATGAAAGAGAATTCTCTGAATGAACATTACAGTCACAGTCTGAGAAAGATTGTAAATCCGGGAAAATAGAGCCGTGTAACAAAATGGAAGGATTTTGCGGGTAAGTCAAATTGAATAATACGATAATTATCTATGACGCGGATAGGCAGGTTCTATGTTTAAGATCCCGGCACGCCCAAACGGAGTGGGCCGGGATCTTAATTCGGGGCGTCTTAAACAAGGCGTATTCCGGGATTCGTGCTCGCGGAGGCTTCACCGATTAATGCGGCTTCCCCGATGCCGGCGCTTCTGAGTGCCTGAACAAGGGAGTCACCTTCGGATGCCGGGAGAGCAAAAAGCAGTCCACCCGATGTTTGCGGGTCATATAGAATCTCTTCCTGCTCCGGGGAGAGATGCACGGACAATTCGAGCCGGCCGGAAAGCAGTTGGCGATTTGCTTTGTTGCTCCCGGTGGTTTCCCCTTTGCGATACATTTCGAGAGCATTGGGATAGATTGGCAGGGACTTGTGATGAAGGTCGATGCGCAAGGCGCTGCCTTTGGCCATTTCGAGGGTATGACCGAGGATCCCGAAACCCGTTATGTCCGTGCAGGCGTGCAGTCCGAAAGATAGTGCGGTTTCAAGGGCGTAGCGGTTCAGCGCAGCGATTTTCGAAAGGACGGGTTCCAGGTCCTTCCACGGCAACTTTCCGGAGCGGCAGGCATTGAACAGAACACCGGTGCCGATCGGCTTTGTAAGGACCAACGCATCTCCGGCACGGACTCCGGAGTTCGTCAGGACCTTATCCGGAGAAACGACGCCAGTAACAGCGAGGCCGTACTTTGGCTCTTCGTCATCGACCGAATGCCCACCCGCTAGACAGGCGCCGGCCTCTACGACTTTTTCGTACCCCCCCTTGAGAATCCCCTGAAGGATGTCGAGGCCCAGAACCTTGGAGGGGAACATGATCAGGTTCAACGCAGTGAGCGGGCGGCCCCCCATCGCGTAAATGTCTGAGAGGGAATTGGCTGCGGCAATCCGTCCGAACCAGACCGGATCATCTACCGGCGGAGTAATGAAATCGACGGTTGAAATTACGGCGATTTCATCTGTAACACGGTACACGGCGGCATCGTCGCTCGTTTCAAACCCTACGAGCAGATTCGAATCGGTGGATGCAGGTATGCCCTGCAAAGCGTCCGACAGAACTGTCGGACCAATTTTCGCTGCTCAGCCGCAAGTCCTTGCGAGTCCGGTTAGAGTTTTCTTTTTACCAAAATTCAGCATGAGCGTCCTTCTGAGTTGGCGATTGCCCGGGAAAGTTAAAACAGGCCGAACTCATTATAACACCTATTGCGGCGAGGCCCTATATCGAAGATAGATTGCGCCAATCTGCCCTCGGTTTAAAGCGGAAGGGTGCAGGCCCGATGCGGTCATTAATGTTCCGAAGATCTTATGCGATCAGGAATGCCCAAGCTGTTCATAGCGTCGGCCGCCGCCGCTGGGACCATATCCTCCCAGGTCTTTCCAGCCATAATCCTCTTTCGGACATCACTTGCGCTGATGCCCTTCTGCTGCAGGGGCTTCTCCCAGAGCAACTCGATTTTGAGTCCGAGCGATTTGAAGAGTTCGAACTTCCGTCTTCCCCAGTCGTCATATATGGTGAGATAGAAGGTTGCATCAAGCGGGAGGTAGTATCGATATAAGTCCGGAAAATTTACAGGAAACGGCACAACCGAGAAGTTGCCCTGTTCGAATCCTTCTGCGAGAAGAACTCTGGAGACAACCATGTAACGTTCGAAGTAGGTGAGCGGATTGGCCTCCGGCGAACTGCGGTATGGATCGGCGGGGTCGAGTCTTGTCAGAGTCGGGTCTGGATTGGTGATTCCAACTATAAGGTGCCTGCACCGTTCTTTGGCGGCAAGAATGTATTTCAAATGATCGAGATGGAATACTTGAAATCGACCGTGAACAACGCCTGTGTCGGTCATCTTGTTTGCCCCGGGATCATTTGGATGAATAACGGCCTGCTTTCAAAAGACGCGACACTATAACAAAGTTGGGATGTGCAGCAAGGTAAATGAGAGCGGCCAACGGAGCGGAGGGCCACAAAACGGACAACCATGCGGAGAAAACGATTACGGTCGTACGCGTTCCCTTGCTTGCCAGGGTAGGAGACCCCAGGTCTATTCCCAGACTCTCGGCACGGGCAGTGGAATAGCTTATGAGGGTGCTTCCGCAGAGAGCAAAAAAGCCGATAACGAGCAACAGCCAGATCGGAAGTGCAGCGGGCAGGGTAATGAGATAAACGACCATGCCGATCATCAATGCCGTGTCGGAGTAACGGTCGAGTACTGAATCGAGAAATGCGCCCCCCTTGCTTTCAAGGCCGGTTATCCGCGAGAACTGACCGTCGACTCCATCCATGACTTGGGCGAAAGCCGAAAAGCAACCCGCTGCAAAAGGCCGGCCCAGGGCGAAAATAAGGCCTGCCAACACTCCGATTGACGATGCGCAGAGGGTGATCATCCATGGCCTGAGCCATTCCACGTGAATGAGTCTCGGAGTAATGCGGGCCGAGAGGTTTTGTTTAATCCATTTCAGGACAAAGCGGTCGGTCGGTTTCGTGGTCCAATTATCGTTCATCAATTGTGATTTCCATGTTTCACGGCGGTGGCGCATGGTTGTCGGCACAGCCGGATTCGAGGTATTGTCGGACAACCTTCAGCGTTTGCAGAAGAGGTTCTTCCTTCCTGAGTTCGAGGACCCACCATTTACAGTGAAGCGATGACAGCAAATCCAACCGATCGCGGAGGTCTTCCAGGCACCGCGGTGAAACATGCTGGTCGTCGATTTCCTCGTGGTATATGTGGGCATTCCGAACTCGTTCGGAATGCGGCATGACAAAGTCTTCCAACTCGTACATACGGCACTGTACCGACTGGCAAACGCGTGCATGTCCTATATCCAGGGTTATTGCAGCCCCCGTCTTTCGGATCAGCTTTTCGAAAAGCTGCGGCCTGCTGGACCATCCGGAAGCGAGATTTTCAAGGCACAGGCAAATACTGAGGCTCTGTGCATAATCGACGAGGTCTCCAAGAGACCGAACCGTCCTTTCCCAGGAGAGCCCCTCGGGCGATTTGCGGCCGAGTCCCAGGTGGACGGTCATAAAACGGCCCTCAAGTTTCGATATGAGTCTGCAGACCTTGCGGAAAACTTCCATTGCTAGATCGGCTTTGGCGTCATCCTCATCTCCGAGGTCCGTGTCTCGGAACGCGCAATGATACCGGATTTCCAGGGGTGTGAGGCTCGAGATTTTCCTGAGCAGTCTTGATTCCTCAAAATCGTTGCCCGGCAAGTCCTCGACTTTGAAGGTCCAGTCCACTCCGGAGAAACCGTTCCTCATCGCTTGGGATTTCAGTTCGGAGAGGTCGGGAATGTAATTGCATATGGCAAGAGCAGGGGAATTCATCTCAGGCTGGACCAGTTCAAGCGGAAGATCGGGCGAAAATCGGGGACCCGGTCGGAGGAATATGTACGGTCAAATTGCACTTAACAATCTCCAGAAAAGCTTCGATGCGCGTCCTGAGTTGCTCGACGTCCGAGTTCGAATAATCGGTCTCGATGTGCAGGAACGGAAGTCCGCGCTGCTGCTCAACCATTTCGCCGACGACACGCGATTCAATATTATATGTATGACAGCATTGCCACGTAAGGTCAACAACGCCGTCGATTCTAAATTCATCGATCAGGCTGTCCAGCAGGTTCAGTCTTCCTGAATTGGGCGACATGCAGGAACAGGGTATGTGCAGGTAGCGGCGCGCCAGCGCAAGGAACGGGTCCTCCTGTTCCTCCACAAACAGGTCGAGTCCTTTGATCCCCGTGCAGTTCTCCTGGCATACGATTGCGGCTCCGCATTCTTCGATGATGCGAAGAACTTTCTCGGAGCCTTTTCCTGCCGGGCATCCTGTCAAAAGGATCCTGGGAGCGTCCGGGGGAAAGGCGGAGAACCCACTTTCGAAGATATCCTGTAATTCGGATGAAAAACGCTGCAGCAATTCAATATAGGTATCCGGATATACGCAAAAACTCTTCGTCTCCATTACTGTCATCATGTCCAGTCCGGAGATGGGAATGCTCTCAGAGGCCTGGAAACGCGATATCTTGCGGATGATTTTGCGAATCTTATTGTGGATTTTGATCTGAGACCGGAGTTCTTCGGCCTCGATACTCTGTCCCGTTTGTTCTTCGAGAAATTGCTTCAGGCGCATTATTTCCGACAGCCAGAACTCGAGGGCATCTTCCTCATCGGCGGCTTGCGGCAGCAGCATCAAATGAAGGGGCTTGATGCGTCCGAGGAATTCGAACATCTTTTTCTTGCCGTCGCAGGTGGTTTCACCGATCAGGAAGTCGCTTGCAGCGAAATAGGGGCAAGTATCGGTTATGGCATATCCATAGCTGGATTTTATCAGCGGGCAGAGGTTTGCCGGAAGGACGCGCTCAGCATGAGCTATAGGTGCTTCCTTCTTGCCGCATAGACTGACAGGAATCGCCCCGGCAGCACGAATGAGTTCCACGGGTGCGAAGAGGCAGTAGGCTCCGGCGACTTTCTTTCCGTGGTCTTGCAGTTCCGAAACTTCCAGGAGAAATCGCTCGCCCATGTTTTCAAAGTGGCAGAGACTTGCAGGTTTCAGTTTGTCACTCCTCCGGATTAAGCCGGTTTGGCCTGGAGTTCACACGGGATTTTAGAGTTCAGGCTATGATTGATGATTTGTTATCTTCAATTGTTTCGGACGGCGGTACTTTCTCCATGGAGTGCCGCGCCGAGGGCGCCGACCATGTCCGGATTTTCCGGTACGATGATGCTCTCGCCCAGTTCTTCCTTGAGCAACGCAACGACACAGGGATTATGCGCGACACCGCCTGCAAAGACTATGGGAGAAACGAGACCGACTCTCTTGAGCATTGCCGAAGTTCTCTGAACGATCGCAAGGTGGAGACCCATTGCAATGTTTTCAGGGCGTTCCCCCCGTGCCATGAGAGAAGTGGCTTCGCTCTCGGCAAATACGGTACACATGCTGCTTATTTGAATACGCCGGGTTGCTCTGAGCGCATAAGCGCCAAAGGATTCGAGCGGAATCTGCAGGGCATTGGCCATGAATTCGAGGAACTTGCCGGTACCGGCCGCACACCGGTCGTTCATCTCAAACTTCAATACCTTGCCGATTTCCGAAAGAGAAATGACCTTGGTGTCCTGGCCGCCTATATCCAGGACTGTTCTGGCTTCGGGGTAGAGCGACCTGGCACCGAGAGCATAGGCCTGGATTTCCGTGATTGTCGGAATCGAGGAGTTGCCGAAGGATTCGGAAAAGAGTTTTCTTCCATATCCGGTCGCAGTGATCCTGTTCACGCTGAGGCCGTTTATGAGCTTCGTGCACTGGCCGAGAGGATCGAAGGTCGTCGGGGCCTTCAGCAGTTGGGGGCCCTTGTCGGTCAGGATTACGACTTCAATGGAACGGGAGCCGATGTCTATCCCGGCAATCGCTCCGTCATTGGTGCAATAATTCATCTGTGCCACACTCTTCTAACGGGATAATTCGACAAAGGCTTCTACGCGGGTCTTCAATTGTTCGACGTCTTCCATGCCGTAGTCCGTCTCAATGGACAACATGGGAATCCCCGCGGACGTTAGTGCCTTCTCCACTTTGAATGCTTCGATTGCATACGGCTGGCAGAATGAAAGACCGTAATGGATGACTCCGTTGACGTTGAGATTACGGGCCATGCTCACGATGTTATCCAACCGTTTGTTATTGGGCGTAAAGCATGCGCAGTCGATCTTCATGTAACGGTCTACGATGGCCTCGATCATGGCTTCGACCGTTGCGGCGCTTTCATCGACCAGGTCCCGGGTATTCCGTGTGCCGATGCAGGATTCCTCACCCACAATGACGGCACCCGAAGATTCTATGATATAGGGCAGTTTCCAGTTCGGGACGGCCATCGGGCATCCGGAAAGCATGTAGCGGGGCGTTTCCCGGGAGGTTATCCCTTCACCCTTTTTGACGCGATCTTCGAGTTCGTCGCACAATTCGTTGATCTTGACCGTAAACCTGACAGGGTCGTCGTAGAACGCGATCTGGTTGATGAGGAGTGCATCTCTGCCGGAGATGGGGACTGGTACTGCTGTGCGCAGTGCGTTGAGTCGCTGCAGTGCTTTGCGGCGGTTATTCACAAGCTGTATGGATTCTTTGAGACGCGCGGCGGTTATGGTGTTTCCCGTCAATTCCTCGATACTGTTTTTGAAACGAACGACTTCTGCGCGCCAGAGGTCCCGGTCGGATGCATTTTTCATCTGCGGGATTTCCATGACGTACACGGGAGCATACTCTGAAAATATCTCATAGGCTTTTTTCTTCCCGTCGCACGTGGTTTCTCCGACAAGGAGGTCGCAGGATTCGATGAAAGGGCAAATGCGAGCGAGTTTGAATCCGACGAAAGATTTTATCAGGGCGCAGGTGTTTCTGGGCAGAACTCGCTCGGCCTCGGTTTTTCCTGCTTCGGCGCCTGCGCACAGCCCGACCTGGATCGCGCCCGCGGCGAGAGCGATTTCTTCCGGAACGAAGACGCAAAACGTCCCGATGACTTTCTTTCCGAGTGCTTTGGCGTCCTGCAGTTCCTTTATCCTCAACCCGTGGACCTCAGAGAGGACAAAATCGAGGTACTCCATGCCCCGAAGCCGGCCTTCCTGGCTCAGGTATATATCCCCGTAAAATTTTCCGAGCACTTCGAGAAGCCCAGAATGAGCATCCACATCGAGATTGAGTTTTTCCCACATGGCTTCGTACGATGGCATGGGCCGACCCTCCGGTTAGAGTTTTTGACCCACTTATAAATTGGCTAAACCTATAAGGCAAATCGCTAGTATCTATGGCAGGTGAGGTGTTCCATAGGGAGAGTACGTGAGTGAGACAGATTCGGGGACTTTAAAGAGCCGTTTTGATCCTTGCGCTGCGAACCGGGATTCCCGACTCGCATGGTACGCCGGTTTGGCAGAGACCGCAGCCATAGCCGTCGAAGCCGTAGTGTGATTTGACATAATCCGCGCTGACCGGTTTCAGATGGCGGGCGCATTTTGTCTTATCGTGCCCTGCCTCCGAGATGGCTTGAACCGGGCAGCGCTCGATGCACTTGCGGCAGGTTTGACCTGCGAAATGGAGGCAATACGCGTGGTGGTCAGTGTAGGGTCTGGGCGTTGCGGGCAACTGGAGCCGAACGACAACGGAGCCGAGGCGCATCGCTTTTCCGACCGGTGTAATCAATCCGTCGCAGAGTCCGAACGTGCCAAGTCCTGAAGCGTAGGCGGCGTGCCTCTCGGACCAGTTTGAGGCATAGGGGATACCGTCTGATTCTTTCTTTTGCCAATCAGGTAGCAGTGGCGGTGCAACGGCGGCAATACCCTCCTGTTGAAGTCTTTGGACCAGCATTCTTTTGAGTTTCGTATTGAATTCTTCGCCATAAATTCTTGCGCGTGCCCACCTGTCGGACGGTTGCACCGTTTGCTTCCTGTTGTCGGCTTTGGTGAGTTTGGCCTGCGGCAGGACCCAACTGACGACGGTGAGTTCTTCGGGGCTGACATTCACTTGAGGAAATGCTATGGAGAAGGCTTCCAGCGGTGCCCAATGGAACGGTCCCACATGGGTTTTATACGCATCATAGAGGGGATCGGACCCGGCGGAGAAACCGACGAGCGGTTCGTCGAAAGCCCTGTCGCCCGCCGGGTTTTGAAGTGTGTTTTCTGAAGATGCGACATAATCCCGGATAATAGATACGATCCCTTGTGCCGATTCCATCTGTTTCATTGGACTTCTTTCGTTGAGTGGGATGGATTGGCGCATGATCTGCGCGTGCAGCCTGAAATGTACCCAACCGCCCTGGCTGCGGCAACTAAAATGAAGTCGGTGCCGGACTTTTCGAGTTGGAACTGCGGAGCGGGCTTGTAGTATAAGACATTTCTTATCGATACGATCGGTCTGGATTGATGGAGTTGCTTTCTTGGTAAAGGTTTTTCTCAATGCATCATGAAGCAGGAACTTGTGCGGCTTCCACTGAGCCGGCGAAGGTGGGGTCGGGCCGCTGCCTGTTCCAGCTTTGTACGATTGACTGGAGCAGACTGAGACCTTACAGGCCGATCCCGATTGTGGCAGGCGGCATCTGGCTGCTTGTGGCCTGGATACAGATAATCGTAGCCCCCAGAGGAGACTTCATCCTTCATTTTGAACTCGGCCGCAGGCTCGCCGAAGGCAGATTCATCTACGAAGGGGGGCATGATTTCGTCTATCCGCCTTTCTGGGCGATGGTTCATGCCCCGCTATCCTTCTTCGGGCTTCATCTTGCCCAGGTTCTTGTCTACCCCCTTGCCGGTATTTCGATTACTGTGCTGGTCCTTGTACTTCACAAGCTTACGGAAAGGCATTTGCCCCTGTCGGCGGATGCCGACTTCTGGGCGACTTCTTTAGCCATCCTTCTGGCAAGTCTTTTCCTGGGGCGGGACCTTCCCGAGGTCGGCGTCAACACGGCGCTGGTGGCACTCTCGTGGTCTGCCGTCTACATGTGGTCGAAGCATCGGGACGTTGCCGGCGGCGTTCTCCTGGGTCTTGCCGCATCGCTGAAATGTACTCCACTTCTTTTTGTGGCTTATTTCGTCCTGAAGCGGCAATGGAAAATCGCGGCTGTCTCGCTGGCCGCCTGCTGCCTTTTTACGCTTAGTCCGGCCATCGTGACGGGGCCCGGAGAATATGTCCGTATGATGGACAACTGGGTACAGGGGGTGGTACGCGGTCTGAGCGACCCCGATCCATCACGGGGGCCTCTCGGAGAGGAAAAGGTCGAAAACCTCTCGTTGCGGCCTGCGCTGGCCCGCTATCTGATGCATCTGCCCTACGGACACCTGGGAAGACCGGAGACGTCGGATACTCCCGGGAGGTCAAATGCCCCGGAGAGTCGCTACTATTATCAGTTTATCGGTTTGTCGCCCTTCCAGGCAGGGGTGACCGTTCGAATCATCATGGCCGGATTACTTTTTGCGATGGCTTTTATGATGCGACGTAAGCCGCGGGACAGAGACTCGTTCGCGACTGTCTGGGAGTGTGCGGCCGTTTCGATACTGATACTGCTTTTGTCCCCCATCACCTGGGTTCAGCACAGCGTGGGATTGTTTCCGGCCCTCTTTCTTATATGCAGGGCCGCGGTGGCGGGATTGAATTTCCCGCGCTGGACGGAGTGGGCCATGGGGGGCTACATAGTTTTCTGCATGCTGATGAGCAGGGCCTTTCTTGGCAGGGATTTAATCAAACTCGCGAACGGCTATCGGGTAAAAACGATAGGTTTTCTGCTTCTCCTCTGCGTAGTGACTGCCTGTTGGCGGAGAGTCTCGGGAACGAGGGACCGGGCTATGGAGTTTGGGAGAGAAGACTGTGGGATGGATAAGACAGGGGGGAATGGTGGAGTTTCACTCAGGTAAATTTCGGAACGCCGGCACTGGCTTCAGGAGTTTGGATACACCGAATGAAACCGAACAAGCGGAGAGAATCCAGACAGGCGCCGACAGAAACATCGTTCTCAGCGTGGTCATACCCTGCTTCAATGAGCAACGGACTCTGAAGAAGTGTGTCGAGCGGGTAATTTCCATTTCCGACGAAACGCTGGATCTCGAAATAATTATCGTTGACGACTGCTCCACTGACGATAGTCTTAAAATTGCGCGCGAGCTTGAAAAACGCTTTCCAAGCGTGCTGGTTCTGAGTCATGAGCAGAACAGCGGGAAAGGGGCAGCTTTGCGGACCGGTTTCGCAAAGGCAACTGGTGATTTTATCTGTGTCCAGGACGCGGATCTGGAATATGACCCTTTCGACCTGAAGAAGCTTCTTAAGCCGTTAGCCTCGGGGTATGCGGATGTGGTGCTCGGTTCCAGGTTTCTCTCGCACGGCGAACATCGCGTCCTGTATTTCTGGCACTATCTCGGAAACCGGTTCCTTACCCTCCTCTCCAATATGTTCACCGATTTGAATTTGACGGACATGGAATCCTGTTACAAGGTCTTTCGGAAGGATGTCATCAAGAATATCACGATCCGGGAAGACCGGTTTGGATTCGAACCGGAGATCGTCGCAAAGATTGCCCATATGCGTCTTCGAATCTATGAAATGGGCATATCCTATTATGGCCGAACGTACGAGGAAGGGAAGAAGATCGGCATAAAAGACGGGTTCCGGGCCCTTTACTGCATCCTTCGTTATAACCTGCACAGAGCCCCGGTCCCGGTCCAGTTCATTGCATATCTTTTCATAGGCGGCTTTTCAGGCCTGGTAAACCTGGCGCTGTTTCTGGCCATGCTTCCTTTGGGGTACTCTATCGGCGTTTCGGCATTATCGGCCTTTTTCATCGCCGCGGCCGTCAATTATTTAATGTGTATTCTCCTCCTGTTCAGACACAAAGCCAGATGGAATTCTTCGAAGGAGATTGCGGTGTATCTGGCGGTTGTCTGCGGGGTTGGAATCTTCGATGTCATGCTTACGGGGTTCATGATGAAGGAAGGCTTCGTTCCCTGGTTTGCAAAGTCCTTCGCCACCGTAATCGGTCTGCTTCTGAATTTTGCGGGCAGGCGCTATCTGGTTTTCCCGGAGACTCCAAGCGGGCCCTGGAAACGCCAGCAGCAAAACGGCATGGAATGATGATCATTTGCTAAAGGCAACCTCGACAACGAAGGCGCCTTCCGAGGTATCGAACGGAACAGCGAGTCGGGGCCCATCGGCAATATGTTTGATTGAATGACGCTTCCCGGCAACTATCGTCGGTATTCCCGCCTGGAGCGTGATTCCGGACTCGGCCAGGCGCCGCCGGGCATCTCCGCAGATCATGTTCGTAAGTTCTCCCACTGCGTCTTTGACCTCATCATCCAGTTCCTCGATACTGCTTCCCAAGAGATTGGACACAACCGCCTTTATACACGGTTCAGTGAAAGTCAGAGCCATCGACCCCTGGGCTGCTCCCGTTATCCCGATAATCGCCGATACGTCGCCAAGGGCATTGTCCTCTTTGCGGAGAAATGGTCTCCCCGGTTTTGCCTCGGTTTGGGCCATCAATTTCAAAACGTGGATAGCAGCTTCAAGGAATGGATTAATGATTTTAACATCCATTATGTGTTCTCCATACGTCCAGAGTGGAGGCTGAACAATTTTGTCCGCAGCCTGTCCGGGACAAACGTAAGAAGCAGCCCCGAAGGGGGCGCGGTATATTACATGTTGAGTTAAGGAATTTAGTCCCACGGATGTTCATATAGCTATGATACCACCGTAACGGCCATTTTCGCCACTGCTTTTATGTTCAGCACCTCTTATTGCAGAAAAATTCGGCAAACCTGCTTGTGTGCATCTGCGATTCCGGTGGTCGATTCTAAGTATCGGCAATTTTCCAGCAATAAATCAGATATTTCCATAAGACGGGCAAAGTTTGCAACCGGTCGTTTTTCCTTCCTTATCAGGTTACAGGCTGCCGGGTGGTCAAGGGAGTTCAGATTCCGGATAGTCGAGGGATTTCCCCATAGTTCGATTTCCTTTTCGCTTTGAAAGAGATTCTTTGTTGTTGCTTCCTCGCGGACCAGCGCGACGACCGTTTGTCCGTTTTCGGCATGGGACTGCTGTGTTATTATCAAAATGTCTCCATCGCGGATGCCGTCTGTGAGCATGGAATTCCCGCGGACACGCAACGCAAAAATGCTTTTGTTGCAGAGGAAATTTTCCGGAACCTCTATGAACTCCGGTTTTTCGGCTTCGGAAGAAAGGTGAAAGCCAAGGGTTGATCGGTTGATGTTTCTTCGAGGAAGAAAAAAAACATTCAGTCCGGCCACTTCGGTTTTTGAATGGCCGGATTGAAATGGAGTTGGACATTGGATCGACCTTGGGCTAGAAGTTTTATAGAAGCGGCTGTATGAAAAATTGAGGTTACACGATGACGAGATCCGGCAATGCGGCAGTGCTTAGTCTTATTATTCCCGGAGTGGGGCAGTTCTATAACGGCTGTTTTCTGAGGGGAATTTTTTGGCTGATCATAACCCCCGGCTTGTGGATCGGCAGCGGCGGCCTGTTGGGATGGGTTTGCCACGTTGTTTCCGCAATCACGGCCTACAGGAAAGCCCGGGAATTCGAAGAAACCGAATTCGACCGGATTGTTTGAATTTTACCCTCACTTCAGCCATTGGCTTTTTCAATAAAATTTCATTCTGCTATTTCTCAAATCAATTGAAATACTACCCGGGGTAATATCAATTGACTTTCCTGATTTTTTATGTGCATCTGTTTATACTTTTTCGAACAAGTAAGGAAAGCAATGTTGACAGGATAAGGTAGATGATTAAATTTTCGCAACAAGTGAGACAACAGCAGCGTTGACTGTTTATATATATGGAGGTTTCACTATGGAAGTTGATATTTCTGAATTGCGAAAACAAAGAAGACCTTTGTGGATGACCGATCTTGGACTCGAGTCCAGCGCGGATATGCTTGGTGGTGGGGGCGATCTTTATTTAGACCGTCTTGCAATTGATTGGGACCGAAATACCGGTGTGGAATTTACCGAGGATGAGCTGACGATGATGTACCTGCAGGGCAGGGAAGAGGATTATATAAGCTGAGATTTTGCCAGGTGCTCATAAAAAAGGGTCGGAGCCGAAGCTTCCGGCCTTTTTTTATGCGGTCGGTCCATCATGAAAAGGAAGAGGCCGGCAACAGAGAGCCGACCTCTAGAAGCAGGTGGAACCAGATGGCACTCAAAAGATCGGCAAAATCTCCGGAAATCTGAACAAAAAAATGATGTAAAAATGACAGGTTGAAGAGTACGGTCTATTTTTTTCCGGGAAGGAGACCCAAGGTGGAGGATGGAAGAAGGACGGCGATCGTAACAGGGGGCGGGCAGGGGATCGGCAAAGCCATAGCGCGCAAGTTCCTGCGGGAGGGCATACGCGTCATTATAGCCGAATACGACGAACAAGCCGGAATGGAAACGGAAAAAGAATTCCAACCCTTCGGGGAGATCACTTTCATTCATACCGACGTTGCCGACGCGAATATGGTCAGGAGTTCCGTTGAAAAGACGGTCGGACTATTTGGAAAGATCGACATCCTCATAAACAATGCCGGAATCATGATACGAAAGCCCATTTCCGAGCTGTCGCCAGAAGAGTGGAACAGAGTGATTGGCGTGAACCTCACGGGAGCGTTTCTGTTTTCGAAATATGCGGCAAGTTCGCTCCGGGATGCCGGGGGCAGCATCATCAATATCGCGTCCACGCGGGCGCTCATGTCTGAAGCGGATACGGAGTCCTATTCCGCTTCGAAAGGAGGGCTTACAGCGCTCACACATGCCCTTGCTGTAAGTCTCGGGCCTCAGGTTCGGGTCAATTGCATCAGTCCGGGATGGATTGAGGTAAGCGAGTGGAAGAAAAGGGTCAGCCGGCATACGGCCGATCTGGGTTCTCAGGACCACCTTCAACATCCGGCTGGGAGAGTCGGTAAGCCGGAAGATATCGCGGACCTCGTTTCCTTCCTCGTCTCACCTGGGGCGAGCTTCATCACGGGGGCCAACTTCTGTGTGGATGGGGGCATGACCAGAAAGATGATCTATGTATGATCGTGTAATTTGAATCGCAGCTTTTCCTCTCCGAGCGCTTTTCGCTGCAATTTCATGTCCGGTTCCGGTTCATCCTGCCGGGCCCCACAGCTGGATTGGTGCGTAATCAGGTTGCCGTATGCTTGCCGGACCATGACCGTGTTCTTTCCAATAGGCCGAAACAACTCGTGAATGTTGTGCGCGCGGGAACGGCGCAACATTGGGAAATCAATTCTCCGCTCCGCTTTTTGCCGATCGGGTTCCCCCCTGAAGAGCCGATAAAAATCATGATATTAGCGGCTCATTCCTGCGTATTTTTTAAGAGATTGATTTAAGAAAAAATTCTTCCTGCCGATTAATAGATAGAGCAAACGGGGCAGCAACTGCTGCCGCAGTGTGTCTTTGGTCGAAAAGGAGCCGAATGGCTTTATTGTGGCATTTGATTTTGCCGCTTGGCGAACAATTGCGGGACTGGATAGCAATGGGTCGAAAAGGAAGGGATAGCCGATGAAAAGTGCTGCTGGAGATTCGATTCGGGGGAACGGAGCGGAGAGAGAAGGGAAATATCTGACTTTTTCTCTGGGCGATGAGGAATATGGAATCGGAATTCTGAAAGTGAAAGAAATTATCGGAATGATGAGAATTACTCCGGTTCCGCAGACGCCCGAGTTCGTTAAAGGGGTGATAAATCTTCGCGGTAAGGTCATTCCCGTGATCGATTTGCGGCTTCGGTTCGGGATGAATGAAAACGGCTATACCGAAAGGACGTGTATCGTAGTGGTGGAAATCGACAGTACCGGCGGCAAGCTTCATATCGGAGTGGTTGTCGACTCCGTCTCCGAGGTACTCAATATAAAAGGAACCGATATTGAGGATACTCCGAGTTTCGGCACGACCCTGAACACGGAATACATCCTCGGGATGGCCAAAACGGGCGGTGGGGTAAAGATTCTGCTGGATATCAATCGCGTCTTGAGCAACGAGGAAATGGGTTTCCTCGACAAGGTCGCCTGAAAAGGGATCCCCGGAGCTGTCCGGAAGACGATTCAGATTTCAAAAGAGCAGACAGGCTCTGAGACTTTGCCTGTGCGCGGCCCGGATTGAATCGGTTCGCCCACAGAGGCCAAGTCATATGCCGGGGCCGGTTCGCTGCCGGTCCGGAGCGGCCGAAACGGAATAAAGCGATGGATAAAAACCTGCCAGACCGGCTGTTTCAGCAGTTTAGCCAGTTGGTTTATGAACAGTGCGGAATCAACTTGCATGAGGGGAAGAAGGCTCTTCTTCAGGCACGGCTCAACAAGCGTTTGAGGCTGACAGGAATTAGCTCCTACGAGGAATATTTCCAGTTTATCACTGCACCCGGGAATCCGACTGAATTCATTCATTTCCTCGACTCAGTGTCCACAAACCTGACGTACTTCTTTCGTGAGGCGCAGCATTTTGACTTTCTCGAACAGGTTGCGTTGCCTGAATTATTCGCACGAAAACAGAAAGACAGGGACTCAAGGTTGAGAATATGGAGCGCAGGTTGCTCGACCGGTGAAGAACCGTACAGTCTGGCGATGAGCGTTCTCAATCGATTACCCGACACTACGAGGTGGGATTTCCGGATACTCGCGACGGATATTTCCACGCGTGCGCTGGAGGCGGCCAATATAGGCGTCTACAGTGACGAAAAAATCCAGAAGGTGCCCCCTGCCTTGCGTCAGGCCTATTTCAGAAAGACGAATACCGGCAACGGCAAGGGTGAGTACGAAGTTTCTCCTCATCTAAAGCGGATCATAACTTTCCGCCGTCTCAACCTGAAGGAGCCTTACCCGTTCAAGGGACCTTTCGACTTCATATTCTGCCGAAATGTAATGATCTATTTTGACAAGAAAACGCAGGAGGATCTCGTCAACAGAATGGCTAGTTTCCTCGGTCCTGACGGATATCTTTTTGTCGGCCATTCGGAAAGTCTGACGGGATTGGCGCATAAGCTGACGTATGTCCGGCCTGCCATCTACCGGAACTAGATCTGAAATCGGGATAAGTTGATAATGGAAAACCCGGCACCATTCCAGAATGACCAGGTGCAAGTGAGAAAAGTAATCGGCGTGGCGGATATGGCATTGAGCAATTCGCCTGACGAGGTGCTGATTACTTACTCTTTGGGCTCGTGTATTGCTGTAGTGATTTTTGATCCGGTGGCAAGGGTCGGAGGTATGCTGCACTATATGT
>JAEZHY010000114.1 GCA_023416335.1 Pseudomonadota bacterium | reverse complement strand
AGCTACCCGTGCAGACACCACATTCCATGCAATAATCAATCTGTTCCTTGCTAATTTTCATAGCCTGTTCCATTCAAGCGTTTAGGCCTGCTACACAGATTGTGAATGAGCCCCGCAACCGTCTTCTGCAAAAGGCTTCTTCAAATCCGCCAACCGCGTCCGTTAAACGGCAGCAGCCCCCGAATCCGCCTTTTCTGCCAAGGGATTCCTGCCCAGCCCTTTAAGCTCCTGCGTAAAGGCCCGGATCTCGTCGGCAAAAATGTTTCCTTCGGAAGCGGAAATCCATTTCAGACGGAGATAGCGTTCGTCAATCCCAAGGAGCCTCAGAATCTGATGCGTGTCCTCGATGACCTTCTTGCATTTCTCATTACCTCCCAGGTAATGACAGTCACCGATGTGTCACCCGGACACCATCACGCCGTCAGCCCCCGCTTCGAAAGCGCTCAGCAGAAAACCATGATTCATTCTACCGGAGCACATGAGCCGGATGAGCCGTACATTGGTGGGGTACTGCATTCTTGCGACCCCGGCCAGATCGGCGCCCGCATATGCGCACCAGTTACAAAGAAACGCGACAATCTTTGGTTCAAATGTGTCGGACATCGATGTTCCTTATAGAGCTTGGATCACAGCCTTGATCTGCTTGTCACGGAAGTGCGCGAGTGAGGCCGCACCGGTCGGACAGGCGGCGTTACACGCACCGCAACCCGTGCAAAGCGCTTGCGTGACAACAGCCTGCTTCTTTCCGCGTTCCACCTCGGTAACTTTTATTGCACCGAACAAACAGGTCTGTTCGCATTCTCCGCATGCGCGGCAGAGTGCAGGATCGACCTGGGTTATAACGCCTTCGGCAACGATCTCTTTCTGCGAAAGTATGGTCGCAGCTCTCGAAACGGCCCCGCGCGCCTGCGCTATGGACTCGTTTGCAAATTTGGGTCCCTGCGCAAGACCGCAGAGGAAAAATCCTGAAGTCGCAAAATCGAGCGGCCGCAGTTTGAGATGTGCTTCCAGGAAGAAACCGTCCTGATCAAGAGGCAACCGCAGGGTCTCTCCCAGTTTCTTGGTATCCTCGCTCGGACGGATCGCAGCGCTCAGCACCAGGAGATCGCTCTTGATCGTAATCGGCCTGAGGAGCTGGGAATCGAACAGAGTCACATCGACCCCGGCACCGTTTGCCTTCACTTCGGGTTTCCTGTCTTCATCGTAGCGGAAGAAACGAACGCCCTGGCGCCGTGCTTCCTGGTAATTGAGTTCCTTGAAACCGAAAGTCCGCATATCGCGATAGAGCACCGAGATATTGGCCGACGGATTGAGTTCTTTCAGCTTCAGGCTGTTCTTCACTGCAGCCGTACAGCAGACCCGGCTGCAGTAAGAGTTGTCCGGCTCGCGCGATCCGACGCACTGAATCATCGTGACGTTCCGATACGCGCGCGCTGAAGTCGGATCCTCTGAAAGCATCCGTTCAAACTCTTTCTGGGTCACGACCTTCGGATTCTGGCCGTACAGGTATTCCGTCGGTTTGTACTCCTGACCGCCGGTCGCCACAATCGCGACACCGTGCGAGAGTTCCGTTTCCTTGCCGGCAACCGAGACGGTTGTCTGGAAGTTCCCGCAGGCGCCCTTGACCGCCGTCACTTCGGCGTTCCTGTAGATCGTAATGAGCTTGTTGGATTCAACCTGCCTGATGAGATCTTCGAGGTATTTCCTGGGCTCGCCGCCGTCTTCCGTATAGAAAAGCCTGCGCGCGTTGCCGCCCAGTTCATCTGATTTTTCAACCAGGAATGCAGGGAATCCCTGTTCGGCGACAGAGAGGGCCGCGGTCAGACCGGCAAGCCCGCCGCCGATGACCAGGGCCTTCTGGACAACGTTATAGGAGAAGTCGTAGAGCGGTTCGAGCAGGCTTACCCTGGACACCGACATCCGGACGAGGTCCTTGGCCTTTTCGGTCGCAAGCTCATGCTCGCCCTGGTGTACCCATGAGTCGTGCTCGCGGATATTTGCCAGTTCGAACAGGTACTGGTTGAGTCCGGCCTCTTTCAGAGTATTGCGGAAAAGAGGCTCGTGCGTACGCGGCGTACACGACGCAACGACAAACCGGTTCAGCTTGTATTCCTGTATTGCGCGCCGGATTTCCTTCTGCTGGTCGGTCGAGCACGCAAACATCGGACTGAACGCATATTCGACGCCCGGAAGCGTTTTCGCGTATTCCGCAACGGCTTCCGTATCGACGACACCGGCAATGTTTATACCGCAGTGGCAGACAAATACACCGATCCGAGGCGGCTCGCCCCTGACGTCCCTCTCCTCGTACTGCGGCGGAGGTTCGATGAGCGACCCTCTCGCATCTGCAAGCAGTGAGGTTGCGCAGGCGGCGGCACTGCTGCCCTGCTGCACGGAATCCGGAATATCCTTCGGACCCTGGGCCGCGCCGCAGACGTAGACGCCCGGCTTCGTGGTGGCAACCAGGTCCATCGGGTCGCTCTTCGTGAAGCCGAATGGATTGAGATCGACGCCCAGTTTCTGCGCGAGTTCCGCAGTGGAAGGTTTCGCGCAGAGGCCGACCGACAGAACGATCATGTCGAACTCTTCCTCGCGCATCACATTCTCGGAATCCGAGTAGTTGATAAGCAGTTTGTCGGTCTCCGGGACCGGAACGATCCTGGAAATCATGGAGCGGACGAACCGCACTCCCGTCTCGTCGCGGGCGCGTTCGTAGAACCGGTCGAAGCCTTTGCCCTGAGCACGCATGTCTATGAAGAAGATCGTCGTGTCGATATCGGCTTCGTGTTCCTTGGTGATCATCGCCTGCTTCGTTGCGTACATACAGCAGACGTAGGAGCAGTAATCCTGGCCTATTTCGCTGTCGCGCGAACCGACGCACTGGATCCAGGCCATCCTGTGCGGTTTCTTGCCGTCCGAGAGGCGCTGTATATGCCCCTGGAACGGACCGGCCGCCGAAAGGATGCGCTCGTATTCAAGGCTTGTCACGACGTTCGGCCACCTGCCGTAGCCGTATTCAGGCTTCCGCTTCGGATCGAAAGTATTGAAGCCGGGCGAGAAAATTATGGCCCCCGTCTTCAGTTCCCTGATTTCCGGCTGCATATCGTGCTCGATTGCTTTGGCCAGACAGGCCTCTTCGCACATTTTGCATTCGCAGCAGGTCATACAGTTGAGACATTTCGAAGCCTCGGCCCTGGCCTGCGCCTCCGTGAGCCCCAGCTCCACTTCCGAGAAGCCGGCCTTCCTTTTTTCCATCGTGATCGCGGCCTGTTCGGCCCGGGCCTGTTTCTCGATATCGGACGGAATGGGCCTGAAGTTCTCCTGAGGCAACTCCAGCTTCTTGCGTCCTTCCGCCAAGTCCTCGCCCTTGAGGAAACGGGATATTGAGGTGGCGGCTTCGCGACCGGCTGAAACGGCTCCTATCGCCACCCAGGGACCGGACTGCGCATCGCCGCCCGCAAACACGCCTTTGCGGCTCGTTGCGTAGGTTATTTCATCGACTTCTATCGTTCCCCAGCGGCTGATCTTGAGCTTTTCGGACTGTGCCAGGAAATTGGTTTCGGGGGTCTGGCCGATTGCCGGAATAACGACTTCGCATTCCGCCGTGAACTCGCTTCCGGGGACAGGAACAGGTCTGCGTCTGCCGGAGGAATCGGGTTCGCCCAGTTCCATCCGGATGCACTGGATGCCGATTACCTTGTTTTCTTTCGTGAGGATCTGCTGCGGAGCGGTCAGATACCTGACTTCGATCCCTTCAGCCAGCGCGTCTTCGATTTCGTTTTCCCGCGCGGGCATTTCCTTTCGGGTCCGCCGATAGAAAATGCTGACCTTGGCTGCCCCGTTGCGCATTGCACACCGGGCGGCATCGATGGCCACGTCGCCGCCGCCGACGATAACGACACGCTTGCCTTTGAGGCTGTCGAATTCGCAGAGGTTGACTCTTCTGAGGAAATCGACGCCGTGCATCACCCCTTCGGCTTCTTCCGCAGGAATATTCAGCTTCAGGCTCTGGTGCGCGCCGATTCCGAGGTAGACGGCCTTGTAGCCGTCCCCAAACAGCATGTCTATCGTGAAATCGCGCCCGAGGGCCATGTTATACTTGATTTCGACGCCCAGTCTCGTTATCGCCCTGACTTCCTTGTCCAGGACTTCTGGAGGGAGTCGGTAATCGGGAATACCCACCCGCAGCATGCCGCCTGCAACCGAAAGAGATTCGAAAATCGTGACCTGATAGCCTTCAAGGGCAAGGAAATATGCAGCGGTGAGGCCGGCAGGACCGGATCCGACGATCGCAATCTTTTCCTGCTTCTTTTCGATTTCAGGGAGAGGCAGTGTCTCCACATCCACCGTGTCCGCCACGAAACGCTTCAATGCACAGATCGAGACGGGCTCATCCACCTGGCCGCGCCGGCATGCCGTTTCGCAGGGGTGGGGGCAGATTCGGCCGAGCACTCCGGGGAGCGGAAGGTTTCTCATGATGACCTTCATCGCATCCTCATACCTGCCCTGCGCGATGAGGGCAACGTAGCCGTGGGCATTGACCGAACCAGGACATGCGTTGGCGCACGGGGATTTGTCCATCTTGTCGATGGCAAACGACGGCGGAATCGCCTGGGGATAGTTTCGATAAATAGCCGTCCGTTCGTTCAGGCCCATATTGAAATTGGCTGGTAGGTTGATCGGACAGACCTTGGCACATTCACCGCAACCGGTACACTTGTCCTCGCGCACATACCGGGGATGGCGTTTCACTGTCAGCGTGAAGTTCCCGGGCTCGCCTTCAAGTTTTTCGACCGAGGTCTTGGTCAGGATTTCTATATTTCGGTTGCCGGCAATTTCGACCAGTTTCGGGCCCATCATACAGGAAGAACAGTCGTTGGTCGGAAAGGTCTTGTCCAACTGCGACATCACGCCGCCGATGTTGGGCTGCTCCTCCACCAGATAGACCTTGAATCCGGAATTGGCGATATCCAGAGCGCTCTGAATACCCGCTATTCCGCCTCCGACAACGGTCACTGCGCCGGTCTTCTGTCCCTGCCGCATTTCCTTTACCTTTTTTTTGGACATGAGATGCTCAACCTTCTTGATCTCCGGGTCGAAGAACTCTTACCCTAAACCAGCCTGGATCTCCGGAGCAGAGGAATCGGATCGACAAAGTGCCGGGAAAGCCAGTTCGCCGCACCCGGCAGACCATAAGCGAGGCCGATCAACTCTGTAAAATAAATGATCGGAAGTCCGAAAAACTTGCCAGTCTCCGCTTCGATTCTTTCCTGGTACATATCCAGGTTTCCCTGGCACATCTGGCAGGAAACCACCACGGCCTGCGCGCCGACACGTCTGGCCATGTCGAGGATCTTCCCAACCATCTTGAATCCCATATCGCCGCGGGAAAGCATAAGACTGGCGCCGCAGCAGTCGGTCTTGTACGGCCAGTCGATCGAGACGGCTCCGAGAGCTTTGACTATCTTGTCGATGCTCTGCGGATTTTCGTAATCGGTCGAGCCGGTAACCACCGGCGGCCTGCTTGCCATACATCCGTAATAGGAGACGACCTTGAGACCCGTAAGGGGCGCCTTGATGCCCGCGGCGAGCTTTTCGAGCATGCCGTCGGTCGCGAAAAAGTTCGCGAGATCCCATATGGTCGGCGGCTTGGCGGACAGTTTGGTACCGTATCCGTGCCCGTTTCCCTCCAGCTCGTGCGCCGCGGTTTTGAGGCGATTGAAGCAGAGGGGACATGGAACCAGCATGTCCGCATTCGAAAGCTGCCCTGCGAGCTGCAGATTACGCCCGGGCAGATCGATGCTCGCTTTATGATTTATGCTGTGGGCGGCCGTCGCTCCGCAGCAGTTCCAGTCGGAAATTTCCTGCAGTTCGATCCCCAGGGCCTCACAAACCCCCTCGATCGAATCGGCATAGTCCCGAGCGGTGCCTTCCAGAGAACAACCAGGGTAATACGTTACCTTCATGATCCGATCCTGTCTGATTAGGATGAGCGGAGAATGGCGCTGACTTCGGCTTTCCCCTTAATGGTCCTGGGCATCGGAGCAAGCCGCCCTTTGCGGAAAAGCTTAAGGCCCTGCTTCAGCTCATTACGCAGGTCGCCGGTTTTCAACTTGCTTCCCATTTGTCCGCTTTTGAGCCAGTAGGCCGGAAGGAGACCGCCCTCGAAAATCCTGCCGGTAAGCCGCACATTTTCGAGGAAAGTCTGATGCAGGGCAGCGACCTGAGGCTGCGCCACGCCGACCCCGGCTTTTATAGCCAGTTCCTTGAAATAGTCCATGAGTTCCGCAATCCGGACTCCGTTCGGACACCGGGTGCTGCATGTCTCGCAGGACGCGCAGACCCAGATTGTCTTTGAGCGCAGGACCTCGTCTCTCTGGCCGAGGATAGCCAGGCGGATTACCTGGTCGGGGAAAAGGTCCATCTCAAAAGAAGCCGGGCAGCCGTTTGTACATTTCCGGCACTGGAAACATTCAGCCGCATGAAACGGCCCTGCGGCTTCGGCTCTTTCCAGAAAACTGAAATCGGGGCTCAAACTGGGCTGCTGCATGATGTAAAAATATCTCCATTTTTGATCTGGGACGGTGAATGAGTGTTCCTGCCGCCACGGCTTTCATCCCCAATGAGACAAACCCCGGCGAACACTTTGTTTACAGGGAACCTTTTGCTGAAAGGCAGACGTATAAAGCTGTTTTCTTGCCCTGAATCGGACGAGTGGAGATTCTCGCTTCGGGAGGACTCCCGAAGAGGCCGGCAAATTCAGCCAAAAACTGATGTAAAAAGGAAGTGCTGCATCATCGAGAACTCGGGGCCGAAGAAAGAAAATAACCGCTACCAACTCAGCAAGAGAAACGACGCACTGTCCAGTTATTCTAAATTTCACAACGGGTTTGAAACCGTTTATGCTTTTTTGTGCTTATTATCATAATACAGGATTTGATGCAAACGTTTTTCACAATGGTTCAGGTATTTTCACCTCTCGGGGAAAATACAGCATTTATGCGGCCTGGAGCCCGCCCCTACAATATCGTGAAATTTTTCTTTTAAGGGTCATTTCAGAGTGTCGAAATGGAACAATGAAGACAACCCGCTCGACATCATGCCCGCCGGTTTGAACGATCTATGCCGTCGGCAGGTCATAACTCCACCTGAACCCCCAATTCAACAACCTGCCCGGGCGGAATTCCAAAATAGTTCGTCGCCGACTGCGAATTGCGCGAAAGGAGCGCGAAAAGCCGCTTTCTCCAGCGCATCATGTCGGCATCGCCCGTTGGAAGCAAAGTTTCGCGGCCCAGATAAAAGCTGGTCGGCTCCGTTCGTGGAATCAAACCGGACCTGTAACCCAGGTTCATGACATGCGGCACGTTCGGGGTTTCCATAAATCCATATCGGGCAACCAGACGATGGAAACCGTTTCCGAGGTCTTCGATTTCGACGCGCTCCCCGTCGGGAACCGACGGCACGTCTTCAGGCACGATCGTAAGCAGGACCACCTCCCTGTGAAGAACCTGGTTGTGCTTGTAGTGGTGCAGGAGTGACGGCGGCGTAAACTTGGAGGAAGACGCCATAAAAACCGCCGTCCCCTTCACGCGATGAGTCTTCTTCTCTGCGACGTCCTGCAGAAAGAGATCGAACGGGAGCGAAATCCGTCGAAATTTCCTGGAGAGAGCGGCCCGACCGTCTTTCCAGGCAGTCATGATGGTAACGATCACCGCAGCGACCGCCATCGGAAACCAACCTCCATCCAGAAACTTGAAGAGGTTGGAGCCGAAATAGGTAAGATCGAAGCAAAGAAAAAGGAGAACCAGGGGCAGAGCCTTCCCGACCGGCCACTTCCAGGTCTCCGTTGCCACAAAGAAATAAACCACGGACGTAAGCCCCATATTGGCGGTAACGGCTACTCCGTATGCCCCGGCAAGTCCTCCCGAGCCGCGGAAGACGAGCACAAGCGAGATACAGACAACCATCATCAGCCAGTTTACCTCGGGAATATAGATCTGCCCCTCGGTAGTCTCCGATGTGTGGACTACGGTCACCCTCGGAAAATAGCCAAGCTGAACGGCCTGCCGCGTAAGGGAAAAGGCGCCTGATATCATCGCCTGGGAAGCAATCACAGTTGCAATGGTGGAAAGCCCGACCATTGGCAGAAGCAGAGGCTTCGGAACGAGACCATAAAAGGGATTGGGAGCAGATTCGGGACTGGCCAGAAGCAGCGCGCCCTGGCCGAAATAATTCAACAGGAGGGCAGGAAAAACCAGCCCAAACCAGGATATGCGGATGGGGCTCTTCCCGAAATGGCCCATGTCCGCATAAAGCGCTTCCGCTCCGGTGATGCAGAGTACGACCGATCCGAGCACGATCAGGCCGTGTATGTGGTTTTCCGCAAAAAACCTGACGGCCCATATGGGATTAAGGGCGAGCAGGATATGCGGATGCGCCACTATGTGTACAACTCCCAAAGCCGCAATTGCAAAAAACCAGATCAGCATGATCGGACCGAACACGTTGCCTATGCCGGTCGTTCCGCGTCTTTGCACGAGAAACAAAAAGAGCAGAATGGCACAGGTTATCGGAACGATAAGATGCTGGGCTGCATCCGTTGCGACTTCCAGTCCCTCGACCGCGGAGAGGACGGAAATGGAAGGAGTTATGAACCCGTCGCCGTAGAGGAGCGCGGCACCGGTCAGCGCAGCAAGCACCATGAGATTGCGCATCTTCGCGCTCATCTTGTCCGCACCCGGCACCAGTGCCAGCAACGCGAAAATTCCGCCCTCCCCCCGATTGTCCGCGCGCATAATGAAGGTAATATATTTTATAGATACCACGATCGTGAGAGACCAGACCACGAGCGAAAGGACGCCCATTATGTTTCCGTGGTTGATCGCTATCGCGTGCTCCCCGTGAAAGCACTCCTTTATGGCATAAAGCGGGCTGGTCCCGATGTCGCCATATACGACCCCCAGGGCTCCAAGTACCAGTCCAATGCGCAATGGATTATCTTGCTTGGTCATCTTGCGAAACAGCGGTCCCTCAAAAAAAGTAAACGATACAGCTCCCAGTGATTGCCCGATCAGCATGATTTCCGGTAAAAGGATTGATCCTCGGGGAAGGCGCACACGAGAACTCGGCTATTTACATGATCGTGAAAAAATCTTAAACGGAAATCGTACATACGGGGATACAAAAATTACAACAAGGTGAAACTCGATGGCAATTATCGCGATAGTCGGAAGACCGAATGTAGGAAAGTCCACGCTTTTCAACAGGATGAGCAAGAGCAGCCAGGCGTTGGTAGACGATCTTCCAGGAGTGACCAGGGACCGGAACTATGCCCGCGGCATCTGGGACGAAAAGAGTTTTACTCTTGTCGATACCGGAGGATTCATCAGCAAAGACGAATCCCTGTTTGACCAGCACATGCGGGAGCAGATTTTCAGCGCGCTCGAGGAAGCCGACATTTTTCTTTTCGTGTCCGACGGGAAAGCGGGCCTTCACCCGGAAGACTCCGTCCTCTTCGATATTCTTCGCCGCACATCCAAACCCGTATTCTTCGCGGTCAATAAGATCGACGGCCCCGAGCAGCAGAAATATATGGCCGACTTCTACGCCCTCGGAGTCGAGACGCTCTATCCAATCAGTGCGGCACACGGATTTGGAGTCGGCGATCTTTTGTCCGATATTGTCGAACTGATACCGGAGCCCGCCATCCCCGAGGAGGAAGGCGAGGACGAACAAGTATCCGAGATCCGGGTTTCCATTCTCGGCCGGCCCAATGTAGGCAAGTCCACCCTGGTTAACCGCATTCTCGGAACCACACGGGTAATAGTCAGCCCCATTCCGGGGACCACGCGCGATGCCGTGGACACCCCATTTGAACGCAACGGCCAAAAGTACCTGCTGATCGATACCGCCGGGATCAGAAAGAAGGGGAAGATAAAAGAAAAACTTGAAAAAATCAGCATCATCAAGGCTCTTCAAAGCATTGATAAGAGCCATATCTGTATCCAGCTGATCGACGCTTCCGAAGGGGTTGCCGACCAGGACCTTCATATCGCAGGTTATATCCAGGAACGCAGCAGAGGACTCATCGTAGGGATCAATAAGTGGGATACCCTCGAATCGGACCCGAAAGCCAAAAAGAATTTCCTCGAAGACATAAAATACCGCTTCCGCTTCATGCCGTTTGCGCCCATCCTGCCCATGTCGGCCATCAGCGGCAAAGGAGTCCCGAAGATAATGCCGACAGTTCGGGATGTCTTCGAACAGTACAGCCGCCGGATAACGACCGGGGTCCTCAACAGGGCTTTGCAGGACGCGGTCAGCGCGCACGAACCGCCCCTTGTCCGCGGACGAAGATTGAAATTCTTCTATGGGACACAGGCGGGCATCCGTCCACCGATGTTTGTCCTCTTCTGCAACTACCCCGACAGTATTCATTTTTCCTATGAGCGGTTCCTGCTGAATAAATTCAGAGAGAGTTTCGGCCTGGACAAGACGCCGATCCGCCTGGTCTTCCGAGGACGGCAGCGGGGCAAGGATGAGTAGAGTTCTCCAACCCTTCCAAAGCTGTCCTTATCAAACGTGAGCGGCGAGCAACGTGGGGTGGGCACGAACGCCTCACCGTGCCCGCCCTGGGGCCACCCGCAAAATGTTTTCCATCTTCGTCCCGGCAGGTCGGGGGTGGGCAGTTCGGGTTTGGGCCAAAGTTTTGCGTTGAGGAAATACGCCGCTGGTTCCCAAGGTCCGGGGGCTGTTGCCCAAATGGAGGAAAAGCTTCTTTCCCGGGCATTTCATAATGGAGTCCCCAAACCGTCATCCCGGCAGTGCTTTTGAGCCGGGATCCAGCGGAGCCGCCGCTCTGGAGGACGCGGTTTGAACGAGAATGAAACACTCTTCTTGAGCAGAAAGCCACCTGAAATGAGAACGGCAGCGGTGTAGGGTGGGCACCTGCATTTGGGTGCCCACCGCCCGGCAATCCTGATGTGCCCTGATCCGAGGGGACGGATGGTGGGCACGGTGAAGCTCACCCCGCTCCACTCTCACACCCTGCCTTTGGCACCCCTTATTCTTGCGCTCCCCGCTGGTGACGAACGCGATCACCCCTCTCGCCGCTCCTGCGACTCCTCCTCCGTTTTCGGGCGAAAAGATCCAAAGTAGTTGATTATGAAGTTGAAATTGGGAAAGAGGCGCGGCAGCCTCATCAGTTTGAACACCATGACGCCGATGGACAACCGGTCAAGCCAGGAAGACATCGGCCATCCGAATTGCACCGTGACGTTTCTGTCCGCCAGTTCATATTCGACAACCTTGAGCAGCAGCACGATCCGCAGATACAGCCCCGAGCGAAGCAATGGGAACCGGAAATGATTCTCGGCCATTTTTGGCGGGATTCCCTGCCGAGGCGTGTAAAAGGTGATGTACGCCTCGTTGTCTTTAGGCGTTCCCAGCGCCTCTTCCCTTGGGCGACGGAAAATGATGTGGATATCGGGAGATGTTGAGCCCGCCAGGTACAGGACCATTTGCATCTCCGTATCCGCCTGTCCGATCTCCATAATTTCCGGTGCCCTTTTCTTGGCCATCAGGCCGCCCGCGATGAGGACAAAGGCCGTAACGCCCGCCCAAAGCATGGTTCCGTGCGGCTTATCGATCGCCAGAAAAATGAAGCAGCTGACCAGAATGACCCAGAGAACCAGCGTTCCCAGGCGACTCGTATAGTAATGGATAACTTCCTTTGTACCCTGAAAATATCGATAGATAAGCAGCGACCCCATGTTGATGCAGAAACTCGCAACAAGGCCGATGGCGTACATGTCCGCTAGTATCTTCTGACTGCCGCTGGTTATCAAAATAATGGCGGAGAAGAAAATCGCGTTCAGAATATGGACCCGGTAGAGCGAGTGGCGCCGGTTGACGGCTATCAGCCAGTGAAACCCGTACCGGTGGGCAACGCGTTCCAGCAGTTCGCTTGAGGCAACGAAAGCCGTGTTCACGGCCATCATCAGTGTGATGCTCGCCAGTACGGCGACGACCACACCAAAGAACGTACCGTTTATCATCGTTGCGTAATGAGTGATCAGGTCGCCTTCGTGCTCGCTGAAGTTGATCGGAGCGGACAGGACCAGTGCGGCCACAAGCGGCGTCGCAATTCCGACCGTTACGGCAAGGAACAGGTACGCCCTGTGAATCTCTCGCCAGTTTCTCACGAGGCCGGCTGTCTGTATAACGGATTCGATTCCCGAATAAGCGAGTATACAGAATGCAATATGAGAGATAAGGTTCCCGTAGTCGCGCATATAGGACCCGGTCTCCAGGGGCCTTGCAGCATCGCGGGCTGCCTCTTTGATGCGGATCAGCGACTGCGCGTCGAATTCGATGATCCCTGAAACGATGAGGTTCAAAATTACGAATGCAGCGAAGATGAAGATCAGAAAAGTAAAGCGCGCGTTTTCACGGATCCCGAGGATGTTCAGGCCCGCAATCGCCCAGAGAGTCCCAAGTACGAAGGGTACGACGATCGGCGAGGATTCCGTTACGCCGGGGAAAAAAGACGCGGCGTTCAAAATGGCGCTTACCGCTGAAATACATGCGGTAAGCGTGTAATCGACCATGATGGAAGAAACCGCGACAAAGGACATCATCGGTCCGAGAACAAGATAGGAGAAAGAGTAAACCCCTCCCCCGATCAACCCGTGAGCCTCCAGGATCTCCGCAATTTCGGTGAACCGTGTGCTCATGAACCGGACAAGCACGCTGGTCAACGCGATGAAGATGATGGCGCTCGAACCGATAAACCTGTAGGCTTCCGCTGGCGCATAAAAAATGGACGTGAATTCGTCCATTAGAGTGATGATCGCAATCGCAAGCCATGTCAGCCAGAACCTTCCGGATTGGTAGAAGCTCAGGAGGTTGGGCCTGCGCAGGAGATAGACAAAACAACCCACCAGGGAAAGATTGAGCAAAGCCAGAACAGCAATTTTCATAGGTGACTTCAGCACCTCGGCCGAAGGATTCGCCCGTCCGCAGCACGGACCGGGTTGCCGGAAATCGCTGGAAGGCCTGAGAGGGATTTCTCTGAAGAAAAAACTACGCAGAACGAGCGCGCACCAGAAGCACCTGGAGGTACGCGTTCCAATTCCCTCTTGACGCCTGCGAGGTTAGCTGACGGGCTCGGGCCAAAGAGGTTGCCCTACGCCTGGATAGGCGATTCGCCCCGTGTTCACGGGTCCCCCGCTCCTGTACGCGGATTCGGCGATTTTTTAGCGCCAACCACACTAAACCTTGTCCTTTTCGCAGTCAAGGAAAGAAAAATCGGAAAAGAAGCATCCCTTCATATGCCGGATATGTCGTCTAAATTCCGGCTTCCAACATCCTATGATAAGTCGCATACAGTGCGGAGTGTAGGTGGCCGGTAAAGTTCTTCAGTGAGCAGTGAGCAGTGAGCAGTGAGCAGTGA
>JAEZHY010000091.1 GCA_023416335.1 Pseudomonadota bacterium | reverse complement strand
ATATCCAAAACCAGCGTGATGAGCAACCACCTGCTGCAAAACCAGTTGAACGCCCTGCTCAAGGACAGCAATCGAATAAAATATCTCTATTCCAGGTATGCGAATACGAACAACGGCATTTATGCGTTGATGGACATCAAGGCATATAACAGGGAAAGATTTTCGAATCTCCACGGGATAATCAGCGAAGGCGTGCACAAGGTGGAGGACATCGAAGAGAACGTGAATTCCCTTTTCCTCGCGCTGATGAATCCGGAAGACCAGGAAAACGTGCTGGATACCCAGTCTTTTTCGGACCGGATAACATACGTCAAGATACCTTACGTTCTCGATTATAATACCGAAGTCAAAATCTATAAGAATGTGTTCGGGACCCAGATAGAGAAATACTTCCTGCCCAGGATCCTCGAAAACTTCGCCAAGGTGATTATATCATCCCGGCTCAATACAAAATCTGAAGGCATGGAGGACTGGATTTCATCTCCAAACAAATACAGGCTTTATTGCGATCGAAACCTTCTGCTGCTCAAAATGGATATCTATACCGGCCTTATTCCGTCTTGGCTGTCCGATGAAGACAGGAAGAGCTTCAACGCAAAGAGACGAAGGAAGATCATTGCCGAGTCGGAAACGGAAGGAGACAAGGGGATTACCGGCAGGGATTCGATCAAAATATTCAGTGAATTTTATTCTGCCTATGCAAAGAAAGGCAAGCTTATCACCATGGGGATGGTTTACCAGTTTTTCAGGAAATACAGGACTGGGACCAACTGTCCCATACCGGAAGGATTCCTGGACTCTCTTGTGAGTTTCTACAACTACACCGTATTGCAGGAAGTAAAGGAATCACTCTATTACTATAATGAGGAACACATATCGCGAGAAATCCAGAATTACCTTTTTGCGATCAACTTTGACAGCCGGCAGACCCAGAAATGTACCTTCACGGGGGAAGAGCTGGAGATCACGGAAGAGTTCTTCGAGGCCATCGAGCGCCGGATCCTTGGGCCGGGATCGGACAGGGGCCAGTGGAAGGCGTTCCGAAAAGAAATCCAGAGGCAGTATGCTTCCAAGGCGCTCACCCAGGAAATGCTTCTGGACGGCAAATCCATTTGCGAGACGCAGCTCTACCAAACCATCTATCAAAGGTACATTCACAATCTGAAGGAAAATGTCCTCGATCCTTTCCTAAAGAACGACAACTTCAGAAATGCAATCAAGGACTTCGCCACAAAGACCTTCAAGTCATACGACAAGCGCATTCGGGAAGACGTGGGGCTCCTCATCAGGAACCTCAACAAGAAGTACGGATACACGGAGCAGGGAGCAAAAGAGATATGCACGTACGTTATAGATAACGATCTTGCGGAGACCTTTTCCGGAAACAGGCCGATTGAACCGGGGGACCATATCGAAATGCTGTAAGGGGAACGAAGCATCGGGCGCCTTCGTACGGGCAGGCGATGTAAAACGGAGTCGCGTTCAAGAAGGATCCAAATAGTGTGGAGACCTGTGGCCCCCAAACCCCCTGCGCCGCTTTGCGGCTTACTTGGCGCTTGCTATGGCCCCCCGCAAAGGCACCGGGGCAGACACAGCAAGCGCCGAGCGATCGGCCCCAAGAGGGCCGAAATCTGGTGCAAGTGCCCGGTCGGGAACCTCTTCCACCTCGGCAGGGAATTAAATATCAACTTGAAAGCAACTATAAGGCTTACCCATGGATGATGCTTCCATCCTTCCCGGCGGCCCGGGGAGATGGGACCTTTTTATCTCCCCATTTTCAGAACCGCTTGCCGCAGGCCGCTTTTAATTAGGACAGGTTTATCAACAACAGGGAACATGATTGTCCCGGTTCGCCCCGCCCCGGACTCCGGCTCATCGGCGTCATTTCACGACTCCCGGGCCGGCACGGTCAGGAAACCGTGCCTCAACTCAACGGGGTTGAAGTTTTCATTCTCGTTCAAACCGGGCCGGCGGCCGGATGGTTCACTTGTATGAAACTTCATTTTTCAGGAACGACTCGGCAGCACAAGTGCTGAAGTTTCGTTCTCGATAAAACTCCGTCCAAAGACGGGGCGGCGCCGCTCTTATGAAACTTCAGAAAAGTGAACGGCGAGTGGTGTAGGGTGGGTACAAAGCTTTATCGTGCCCACCGTCCGTCCCTTGGAGCCAGGCTCGTCGGGATGGCCGGGCGGTGGGCACCCAAAAACCGGGTGCCCACCCTACGCGACTCCGGTACATCCTCGTCCGCTGGTGCCCAAGCTCCGGCTTGGGTACCCCGCCCCGACAGGTCGATGATTTCATGCATCCTGCATATCACCCTCCGGCACCTCCTCCGTTTGTCCTCTTGCGCTGACGCGCCTGGATAGCGAATCCGGCGCCCTCCTAAAACCAGGGTGAACGGCGAGGGTCGTAGGGTGGGTACAAAGCTTTATCGTGCCCACCCTCCGTCCCTTGGAGCCAGGCTCGTCGGGATGGCCGGGCGGTGGGCATCCAAAAACCGGGTGCCCACCCTACGCGACTCCGGTACATCCTCGTCCGCTGGTGCTCAAGCTCCGCCTTGGGAACCCCGCCCCGGCAGGCCGGATAGTATCCGGTGCGTGCTGTCCAAAATACTTGGCCTGCCGGGACGAGGTCATTAAAGCAACAGCGTTGACCGTACGCGACTCCCGGCCGGCACGGTCGGAAAACCGTGCCTCAACTCAATGGGTTGAAGTTTCATCCTCGTTCAAAACGCGTCCGGGATGCGTCGGCTCCGCTGGATTCCGGTCTTCACCCAAATTGAATTTGAGAAAAATTGTTCAGTAGGGAAGGTTATTAAAAAAATTGTTGACAAAGTTATCTACAAAATCCATATTTCAAATTGTCGTTGAATAACAAATACTTATGTCACTTTTGACATAACGCTCCCCTTCCATAAGATCAATAAATTGACGGGTAGATATCCGGACCCGGATAAATACGGTCCTTTTCATATAACTTTAAAGCATTCACTGTAGACAAGCCGGAAAGGATTTCAGAAACACTCTCGACTTTTAAATAACATATAAAACTCCTCTCGTATCCCTCCGGATCATTCGGTGCATACGAGCCGAGTCTTCTGTCTGTACGCGAATCTCAGTTCTTGTGAGTATGTATATTCGATTTCGAGTGAAATTCACCAGGACAGGAAGCAGAGGCACGAACCGGCTACATCAGGCCAAGGAGGAATGTTATGAGCGAGAGGAAGCCGGACGATATTGATCGTCCCGAACCCGTCAACACCAGCCGTCGTTGCTTTCTTAAAAGATCCGCACAACTTGCCGGAGGCATCGTTCTTGCCTCCATGCCCATTGCAACGCCTACCCTTGCAGCCGATCCCAAAGCCCCGTTGAAGCCGGAAGACAGGATGAAGTACCTGTTCGTCCAACGGGAAAATTGCACCGGATGCCGCTCCTGCGAGTACGCCTGTTCGCAGTACCATGAAAAAGGCCTGGTGCGCCCCGGAGTAGCGCGGATTCACGTCAAACGGTTTCATGGGGTTGTCGATGTTCCGGTGATCTGCTGGCACTGTGACGATTCTCCCTGCGTCAAAGCCTGCCCGACCAACCCGAAGGCGATCGCCAAGGAGAAGGATACCAACGTAATCAAGTACATCGACGACAAGACCTGCCTCGGCGCCAAATGCAACAAGTGCATCGAAGCCTGTCCGGCCCAGTTCCTCCGGCGTCATCCGGATACCGGGTGGCCCATGTTCTGCGACCTCTGTGACGGTGATCCTCAGTGCGTAAAGGCCTGCAAGATGCAGGCGGAAGATACCGCTCCCGCCCTCAGGACGAACAAACTGGGATTCGGGGTCAATATGGCATACCGCGAAGTAACCCCGAAGGAAGCCGCCAAGGCTCTCCATAACAATCTGTTCTATCCCAATAAAGACGGGGAAAGGAGGTAGGCACATGGCAGAACCTAAAGGCGGATACTTTGGCAAGATGCTGGAAATAGACCTGACCGCGGGAAAGACATCCGTGCGTTCCCTCGATGAGGCCATTCTGAGAGATTACATCGGCGGTGAAGGTCTTGGGGCTTATCTGCTCTACAAGGAATTGCCTCCGAAAACGGACCCGCTTTCACCCGAGAATATGTTCCTCATTCTGACCGGCCCGTTCAATGGCACTGCCTGCCCGGCGACGAGGCTCAATGTCTCTTTCAAGAGTCCGCACACCGGAATTTACGGGCATTCCCAGGTCGGAGGCCACATCGGAAACGAATTCAAATGGGCCGGCTGGGACGTCGTCACGCTCAAGGGCAAGTCTCCCAAGCCCGTTTATATCTCCATCCTGAACGACAAGGTGGAGATCAGGGATGCCCAGCCTATCTGGGGCAAAGACACCTACGAAGCTGAAGAGTATATCAAGAACGAACTGAAGGATGACGAATACAAGACCATGGTCATCGGACCTGCCGGCGAGCGTGGAGTCTTCTTCTCCTGCATCATTGTCGACCGGTTCCGGGCAGCCGGACGCAGCGGCGGCGGCGCCGTGCTGGGCAGCAAGAACGTCAAAGGCCTGGCGGTCAAGGGAACCAGGTCGGTTCCGTTAGTAAACGTCGAGGCATTCAATAAGGCGGCCCTGGAAGGCAAGCAGCTCGCCATCGATGTGGAAGCGTGGCAGGGCATCAAACGCTGGGGTACCGGCGGACTCATGGAGTTCGCCAACTACGTAGCCGGCAGTCTGGTAACCAAGAACTATACAACGACCTGGTATCCGGACGTTAACATGATCGGCGGCGAAGAGGCATCCCGCACCTTCTGGAAGCGCCACGTGGCATGCCCCAACTGTCCCGTCCACTGCATGAAACTCGGCGTGGTCAGAACAGGCGGCCCGTACGACGGTCTTATTGCTGAAGGACCCGAGTATGAGACCGGCGTTCTCATGGGCTCAAACCTCGGTATCACTGAGTTCGACGGCTACATGAAAGGCATAGAATCGTGCGACGCCCTCGGGCTGGACACGATTTCCACCGGCAACACCATCGGCTTCACCATGGAGCTTATGGAGCGCGGAATTCTCAAACCGGAAGACCTCGACGGCGTGAAGCTCACATGGGGCGACACGGATGCCGTGATCGAAATGACCAAAAAGATAGCATTCAAGGAAGGCAAAGCCGGCGAACTCCTTTCGCTCGGCGTCAGACGTATGGCCGAGAAAATCGGCAAAGACGCTCCCAAGTACGCCATTCACGTCAAGGGCCAGGAACTTGCGGCCCACGATCCGCGCGGGTTCAAGCCTCGCGGCGTGAGCTACGCAATGGGCCAGCTTGGCGGATGCCATCACGAGGGCAACACCCCCGAGCAGCAAGGAGTCTGGGCCTACCTGAGTTCGATGGTCATGTGTTCCTTTGTAGCCGGCGTTCCGTGGTCCAAGCGAAATCCCGGCATTGTCTGCGACATGCTCAACGCGGCTACAGGCTGGAATACGACGCCCGAGGAATACTGGGCGACCGCCAAGCGGATGATCACCGTCATGCGCGCGTTCAACATCCGTGAAAAAGGCATTTCCCGTAAGGACGATATCCTGCCCGAGCGGCTGCGCACCGAACCACTGCCGGAAGGCCCGAAGAAGGGCGAAGTATTCACGGATGCGGATACCAAGAAGATGCAGGACGACTACTACGCCTACTACGGATGGGATGAAAACGGTATCCCGACGGAGGAGACGCTCAAGAAGCTGAAGCTCGATTTCGCCGTGGCGGACGTGGTGAAGAAAGCGTGAAGCCGTGAACGGTGAAAAGAGCAGTGACAGTGAACAGAAAAAAACTTGTGTGATTCAGGTTAGTTCCGGATGGCTGGACGGTGGGCACGATAAAGCTTGTGCCCACCCTACCGCCGCGCCGTCCCCTATTTCCTCGCTGGCGCTCAGTGCAGGAGGAGAAACGGCGGAGGTGCCGGGAGCGGTGGAATTCGTAGTCGAACCATCCCCGGCATCCGGGACGGGGTTCCTAAGCCGGGAGCTTGGGAACCAGCGGAATAATTAGCAAGAATAGCTAAATCGAATAAAGGTAAAGATATCAAATGCCGAACCGGGGCCGCTTGCGGTCCCGGTCTGAACCATCCACACCGGAGCTGAGATGACTCTTTCCCGAAGGGCATTGCTGCAGCTTGGGGTCAGCGCCGCGGTGTCGGGAACCGTCCTGGGCCTGACGGCGGTGGGCAGGGCGCACAACCTGGTGCGGCCTCCCGGAGCCCTCGACGAACCCGACTTTCTCGCCTCCTGCTCACGTTGCCTCCGCTGCCTGGACGCCTGCGCCCCAATGGCGATCAAAACGGCGCCCCTTTTCAGCGGATTCGCAAATGTCGGTACGCCCGTCCTCGAAACCAACAAGTGCATTCTCTGTATGGAATGCATCCGGACCTGTCCTACCGGGGCTTTGAGCAAAATCCCGAAAACAGAAGTTTATCTGGGCACCGCGGTCATCCTTAAGGACGTCTGCCTCGCGTGGCTGAAAACCCGCCGCTGCCGGGAGTGCGAAAAGGCCTGCAAACCCGAGGCCATCAAAATGCAGGAAAACCGCTATCCCGTTGTATCGGCGGAGAAATGCAACGGGTGCGGGGTCTGCATGCGCCGCTGCCCGACCGAACCGAAGTCGATAATCATCTCGCCGGAAGGCGCAAAACGCACGCATCGGCAGGAGGGAAGAATCCTGACCGCTCTGGACGACCGGGTCGGACCGTACGACGTTCCACCTCCGCCGTTCCATACATGGTTTACGAACAGGTTGCAGAAACTGGCCGAGCACTACGGCATGCTGAAGAAATGAGGCGAGAACCATGAATGCGCCCGAAAGATCCGAATCCCTGCCCGTGCTCGTCGTCGGCGCCGGTGTGGCCGGTATGACCGCCGCCCTGGACCTGGCCCGGATCGGGATCCCCGTGCACCTGGTGGAACGAGACGGCCGGCTTGGCGGGCAGGTTATGCGGCTGGACAAGCTCTATCCCACCGACCACTGCGCCTTCTGCCCCGTCTGGACGGACGGCGCCGCCTGCCTGTCCCATCCGCTCGTGACCGTGCACAACCATACGGCCCTGGAAGGTATCGAGGCGGATGGCGGCGGGATCGTTGCCCTGCTCTCGGCCCGGACACCCGCGGTCGACTCCGAGGCGTGCGTCTTTTGCGGCCTCTGCAGGGAAGCCTGTGAGGCAAAGGGGGTTCCCGGCACGATCGGACTGAAGCCGGCCGGAGAGGCCTGGGACCAGGCCGTATCGCCGACCCCGACCGTCAACTCGGAACTCTGCTCGCGGTGCGGGGCATGCGTTCCCGTATGCCCGACCGGAGCAATTGACCCGGGTAGATTGGGCAATCCCCCACGGGCACTGCGCCTTCCTGTTGCGGACTTAATTTTCGCAACGGGTTTTACGGAACGAAACCCGAATCCCCTTACGGAGTACACTCCCAAAGGCCACCCCGATGTCTTTACGGCCATGGATTTCGAGACCTGGACAGCAGAGGCGGGCCCCAACAACGGCAGAGTGATACGGCGCTCAAACGGGGCCGTGCCTCGCAGCATCGGCTTCATTCAATGCGCCGGCGCACGCGACCAACGCTTCCTGTCCTACTGCTCTTCCGTTTGCTGCATGCACGCCCTGAAACAGGCCCGCTGGATCAAACGACGCCTCCCGGAAGCGTCCGTGGCAATCTTCTTCACCGACCTCAGGGCTGTTGGCAAGGGATATGAAGCTTATGCCCGCTCCACAGCTCAGGAAGGAATTTTCCTCGTGAGGGCGAGGCCGGGACTCGTTTTCCCCATGCCGGAAGATGGCGGCGGTTCGACCCTCGCGGTTCGGTACGAAGAAACGGGATCCGGAAAAGTCGTCAACGCGGAGTTCGATATGCTGGTCCTGAACGGGGGGCTGACCGCCTGCCCGCTGCCCGCCGAACCCGACCCGGCAAATCCTCGCGGGGAGAGTTGCGGATTTTGCCGCGAACCGGCGGACGTTTCGCAGTCGGTGGTGCAGGGAGCCAATGCCGCGGCAGTGGTCGCCGCAAGGCTGGCAAACCGGACGGGAGGCGGGTTATGAGCCGAAAATCGCTGGTAATCGCCTGCACCTGTCACGGCACTCTGAGCAGCGCGATCCCCGAGCAAGCCATGGCGGATGCGATCGCGGTGCGAAGACAATCGGTTCGTCTGGAATTCATGCCTTCCCTGTGCCGACAAAAGGACCTGGACAACCTTTATGCCTTGATCGAGCGCGAAAAGCCCGCATCCGTGCTCGTTGCCGCATGCTCCCCTTTTGCCAAAGGGCGTGGCGTCCTCGACGGGATCGCAGCACGCGATTGTCAGGTGCCGGTGTTCCTGGCGGACATTCGAGAGGGTTGTGCCTGGATCCATGCGGGAGATCCCGAATCTGCCGCGGCCAAGGCTGCCGACCTGATCTGCATGGGATTGACGAAACTGGAGCACCAGGAGGGGGTTGCATTTACCCCGGTGCGTGTCGAAAAACGCGTCCTCGTGGTTGGGGCCGGTCCTGCCGGATTGGCGGCTGCAGGAACACTTGCCCAGATGGGAATGGCAGTGACTCTGGCCGATCGCCTCGGGCGCATGGGAGGCCTGCTGAACCAGATCGGCAGACTGTTCCCGCACAATATTCCCAGCCAGGATTTACTGTCCCCGCTGCTGCGCGGAATAGAGCATCCTGCGGTCGAATTTCTGCCGAAAACTTCAGTTACCCGAATCGATGGGGACCCCGGCCGCTTCGAGGCTCACCTGAACCGCGAGGGCCGTGACGAAGTCCTGACCGCGGGAGCGGTCATCCTGGCCTGCGGGGCTCAGCCGGTCCTTCCCGAAAACAGGTTCCGGGCTGGTGAACTGCCCGGGGTTATCAGTCAGCTCGAACTCGAAACCCGGCTGAAAAAGCTGGAAGCGGAAGGGGCTGTGGCTTCCGAATTCAGGAGTGCCGTCTTCATCCAGTGCATCGCGGCAAGGGAAGATGCCCACCCGTATTGCAGCTCGATCTGCTGCCCGACCGCCCTGAAAAATGCAGTCAGGATAAAAACTCTGAGCCCGGAAATTGCCGTGACCGTCCTCCACAGGGGAATCATGGCACCGGGAAAGGTCCTCGAAGAACTCTACCGGCGGGCGATGGCGGCGGGGGTGCGCTTCGTCGTGTACGATCCCACCGATCCGCCCGAAGTGCGGGGAAACGGGCACGTTGCATCCGTTTTCCTGCGCGATGGCCTCTCGACCCGTTCCCTGGAGCTTCCGGCCGATATTGTCGCTCTCAGTACTCCGCTCAAGCCCCGCCCGGAGACCGCCGGCCTGGCCGAAGGTCTCTGCGTTCGCCTGGACAATATGGGATTCGCCTGCGGCAGGGAGCCGATGCAGCCTCTCTCGGCCCCGGTTTCCGGGGTGTATCTCTGCGGGACCGCGCGATGGCCGGTATCGGCGGACCGGGCGGTTGAACAGGGGCGAGCTGCTGCGATGAAAGCTGCGGCCTTCCTCGCTGAAGGAGAAATCCACCGCAAAGCCCTGGCTCTCGCGGGTCCGGTATCGGGCACCGCATCGACAAGGACCGAGGCCTGCAGCCGTTGCGGGCAGTGCATTGCGGTTTGCCCGTATGGGGCATGCCGCCGAGACGATGACGGGAGGGCCGTGGTTTCAGGGGCACGCTGCCGCGGCTGCGGACTTTGCGCCGCGGTCTGTCCGAGCGGGGCCGCAAGGGTCCCGGAACACAACAGCACCGCTTTGCGCGCAATGTTGCGCGAAATTGCGCCAAGGATTGTTTTATGACGGCACCAGATGCTCAACCTAGACCCGATAACGAAAATCGACCGGTCCGGGCAGTGATATTTGCCTGCCGCTGGTGCGCGCTGCTGGGCGCTGACAGGGCGGGAAAAGAACGGTTCGATCTGCCCCCTTCCTTCCGGCTCATCCCGGTTGAATGCGCGGCCGGCGTCGAACCGGACCTGGTACTCAGGGCACTCGCCGACGGCCTGGACGGTGTTGCCGTACTCGGCTGCCATCTCGGGGGCTGCCGGCATAATGAAGCCAACCGGCCTGCGCGGCTGCGGCTGACGCTATTGCAGGACCTGCTCGATATCATCGGGATCGATCGCCGCCGGCTTCTGCTCTCCTGGGGCACCGCCCACGAGGGATTCCAGTTTTCCGGCCTTGTCCGCGAGTTCATTTCCGATCTTTCCAAATTGCCGGCGATCAACCCCGATCTTTTGCCGCCGCCGTGGGAGGAATGCCATGCTTGTTGAACTGTGGGACAGGGTGGCACAACTCTTCTCCGAGGAAGGGAGTATTGGAGTTCTCGGCTTGTGCGAGGAGGAAGGCGCTGTTGTGCCGCGTGTTTTTGCCTCGGTGCAGGAGGCGGCGTCTATGGTCACGGAGCCAAAATGGCCCCTCGCCAAAACCGCCTGGCAAATGGCGCAGGCTCTCCCTGATGGAGCCTCTCTCGGCCTGGTATGCCGCGGGTGCGACATGCGCGCTCTGATCGAGCTTGAAAAAGCGGGACAGTTGCGTCCGGGCGCCGTCCGGCCGATCGGGTTGAACTGTTCGGCTGAACAGGCCGCAATATGCCGTTGTGAGACACCCTGGCCTCCGGATGCCCCCGACAGTGAGCCGCCTGCCGGCCAAGGCTTTCCCGCCTCGATTGCCGGGCCGGACAGGCTCGAAGTCTGGCGCGCCCATTTCAGCCGCTGCATAAAATGCTACGGCTGCAGGAACGCCTGCCCGATATGCGTCTGCCCGGAATGCAAATTGGAAGAGGGCGGATACGTGACCAAAGGCAGGGTGCCGCCCGATCCTCTGGCTTTCCACCTGATTCGTGCCATGCACCTTGCGGACAGATGCGTGGGGTGTGGTGCGTGCCGGGATAGTTGCCCTTCGGGACTGCCCCTTCTGGACATTCACCTGGCCATGCGCAATGCCCTGCGGGAGCGCACCGGGTACGTGAGCGGTACAGCCGCTCTCTCGCCGCTGCTCACCGCCGGACGCGAGGTTGAGCCGCTCTGGGAAGACACCCGGGCCGCCAGGGGAGACGACCATGCCTGATGAATTCGAATTTGCGCTCCTCCAGTCCGCGGCCGGTCTTTGCGTCGAGTGCGGAAAATGCACAGCCGTCTGTCCCATGGCCGAAATGTATCCGGGTATTTCTCCGGACCTTTCGCCGCGCGGAATCGTGCAGCAGGCGCTCCGCGGAAGGGAGATCCTGAAAGACCGGGCGGTCTGGTGCTGCACGCAATGTCAGGCCTGCGCGAAAACCTGTCCGGCTGGTGTGGACTGCTGCGATTTGGTGAACCGGCTGAGGCCTCTTGCACGGCAGTCCGCAAATGAATCGGGAAGCGGCGCGTGCGCCGGGTGCGGGGCCGATCTGCCGCCCAAACCCGTGATGGATTACCTCCGGTCGGTCCTGCCCGATTCGGAGCTGGGATATCTGAAATATTGCCCGGCCTGCCGCCGTCAGGCCTACGTCCGCAACAACAGTTGATCGCGAGGATCGAAGCGTGGAAACATTAGAGCGCCGCTCGCAGAGCACAGGGACCGGCAGTCGGCCCTTGGCGACACCGGGGCACCGCCGGCACGAACACATGCCGACACCAAAGGAGGTCCCGAGTCCGTCCCGGTTGTCCTGGAATTTCTGGAAAAGAAAGCTCCGGCCCAAAAGAGAACCCAGGATGGTGTTCGATCCCGACCGCTGCACCGGTTGCGGCACCTGCGAGACCGTCTGTTCCGCCCGCAGCGAGTCCCGGGTCGATTCCGCCCGCATCCAGGTGTTGCGAGACGAAACGGCGGGCGCGAGTTTTGCCGTTTTCTGTCAGCACTGCCTCGATCCGCTCTGCCTCCCGGCGTGTCCCCAAAAGGCCATCAGCAGAGACGAAGCCGGCATAGTGTTCGTTGATGACCGGCTGTGCGCACACTGCGGGATTTGCATCACTGCCTGCCCGGAAGCAGCGCCGCGACGGGAACCAGAGGGCAGGGTGCTCAAGTGCGACCTTTGCGGCGGACATCCCGAATGCAGCGAAGCCTGTCCCCAGAAAGCCCTGGAGTATTCGCCCGGAAAGGCCCTTGGCTGGATCCGGCTGCTGCGATGGCCGACCCAGGTGCTGGCCTTCCTCCTGTTTGTCGTGGTCCTGGTGGGAACGGTCTGCTCGCTCAGCGTCGGCGATCTCTCTTTTGCATGTCCGCTCGGGCTTCTGCAAAACATTGCCGCGAGCAAAATAATCCTCTTTACCACAGTATTTGCCGCCCTTTTCCTGGTCGTGTTGACCGTCCTGACCGGGCGCGCGGCGTGCGGGTGGCTCTGTCCTTTCGGATTTTTCCTGGACCTCGCAGGCAAGATCGTGCCGCGCAGGTTTCGTCTGCCGCAGTTCCTGCGCACCCGCCTTGCCAAGTACGGCGTGGCCGCGGCAGCCCTGGGCGTCAGCGGCGGCGCGGGTTACCAGGCTTTTTGCACGGTCTGCCCGATTGGGACTCTTTGCCGCTCCTACGGCTTCCAGGGAGTTGTCGGTGGGGCCGAGCTGGCGATCGTTCCTGCGGTAGCAGCACTGGAAACGAGCGAAAAGAGGTCCTGGTGCCGCTATCTTTGCCCGGTCGGCGCTCTGCTTGCCCTCTGCGCAAAGATCGGACTGATAAAGATTGTTATAGGGGCGTCCCGGTGCAAGAAATTCTCCTGCATGCGGTGCGCGGAAACCTGCCCCATGGGGGTCGTACCGACTTCGGACCTGCGCGAGGGAGTGAGCCCGCGGCTCGACATGAGTGAATGCATCATGTGCCTGCGCTGCATGGATACATGCCCGCACGGAGCGGTGAAGATCCGCTTCCGTTGGCAGAAGGCGGGGCCCTCCGAAAGGCGGATCGCGCCGGCTGGTTGCGGCAAACAGAGTGGAGGTGACGAATGCCTCCGCTAAACAGCTTCTTCCATGGGAATTTTGTCCTGGCCGATCTTGGGACCGGGAATGCAGCGGTTGTGCCCTGGCCGGAGCCTTTGCGGGATGCCTCCAAGAGTGCAGTCGTCGGAGGCGAAACCGCTGCTGCCCTTCTCTCAGGCATCTACCCGGATGCGCTCATCCTTGCAACCGGACCTCTCACCGGCACAATGACGCCTGGTTCGGGGGCACTCTTCGCCTCCTGTCCCGGTCCGGACGGAAAGCAGGCGGGAATACCCCTTTTCCCGAACCATGGCCCGGCTCTGAAATCGGCCGGAGTTGATTTCGCGGTCCTAACCGGGACCGCGCCGGGACCCTCGGTCCTGGTGATCGCGGGCAGGGGGGCGGTTATCGAGCCGTCCGGCGGAATCGAAAAACTCGATGTGTCGGGTATGAGAAAGAGCCTCCTGGCGCGCCGTCCGGATTTCCGCCAGAGCCTGATTCTTTGCGGCCCTGCCGGAAGAAATCGCTCGACCTGGGCTTCAGCCGGCCTGGAAGCCGGGACGAGCCTCGATCGGGGCACCCTCGCCGGCTGGATGGCTGCTCACAATCTCACGGCCATAGTCCTTGCGGGAAACGGTCCGATGCCGAATGCGGATTTCGGCCGCTCGCTTTTCGGGATATCCGGGCCGGAATCGGGCCATAAGGGCTTTATCGAAGTGATCGAATCGGCCGGACTCGGCGAGGCTGCGAAAACAGCGGCGGTGAAATACCTGGGGAGGCCCGCTGCATGCCGACTTTGCGTCAGGCCGTGCCTCGCCTATATGAAACCGGAGAAGGTGGGATCCGGCCTGCTCTGTACCGATCATGCCGGATTTGCCGCAATGAGCGAAAGCTGTCCCGATTCGGTGCCTCAGGCTCTTGCGATTTGCGCCCGGCTGGGTCTCAACCCCGTGTCCGCCGCCTCGGCAATCGGCGGAGTGCCGGCTGCGGATATCGAAAAGGCTTTGACCGATCTCCCTTTGAATCGCACAGCCCGACCGGATGCCGAAAGTGTCGTAAAACGTCCCGTTCTTCTCCTGTCGCATCCGGGGGCTGAAGAAAAACTCGCAGTCGGATCGATTCTGGGGATATGCCCGCTGCTCATGCAAAGGTGGGCGGAACTCCCCGGCGATAACTGGCCGACCGGTATGGAAGAGGAAGAGGGTACCGCTTCCATCGGGAAAATGTTGAATGCGTCGCTTACCCTTACCGGACTCACTCCGGGCAGACCGCGGCAAACCGATACGGAGCTTTGAGATGGACAACCGGCTGATACCCTCATTGTGTTCTTACTGCGGCACCGGTTGCGGGGTGATCCATAAGGTCGTCGACGGCCGCCTGGTGGGCACGCTGCCCAACCGGTCCTACCCGGTAAACGAGGGCTGCCTGTGCATCAAGGGCTGGAACCTGTACGAGCATGCACTCAGCCCGAACCGGCTTACGCATCCCCTCGTGCGCCGCGGCGGTGAGTTCGAAGTCGCCGCCTGGGATGAGGCGATCGGTCCGGCAGCCGACGGGATCCGAAAAGTCCTGGCCGAGAACGGTCCCGGAGCCGTGGCAATGCTCGCGTCGGCCAAAGCCTCGAACGAAGAGAATTATCTGGCCCAGAAATTCATGAGGGCCGTTATCGGCAGCAACAATATCGACCACTGCGCAAGGCTCTGACACAGCTCTACCGTGGCAGGTCTTGCCGCAACCCTTGGCAGCGGGGCAATGACGAACTCCCTGGCAGACTTGGAGGACGCCCGCTGCATCTTCGTAATCGGGTCCAACACGACGGAATGCCATCCGCTGGTTGCCCGGCGCATCATGCGGGCAAAGGCGAAAGGAGCGGTCCTGCTCGTTGCCGATCCGCGGCGGGTCCAACTCTCCAATCTGGCGGACCTTGCCGTGCAGCCCCGCCCCGGAACGGACATTGCCCTTTTGAACGGCATGATGAACGCCATTCTTGCGGCGGGCATGCATGACCAAGCCTATATCGAGGCCCGGACCGAAGGATTTTCGGAACTTCGTACCGTTCTCGGAGAATACACGCCGGAACTCGCATCCGGGATCTGCGGCGTGCCTGCAGAGACAATACGAAAAATGGCGGAGCTTTATGCCGCAAACCGGCCCGCCGCGCTGTGCTATGCGATGGGGATTACCCAGTACACGAGCGGCGTCGACCGCGTCAAGACCTGCTGCAACCTTGCCCTGATCACCGGAAACATAGGAGTGCCGGGCGGCGGGGTGAACCCTCTTCGCGGCCAGAACAACGTCCAGGGTGCCTGCGACATGGGGGCGTTGCCGGACGTTTTTCCCGGATACCAGAAGGCGGCCGACCCGGCCGTCCAGGAGAAGTTTTCCGGTGCCTGGGGCCGTCCCGTGCCGACGGAACCGGGAATGACGATTTCCGATATGGTTCCGGCCATGCTCGAAGGCAAAATCAAAGCACTCTACATCATGGGCGAAAACCCGGCCCTGAGCGACCCGGATGCCGCCCACGTGCGGGAGGCCCTCTCGAAACTCGACCTCCTGGTCGTGCAGGACCTCTTCATGAGTCGCACGGCGGAACTGGCGCACATTGTTCTGCCCGCGGCCGCTTCTTCCGAAAAAGACGGAACCTTCACGAACACAGAGCGCCGCTGTTCCAGAATCCGGAAAGCCGTCGAGCCGCCCGGAGAGGCATTGGCCGACTGGCAGATCATCATTCGCATGGCGTGGGCGCTCGGCTGTGAGTGGAACTATTCCGGGCCCGAGGAGGTTTTCTCCGAAATGGCGCGGCTGACTCCCAGCTATGCCGGCATGAGCTACGCGCGGCTGGGGACACCCGGCCTGCAATGGCCCTGTCCGGATGAAAACCACCCGGGTACGCCCGTTCTGCATCGGGAAAGTTTTCCGCGGGGCAAAGCCCTGTTTTCTCCTATTCGCCATCAGAGGCCGAGTGAAGAACCCGATGCGGATTACCCCCTTGTGCTGAGCACCGGGCGCATGTACGCGCATTTCCATACCGCGACGATGACCGGGAATTCGCCGCACCTCCTGTCCGAGGCCGGCGAGGGTTTCGCGGAGATGAACCCGGACGATGCCGCCGCGCTCGGGATCCGTTCGGGCGACCGGATTCGACTCGTCAGCAGGCGCGGGGGAGTAAACGCGCGGGCAAGGGTCCTATCGTCCGTATCCCGTGGAATGGTCTTTATGCCTTTCCATTTTGCGGACAGCCCGGCAAACGCCCTCACCAACACTGCCTTCGATCCCACGGCGAAGATCCCGGAGCTGAAATACTGTGCCGTCCGGGTGGAGAAGGCCTGATGGCTTGCCGCGGCTTTTATCTCCGTCCGGCATCGGGAGAGGAAGAGTTTGAAGCCGTCTACCGGTTTCGATACGAGCACTTCTTTCGGTGCTGCTCTGACGGTTATCCCGGCCTGGATCGACTACGCGGGCGTCTTTTTGAGCTGCACGATCCGGAATCCATCCACCTCTGCGCGTTCGACGGGGCCGGCGGGCTGTGCGCCGTAAGCACCGCAACACCTGCCAACCATCCCGAAATACCCGAGCCCTGGGCGGAGTGGTTCGAACTGGAGAGGCTTTCTCCGCTGGGCCTGGATAATGTCGTGGTAAGCACACGGATGGTACTGCACCCCGAATACCGCAGGACCAGGCTTTTCGGACTTTTCTACCGCTTCATCATGGGACAATATTTCGAGGCCGGCTTTGCCTGTGCCGTGCATTACTGCTCGCCGGGATTTGTCAGCCGCTACGAGAGACTGGGGCATCGCCTCTTCGGAAAACCTTTTATCATGCCTCCCGGACTCCTGCGAGTCCCCATGATAATCGATCTGAACGACCTGGATTACCTCCGCGGGTTAAACCCTGAACTCTCTAAGCTGCACGACCTCCGTTGCCCGGGTCCCGCTCTTTTGCCGATTTCTTCCATGTTGCCCGAATTCGAATATGGGACCAACTTTTACCTGCTCTCGCCGGAGGAGCGGCTGGATTATATCCGGGAGAAACTCGGTCCGGATGGGTTTTCCCAGAGAGCGGATCTCCTCCCCCTACTGGAGCACGCCGCCCTTTTGCACCTGAAAAAAGGCCTGTTCCACAGGCCTCCCCGAGGCGGAGGCTTCCTGTGCCTCGTCCTGAGCGGATTGCTGGAGGAAACGGGGGCGAATCAATCCGCCGGTCCCGGTTCGTTCGTACGTGCCGGTCTGCCCGGCGACCCTCCTGATCCGCCGTCGTCATTTACCGTCCTGGAAGACTCGGAAGTGCTCGTTTTCGATCAGGCCTGCATCAGCTCGAATGGTGGACACAAGCTTGCGGGCAGCTTTGTGCGGAAGGATGGATGCAATGTGGAATGCCATCGTTGACAGGCAGACGGGATTTCTGAATTTCACAACCGACCTGGCGAACGCCATCCGCAGCACTAAGGTTGCAGCCGTCGGAACCGGCGGAAATGGTGTGATTCTCGACCACCTCGTCAGGTTGGGGTTCGAAGATTTTGTCGTCGTGGACCCGGACGTAATCGAGGACACGAACCTGAACCGGCTGCCTTTCACGATTTCCGATATCGGCAGGCCGAAAGTCTACGCCTGGGCCGGTTATCTCAAATCGGTCAATCCCGAGTGCCGGGTAATGCCTCATCAGCGTGAATTGACCAGGCATGACGGTCCCTGGCTGACCGATCTCCTGTCCGGAAGAGATCTTGTATTTCTCGGGACCACCTCCCTGGAAGCCAACCTTGTTGTGGGACGTGTTTGCGCGCGGCTCGGCAGGCGGATGATCGTCGGACCGGGATCATCCGGGGCGTACGTCGTTTCCACCTTTATCCACGATAACGATATCACGTTCGAAAAAGTAGCCGACTACCGGACAGAACATCTCGAACTGCCCGACATCGATTACCGGTCGCTCGTCCCCAAATTCCAGGCACTCTCCTTCTATCCCGGCCGAAAGCGCAAGCTGTATCCGGAGGTCCGGGAGGAGATGCTCGCCGGGCGCCTCGCGGCCCGTTCCTGTAAGATCTTCGTTTCCCTTGTGAACAGCGCCATGGCCTTCGAGGCCGTCAAGAACGTCGCTGTCATGAACGGCCTGCCCCTTGAGGGGACCCGGGTGATAGAAATGCCCGTCTTTCATATCTTCGATCCATACTCCGGTTGTGCCTACTACTATCACATCCTCAATAAAGAGATCGGCATCCCGGACTGGCTGACCGGAGAAATACGCTGGCAGCGGTATGATGGGGATTGATACGCAAAAGACAAACGCGTGCAACCGCGAAATACCTGGAGCAGCATAGCCGCAACCAAAATACAAAAACAAAACCCTTAACCACGAAATACACGAAAATCACGAAAGAAAACAATAGGATAATGTCGTAGGATGGGTGGAGCGGAGAGACTGTGTCGTGATGTCGATGAAAACCAGCCCAATTCCGGTCGGTTACGACACAGTCCCGGAGCGCAACCCATCGTTTTTGGATGAGCCATAAGTACGAAATTCACGAAAGTGCCGTTCAGTTCCCCTCAGCTTAAAGTGCGCCTAAGAGGTTGATGTCAAACGATTTACAGACCCGCAGGCATGAAAATCTTGCTCAAAAAACAAGAAAATGACCGACAGTAGTACGAAAATCACGAAAGATAACAACAGCATAGGGTCGTAGGATGGGCACAACGCTTCATCGTGCCCACCGCCTTGCGCTCGGAATCAAACCATGGGTGACACGGGCAACGTGGTTTTGGTTGCCCGTGCCGCAGGCAAGAGGGACGGTAATTCTAATCGAAGTCTCTTGTCCTCCGGACCCAGGCAACGATAAAACCTGTTGCCTGGGCCACCCGCGAAATACCTTGAGCGCACAGCTGCAACCAAAGTGCGAAAGACAAAAGCTCACAACCACGAAATTCACGAAAATCACGAAAGAAAACAATGAGATTGGTATAAGGCCGTAGGATGGGTGGGAGCGGAGCGGGAGCCCATCGTTTTTTGAGGCTCGTTCCCTCTCAGCCACCCGGAAGATCAGGGACCGTCGAATACGACTTTCTTTCTCCGTATGACAACGTTCGCATGTTTCCGGACACCGACTTATTCCTCTCCGGTCAATCTTTCCGGGCGTTCCGAAAAGCGATGGGTTGTCACCCATCGCCTCAAAATCATCGCGGCAGCCTCGAATGACAGGCAGAGCCCAGAGTCGTCATTCCGGCCATTCTCTTCGATCAGGACAAGCTCACACCGGAATCCAGGCTTTCAGGTCGGATCAATTGTGAATTCAATACCTTAAAAACTTTCTTATGAAACTTCAATAATGGTGTACGGTGAGCGGCCGTAGGGTGGGCACAAAGCTTCACCGTGCCCACCGTCCATCCCCTTGGATCATGGTTCATCGGGATGGCCGGGTGGTGGGCACCCCAAATGCCGGGGCGCCCACCCTACCGTCGATGCGCACTTCCGAATGAAGTTTCATTCTCGTTCAAACCGCGTCCTCCAGAGTGGCGGCTCCGCTGGATCGCGGTTAACTGCCGGGATGACGGGATTGAGGACTCCGCCATATGACGGGCCCTCCGTCATAAAATGCCCGGCAAAGGCGGGATGCGCATCTCCGTCAGGCATTATTGCTGCCGGTTATGCACTCGAGGCTTTGCAATTCCGCCTCGACTCTGCCCGGCATGAAACCGAGGGCGAAGGCTTTTGAGCTGTCCAGCGATACGTCGGGCGGGCGTGGAGCGGCCATCTTGAAGCTTGCATGTGTGCTCGGGACGATCTTTGCCTCGGGCAGCCCGACCGCTTCCCTGAGCATTCTGCCGAATTCGTAACGCGACAGCCGTTCGGGGCCGCCGAGGTGAAGCAGTCCCTTGCCCTCCGACAGGGCAAGCAAAAGCCCCCGAGCAGCATCCCCTCCGCTGAGCGGCGTCCTGAATTCATCGGTGAAAAGCCGGAGTTCCCGGCCTTCCTGCATGTCCTTTATCCATGGCTGAATGAAGCTCTTTCCCTCACCGGCATCACCGAACATCAGGGCCATGCGGCAGACCGCCGCATCCGGATAATTCTTCAAAACGGCTTCTTCCGCTTCGGCCTTTTGTTCTCCGTAAACACTGACGGGGGATACCGGATCCTCTTCCCGGTACGGGGGATTCAGGCCGTTGAAGACCATGTCCGAGGAAGTAAATACGAACGGGATCGACCGGTCCGCGCAGAGGCCGGCCAGGTTTGAAGTCGCCTCGACATTGATCTTCCGGGATTCGTCCGGATGGAGTTGGCAATAGTTGGTCTGGGACATGGCTGCCGTGTGGATCACGGCGTCAGGTCTTATATCCGCCAGTATACGTTTTATATCGGTAAAGCGGGTCAGGTCCGCTTTGATGAAATCGATGCCGGAAAGGGGATTGCTGTGGTTAAAGACGATTCCAACAACCGTATCGAATTTCGTTTGGGCAAACCGGCAGAGATTCCAACCCAGAAATCCGCTCGCCCCGGTGATCAGAAGCTTCTTTGGCATTTTCTCCTCACATCAAGGTTTTTTTCTGTCATACTGACGCAAAGAGTTATGCAAATGCTAAGTTTGCATAACGTACGCGGCGCCTTCGCGCGAAATTATCAGAGGAGCTTCTTCCAATAAACCATTTTGCCCGGGTTTTGCGGATCGTGATTTATGACGATTTGCAATTGACCGCATTCCGGGTTTCTGGTAATGTTTTTAATCTAACAGGTTTATTCTCTTCAAAAAACAACAATATCGCGGAGGCGGTTCAATGTGGGGTGCAGGTGAATTTTTGTGTGAAGGTCTGAAGCGCAGCGTATGCAGTGCGCTGCCGTGGGATATCCCTTGGTACGATCCCAGCCATGTGGTCTTTTTTGCAGCCCTCTACGGCGCGCTCACGGTAATTGGAATCGGAATGATTTCCGCGCTCATTCTGACCATCAAACGCATAAAATCGGGAGAAGGCGACGCGCACCACTAAAGTGCCGCTGCATGGTCGCCCCCGCATTTCGATTTAGAGCGAGGATTCCTGACGGATTAAGAATTTCCGATCCTCGCTCGGTCTTTTTTTACCCGGGAAAACCCGTAAGATCTCTTAGCATGCCGTTCCGGTTTAACTTTTCCCCTGTTTCTGGTCCATAGCAGAGTTGCCTCCATGACCGTTACAAAACGGAGATGAATCTTATGCTGTCGAAAGTATTCAGAGAGTACGACATCCGAGGAATAGCCGGAGAGGAAATTACTGATTCCGATGTTTCCGCCCTGGGAAGGGCCTTCGGCACGTACATGATCAGGCAGGGGAAAAAAAGGATCGTCGTGGGCCGGGACTGCAGGCTGACTTCCGACAGCTATCGCGACCTGCTCGTAAGCGGCATGCTCGAAACCGGCCTGGATATCGTCGATGTGGGAGTCTGCCCGACACCGCTTCTCTACTTTGCCATCCGTCACCTGGATCGTGAAGGCGGCATCATGATCACGGCCAGCCACAATCCTCCCGAATACAACGGATTCAAGATCTGCAACGGCTTTGACACGATCGCGGGAGAAGAGATCCAGGATCTGCGCCGCATAGTGGAATCGGAAAACTTCGTTTCCGGAGACGGCTGTATCACCGAGGCGGACATCTTCACGCCCTACGTGGAATTCGTTACCGGCAACATCACGCTCAAGCGCAAACTGCGGGTCGGCGTGGATGCCGGAAATGCGACCGGGGGCCCGGTTGCTCTGGCCATCCTGGAAAAACTCGGCTGTGAAGTTCATCCGATCTACTGCGATATGGACGGCAACTTTCCCAACCATGAACCGGATCCCACGGTCATGGAGAACCTCACGGACCTGCAGGCACTGGTCCGGCAGGAGCGGCTCGACGTAGGAGTCGCCTACGACGGCGACTGCGACCGGCTCGGCGTGCTGGACCACAGAGGCGAAGTGGTCTACGGCGACAAGCTCATGATCGTATTTGCCCGGGAGATCCTCACGAGGCGACCGAATTCCATCTTTATCTCGGAGGTGAAGTGTTCGAAAACCCTCTATGACGATATAGAGCAGCGGGGCGGAAAGCCGATCATGTGGAAGACCGGCCACTCGCTCATCAAGGCTAAGATGAAGGAGGTCCAGGCGGTTCTGGCCGGGGAAATGAGCGGCCACATGTTCTTCAAGGACAGGTACTTCGGCTTCGACGACGGGATCTACTCCTCCTGCCGCCTGCTCGAAATTCTCTCCGAGACGGGCAAAACCATCCCGGAACTGCTCGAGGGAGTCCCCTTTACCCACACCACGCCCGAAATACGGGTCGATTGCCCGGACGAAATCAAGTTCGAGGTAGTGGAAAAGGCGAAGCAGGCCTTCCGTGCAGACGATCTCATGCTAATCGATGTTGACGGCGCCCGGGTCATCTTCCCCGACGGCTGGGGGCTCGTTCGCGCATCGAACACGCAACCCGTGCTCGTCCTCCGCTACGAAGCCGAAACTCAGGAACGGCTGGCCTCGATCAGAGAGCTTATCGAATCTACAATCGAAAAAGTAAAAGCCGAAGCAACAAAAAATTAAAAGCCAAAAGCGCGGGGGTATGATCCCCCCGCACCCCCCATCCTGAAATCACGAGGCTCACTCAAAAAGAAATCGGGGGCCGGATTTGCTCCAACCCCCGATTCTATCGGGAAGTGAGACCGAGTGCCGGCCTCATCTGTCTGCTTACGCAGCCTTGTTCTTCTGCAGGTAGGAGAAGATGTCCTGCACGGTGCGGATGTTTTCGGCGTCTTCGTCGGGAATTTCCATGTCGAAGGCCTCTTCGAGGGCCATAACCAGTTCCACGACGTCGAGCGAGTCCGCCCCGAGGTCGTCCACGATGTTTGCCTCAGGCGTGACGATATCTTTATCAACCCCGAGCTGGTTGGCGATGATGTCGATGATTTTGGTTTCTTCTGCTGTTCTGCTCATTCGAGAGTCCTCCTCTTCAATTTGGTTGGTTCAGAATTCGATTTGCCGGCGTCTTTCACAAAGCCGTAAAAAAGTACTTCGAGAACGCCCGGAAGCTCCTCAACGAGCGGGTATGAACAATCCCGGGCCAGCCATTTCTGAATTACACCGTGCACGAAACCCATCGTGCCGTAAAAGACCGTCTGAAAATCGACGTCTTTAAGAATTCCCTGCTGAGTGCCTTCGTAGACTTTCCTCTTCAGGTTGGGGAGAGCGCGCATAACCCTCTTAAAGTACATATCGGGGGCCTGCTCGCCAAGGTCGAGCTGTTCCTGGACAACGAGCCTGTAGAGGTGCTGGTTGCGATCGAAGAACTCGAAATAAATGCGAATATATTTCGAAATCATCGTCAGCACGTCGTCATGGCCGTTAATGATGGAGCCGGCCTTCTTCTCCAGTTCGTCCAGCCGCAAACGCACAAGCTCGGCAAACAACTTTTCCTTGGTTTCGAAATAGCGGTACAGGGTTCCCTTACCCACTCCGGCGCGTTCGGCGATTTCGTCGGTCGTCGCCGTATGGAAACCCTTCTGAGAAAAGACTTCCAGTGCCGCTTCGAATATCCTCTCCTTGGTGCTCTGCTTTGCAGAACCCCGAACGATTTCCTCGGACTCCTCCAGGAGGATTTTCTCCAGGAGAGCCGGGAAGAACGTATCGGACGGTATCCCGTTCCGGAGCGCCACTTCACCCAGGGCATCGATCAGCCGGGAAGCCCGGATCTTCTTCTGACCAGGTCCCGATCTGAAAGCGCCCTGCAGCATGAGAAAACACCGGGCAAGCTCGTCGATAAGCCCCTCGGGGGAAGCTGAGGCGATGAGCTTCGACCCCATCAGGGCCTCCACCACACCGGCCTGGCTCCTGGCTTGGGCCAGCTTTTTCAAAATGGCCTGCGTGTTCTGCTGATCCGGATTTTTCTGCAACCGCGTATGCTCCCTTTTAGTACGGACTGGTCAGTCATAAAGCATACGGGACCGCCAAAGTCAAGAAAGTTTTGAGATAAACTGCGGGCGCACGGTACGAAGAAGACAAAAACCGGGAACTCCCGGCACCAAATACTTGGGCAGCAGAGCCGCAACCAAAACACGAAAGGCAAAAGCTTGCAACCACGAAAGGCACGAAAATCACGAAAGAAAACAACGAGATAAGGATAAAGCCGTAGGATGGGTGAAGCGGAGAGACTGTGTC
>JAEZHY010000084.1 GCA_023416335.1 Pseudomonadota bacterium | reverse complement strand
CCTCTGGCCGTGTACATCAGGGCTGTCAGACCTTCGCCGTCCTGCTGGTTTACTTTTATATTCTTGGAAAGGAGAAGCTGTGCAACTTCGAGGTTGCCGTTCATGCACGCTCCCATGAGGGCGTTGGTCCCTTTCTTCCTGAGACTGGGAACCTCGACTGTGCTCTTTACGTCAGGATCGGCCCCGGCTGATATGAGAGTCTGCACGACATGCGGATGCCCCGACCATGCGGCCTGCATGAGGGCCGTCACACCGAAGTTGTCCGCCAGATCGACCTTGGCGCCTTTGCTTAAGAGCAGATCGACCAGATCCTGATTGCCCAGAAGCGCAGCGTGCATCAGTGGGGTCATGCCCTCCCGGTCCCGGGTATTTGCGTCAGCGCCGTCCGCCAACAACTTGGAAATAGCCGCGGAATCGTTTTTGTCAACTGAACTTATGAGTTCCAAATTCCGCTGCTCACGTTTCGTTCTTTCTTCAAGAGCTTTAGCTTCCTTGGCGGCTTGCTGTGCATCGCTGATCTTTGCCTTTGGCTGGCCGAAAGCCGGTGCTGAAAAAGCCAGGACTAAACAGAGCGAGCAAATCCATCCCCATTTGCTCTTTTTCATATTCTTTCTCCCTCCACTTTACTTGTTGCACCTGTTTTGGACTGTCTACACAATAAGCCAAGCGAATGCAAATTATAGGCCGTTTCGGGCTGCGAGAACGAACGAAGAATCCGAGCCCGCTCCCGGTCCGCGTCCTGACGTCTCGGGTACTTATTCCCATTTTAGTCGAACAATTACAAGAGGATTCTGGGAAGCCGGATCAGAGGTGATCCTTGCCTCCGGCAGGGACATCCAATCGATTCGCTGGGCCCATTTTTCGAGGAATGTCTTTTGACAGGTTCGTTCCGTTTTCCGTCAAAAATCCTGCGTTCGGGTCGAAGCATTTTGTATCGGCGACAAGAGCAATTTGTCCTGGAACTCGTTTTTGTAATTCAAAGCCGTTTATGCGGATTCGATTACAACGGGATGCCGTTTCGGAGTGTCGCCGAGATGCCCATAAATCCGCTCCTGTACTACTTTTCACAGCCAGCGCGTGCTTTGCAAGTTCTCTATGCGTCCTTACCCTTAATGGAGGGATGGTGGAATGTTTGGAGATAATTCACCCCTCTCGACAAGCCGGAACCCGGGGCGGCATCCCTCGGGCCGCGCATCTATCATTCAACCGGAAGGATTGAAAATGGCACAAAACGCGCCTGTTACGGTTTTCGAGAAGGAAGACTTCAAGGAAGTCGTTTTAATTCAAAAAGTTCTTCCTCTGGTAATCGAGATTGTCCCAGGGCAGGCAGGGGAAGGTTTGATTGATATCTACGAACCCGGCACTTATGAAGGAATACCTTTGCGGGAGTTGATCCACAGGACTTTGGGCAAAAGGAACTGGAGCGTTGAGGAGGCCCAGACACTGGACGACGTCAACAGACAGCTTCTGGGCGGAAAATTGTTGATCAGGGGAAAAGAAATTCATGGTCCGGCTCAGGAATACGCAATTGTCGAAGAAACTGAAGAGGGGGAAAAGTACCTCTATGTCTCGGTCCATGCAATAAAGCCTCAGGAGGGCGGCATGCCGGTGGAGTTTTAGGATGCTCCAATTGCTCCAATCGGATATCGAACTTGTGATCGACTCCGGTTTTATGTACTTGCCTCTTGTCTACGATCCATCGGTTGAGAACGAAGTCGGAGTCCCCTCGTCAGATTGGTGTCCCGGGTGTGCTGCTCCGTGCAAACCTAAACCGGGCCTGCTACAGGTTCAGGGCAGGTACTATCTGAAATCCGTACGCATTCAATCGATTATCGACAATTATAAAACCATCGATCCGGAAACATACGAGTCGTTGCGGCGATCTGTTTTCAACCGGTTCCTCCGAACTCTGAGCCCACCGGGACTTTCAATCGACGAAAAGCTGCGGGCAATAGTATTTCAGATAATGCCGCATTTCGTGCGTAAGAAGAACCGGCTCCACAAGAGAACCATAGCTCATGAGGAGTTTCTGGATCTTATAAGCAGGGAGATCAAAGTCCCGACTCGTTTTCTTGCCGAAGCCCGGAGATTGACCGATGTGCTTTCGGTTCAGGAAAAGCTGAAAAATATCGCCGGAATTCAAACTCCGGAAATTCCGAATTCAAGCGGTATAATTAGCGCCAAATCTCTGGGAAAGCTGGTTTTGAAGGCCCTGGAAGCCAAAATCGTTGAAGAGGAAAAGGTCAGGATAGCCTCATTGATCCAGGGCCGGGAACAATTCGCAAATCTTCAGGAAAAATACATCGCACTCCTGCTGTTCATAAAGGAAACCGGCTCGCTCGAACTCAACGGCTGCGGTTTTTTCCGAAACGGAAGTTCAACTGAATACTATGTCTATGTCCGGACCGGCGAATATGCGCTGAAGGACTCTTACGACCGCGTCTATCTTTTCCCCGATTGCCGTGTCGGCGTTTCTACGAACGGACCGCTCGTTCCGTATGTTCTGGACAAATACAAGCATCCATTCTTGAAGGGCTTTGAAAAGATGCAGAAGATCTGCGTGCGGGGGGATTTCGTGCCGGCCTGGAAGTTCAATGCGTCGGGCGCCATCCATGCTCTCGAGGAAGGGATAAATGCCCTTTTCCACGGCTACAACAGCCAACGCGGGAACGGGTATCACAGGCTGGACAATATGCGCTTCGAGAAGACCTCGATCGTCTTCGAGGAATTCCGCGTTCTCCGTGACGATCCGAAAATTGTCACGGGAGAGGTCGAGATCAAGAATGATTTCTACTAAAATTCTTCAGCATGTCAAAAAGGCGCGCACTCGCAAAAAAGAGAAGCAACCACTTCGGACAGACCCGTTCACTGTAGTGGGAACGATTGTTTACAGGTACGAACTGGACGACGGATTTCTCGCAAGCCTCCGCACCCCTCCTGATCTTCCCTGCCTTGAAAACAATATCCATGGCCCCCTAAAAAGGAAGAACAGGTTGAATGTTCCCCCGTTCCTGCTCTCTGAACAGAGCCAATATCTACTCACAAGAAAAATTCTTGCCGCGGTTTCCAACCCCTATTTGCGGTTTGCACGGTCACCCGAAGAAATACGGCTGTCCGCCCGGCTCTATTCGATGAACCCGCTCGTAGAGCCGGAGCTGCTCGAAAACCGTCACTTTGAAGTAATCCTGCTCTCCGAGTTGGCGAAAAAAAGGGCCGGCGATCTCTCAGGGGCGATTGATTCCCGGTGCAGGCAATGCAAAGCCGGGGAGGGGACAAGCAGTCTATCCGATTGTCTGAAATCTGTCGATACGCTGCGGGAGCAAATCAAATTATTAAAAAATTTCGTAATATTTGTAGAAACATAACGCGAAGGTCGGGAGGTGAAATGGGCGGGAAATTGACCGAAGAGACCAGGCAGAGAATTTCGGAGAGAATGGCTCAATTGAAAGAAGAACAATCGACGGATGCCGTGCGGAACATAATAGAGTTCAACAAGACGCCGGTGGACATCAAGGCTCACATGGATCGGTTTGTCATAGGGCAGGATGAGGGCAAGAAAGTGATCTCCACCGCAATTTCTTTCCACTACAAACGGCTGGGGAACGCACTTAAACATTCCATCCTGGAGTACAACGGCGACCTGGGCACAGCCCTGCGAAATACCCGAACGCCCAAGGCAAATATTCTGATAATAGGCCCGACCGGGTGCGGCAAGACCTATTCGAGTTCCACGGTATCCGAACTAGTCGGAGTGCCCTTTGTCGAAGAAGACCTCACGAAGTTCAGCGAAGTCGGGTACGTGGGACAAAGTGCGGTTGACATACTCGTGGACCTGTTCGTTTCGGCGGGCGGAAACTCAAATATCGCGCAAATGGGGATAGTGTACCTGGATGAACTCGACAAGATCGCAAAGGAAACGTCCGCGTTCAGGGACGTCTCCGGCGCCGGTGTCCAGAAGGGCCTGTTAAAACTAGTTGAAGGAATTGAAAACGTCATCAGTATGGATGGTGAAAGATTACTCCTTTCCACCAAGCACGTGCTGTTCATTGCAGGGGGCGCTTTCGAAGATCTGGAAAAAATAGTCGGAAGCTGCATGGAATCGAAAAAACTCAAGGGCAACTGGAAAGATTTCCTGCTTACCGACGATCTGGTTTCATTTGGAATGGAACGCCAGCTGATGGGACGGTTCCCTGTCAGAGTAGTCTACGATCCGCTCGGTGAGGAAGATTTGAAGTCCATCATGGTTCGGAGTGAGGACAGTCCCGTCCGTGCCTATGTCAATGATTTCAAAACCTGGGGGATCGACCTCGCCATAACCGATGAAGCGCTTTCCCAAATAGCACGTCACGCCCAGGTCGAGGGAACCGGAGCACGCGGGCTGATCGGGATTCTGCACCGGGTGCTCATAGATGACATGTTCAGCCTGCCCGGCCGGTTTTCGGGTGAGCTGAGGGTGGATGAAGCCTATGTGAAGGAGAAGCTGCATTGAGACTCGCAAAACTGTCTTCGCTAAAAAGACCGGAACCCGAATATGTTACCCTCTCGGAGCTTCCTCGAAACGTGATAATCGACAGGTTCGCGATTTCGAAGGCCCTTGCAGTGAATGAACTTGTCCGCGGCATACATGGGGACAGCTATGAATGGTACGGCTTGACTCTTGCGAAGAAAGAAAATCCCGAATGCATCACGGATATCGGCCTTCCTGTTAACGACAGCAATGTTCACCAATATACGGGGATCGGTCCGGAAAATATCTCTCTCTATCGTGATGTGCTTCCGCCGGACTTGATCATAAACGGCTGGATCCACTCGCACGGAAGCCTCGGATACAAGAGATTCTCAAGAATCGATGAGGCCAATCACCTGACCGTACTTGATTATGTCTGTTCATACATGAAGATCGCCGTTGAGAAAAGAGAAGCCGTGATAGACGACCTGCGGGTCGTTAATGAGGCGGAGCTTGGCAGCGGGGGTTCTGACGGCGGGAGTGTCTGGATCGTGACAAATGAGCACGTTTCTCGAGCCAGGATTTTCGAAACGGTTTATGGCTGTTTCGCCTATGCAATTCTGGTCGGAGACGGCGGATGGTACAGGCAGGAAATATATCACAGGACGCGGGGGATTCTTACAAGCTCGACCAATGTGGTCAAAAGAAGCGCGGAACTTCTGCCGGTCAGTTCCGGCAGGAGATTTACAAAGCCGGACAGAGATTTTCTGGCACGTGAGGTGCGGGAAAAGATAAGGCCCTCGGATCCTTTTCAGGCTCCGGAACAGAGGAAGCCGCGGAATTGAACGCGGATTGGACAATGATTGAAGAACGGCTAGATAGACAAATTCGAATAGCAGGCTGGGACCAGATTGCGCTCAGCAGCTCCAGGGTATGCATACTTGGTGATGACGACTTGCTGGCATCGCTTTTTGCCCTGTCGGCATCCGCCTTGGGCATAAACGATCTGGTAATGCTCGCTCCCATGCTGGATGAAGCCCTTATCGAGGCGGCGCGCAAAATAAACCCCAATTTCAGCCTGACTTTCATCGAGGGAAGCTTTACTCACCCGGCACTATCCGACCTGTTTCAGGGGAGTCGGGTGGTCGTGGATTTGTCTGCTTTCGGGCTGGCGAATAAACTCGCGATCGAAAAGGCCTACAGAGACGGCCTCCCCGTCATCAGGGCGCTGAGGTTTCAGGAGGGTACGAATGCCGCCGGGGTTAAAGTCTTTTCTTATATGCGCGGGAGGGAATGGGATGAGCTGCGGTCGCTTATCTCCTCCAATAACCTGCCTGAAAAGCATGTCGACGACGGCGTGTTCGACACCATTGCCGTCGGGATAGCCCTGGAGGAGGTAAAAAACATCCTGATGGGCCGGCAAGCAGCATCGGAGGTCATTTCCTACACCACACAGCAGACCGCCCCCGCTGCAAAATCCCCAAGGGTCCTCGTCGTAGGGGCCGGAGCACTTGGAAACTTTGTGGGGCTTGGCCTCGCGTTTTCAAAGATTTCCAACATCACCTTCATGGATCCGGACATCATTGAAATTGCCAACCTGAACAGGCAGGTCTTCTTCTATGAGGCAATAGGTCGTGGAAAAGCCAAGACTCTGGCTAAACGACTGAATGAAATATTCGGAACCGATGCGAAATTCCACTCAGATTATTTCGGTGCCGAGACGGACATCTCCGAATTCGACGTGGTCTTCGACTGCGTCGACAACTTCGAAACCCGAATCCTCCTCAGCGAAAAATGCCGGGAATATGGAAAAATACTAATCAGCGGGGGAACCAGCGCCACAGCGGGCCAAGTGATTGTCTACGACCCGGCCGCAAACGAGAAAACCCCGGCTGAATTGCTGGGGCTTTACGAAATCATAAAAGAAAGAAAATCAGAGCCTGCCGAGAGAGACAGGCAATCTTGCCGTTACACCCCGGATCCATCTGTCATCATGACCAACCAGATCATAGGGGGTATTATGGTCGATACTTACCGGATGGCTCTGGCGGGGAATTCTCCGGGGAATATCTTTTATGATTCTGAAAATGAAGAAAAGGTTTTGAAATAGTGCCGCGTGCCGTTTCGAACAACCCTGTTGAAGGCGTGCATTGATTCGATCTCCTCTCCGGGAAAAAGCTTCCCAACCAAATCTTTCTGTGAACTCTTCACTTTCTTTTTGTATACTCGTACAACTTTCCTTTGTTTCATATAGCGGGCGGGACCGGCCTGGGCGAAACTGTTAAGAGCTTTGGAAATGAGCTATAAGAAGCTCAATCGATTTCTGTGTCCGGCCGATCTATTGCGATGACTTCGCGCGGCATTTGGGTGAATCGTGATCGAACGAGCTAAAAGCATCCTGAAAACGGTTTTTGGCTATGATCGGTTCATTTCCCTGCAGCAGGATGTGATCCAAAATCTTCTCTCCGGGAAAGACACGCTTGCAGTAATGCCCACAGGCGGCGGCAAGTCATTGTGCTATCAGGTGCCCGCTCTGATTTTCGACGGAATAACCATCGTCGTTTCTCCTCTCATCTCGCTCATGAAGGATCAGGTGGAGCAGTTGAGGGAGTTCGAGATTCCTTCGGTGTTGTTGAACAGCGCCCTGCCTTCTCACGTGTACCGCAAAAATGTGGACATGCTCCGGCGCGGGGAAGCGAAGCTCCTGTATATCGCTCCGGAGTCTCTTCTCAAGCCTGCTGTTTTGAGCCTGCTCCGCTCGATCCCGGTTTCCTGCCTTGCAATTGACGAAGCGCACTGTATCTCGGAGTGGGGGCCGGATTTCAGACCCGAATATCGCCAATTGGCCAGAGTGAGGGAGCACTTTCCCGGAGCCGTCTGCATCGCGCTCACCGCCACCGCGACCAGGAGGGTGCGGGCCGACATCGTTGAAAGTCTTTCCTTCGATGCTTCAAACGAGTTTGTGGCAGGATTCGATCGCGAAAACCTCTTCATCCGGGTTGTGCGCAAGGATAACGCGTATCGTCAGACAAAGGATTTCCTGAGCAGGTTTCCGGCCGAATCCGGAATTATTTACTGCCTGACTCGAAGGCAGGTCGATGAGTTGTGCGCAGCTCTCGTTTCAGAGGGGTTTCCCGCTTTGCCGTACCATGCGGGCCTGAGCGAAACTGAGCGGGAGCGCAACCAGGACATGTTCGTCAGGGACGAGGTCCGGATCATCGTTGCGACCGTTGCTTTCGGAATGGGGATCAACAAATCGAATGTTCGATTCGTGCTGCACCATGACCTACCGAGAAATATAGAAGGGTATTACCAGGAGATCGGTCGAGCCGGTCGCGACGGCATGCGGGCGGAATGCCTGCTTCTTTTTTCGCCGGGAGATGTGGGAAAACTCAAGTCTTTTATTGCCGCGAAAGAGGGCCCGGAAAAAAGGGCTGCATGGCTCCAGGTGAACTCGATGATACAGTTTGCCGAGTCGGACCTGTGCCGGCGGATTCCGCTTCTAGGCTACTTTGGCGAGACTTATTCGGAAAAAAGCTGCGGTATGTGCGACAACTGCACGGCTGGCGACCGGGTATTGGAGGATCTGACCGTTCCTGCCCAGAAGTTTCTCTCCTGTGTGAAAAGGACGGGCGAGCGCTTCGGTGCCGGTCATATAATTGATGTCTTGCGTGGATCGAAATCTGCGAGGGTTTTCAAATTCGGGCATGAAAAACTGTCCACATACGGAATCGGGTTGGAGTGCTCCAGGAAGCAATGGCAAGATCTTGCCGGGCAGTTAATTCACAAGGGCCCGCTGATGCAGAACCTGGAAGTGGGCAGCCTCAGCCTTACGAGCACCGCCTGGAAGGTCCTGAGAGGGGAGGAAAAGTTTTTCGGACGGCTCGATGCCGGGACCGTTGGTGAACCGAGTCGGGAAGAGGGTGGCGCCCAGTCGCTTTCTTTCGACGAAGAACTTTTTGGAATTCTTCGGAAGAAGAGAAAAGAACTTGCGGATACGGCGGGAATTCCTCCATTTGTCATCTTTTCCGATCGCACCCTGACCGAAATGGCGACGTACTTTCCGCAATCGCCGGACAGCATGCTCCAGGTAAGCGGAGTGGGATTGGCGAAGCAGGATAAGTATGGGGCCGTCTTCATCGGTTTGATCGAGGAATATTGCGAGCCGCGCGGGATCGAAGAGAGACCCCGGCCTGCTTCCTCATCTCAGCGGAAGGACGGGGTCCCCGGTCGAAGCGTCAGGCAGGATCTGATAGCCCGGAGCTTTAACTCGGGGCAGACGGTCGAGGGTTTGGCCGAAGATCTGAATATAAAACAGGAAACGGTTCTGCGGTATTTATGGAAGCACCATGCAGCGGGCGGAGCACTGCGGACCGAGGGGCTGGCGCCTCTTATCACCGTCTCCAAACCGCTCCTGGAACGGGCGATGCATGCTTTTGAAGAGCTGGGTGGAGAGCGGCTGAAGCCGATTTTCGATGCCCTTGAAGGAGAGATTCCTTATAATCAGCTGCGAATAATCGGCCTTTACCACCACGCTATTCATGGGCCGCATGAAGTCTCGGAGTCCGCTCCCGACGCTACGGTCCGGCTGCAGCGAATCGTCTGTCTGGCCAACTCACGCAAGTACTCCGGCAGGTGTGTTGCAGGAAAAGAACTGCTGCCGGACGGGATCGGCGGGTGGGTCCGGCTGGTTGGCGGATCGGCGACCGGGGAGCTTACGATCCAGGAAATAACCATGCAGGACGGCGGTTCCCCGGAACTGCTCGACATGATGGATGTTTACACGGAAGAAGGGACACCTCACGCCTACCAGTCGGAGAATTGTCTTGCCTGCGATACGACATGGCGCCGGGCCGGAAGGATGCCTTACTCCGTTTTGCGCACCCTGTGCGATAATCCCGGGCATCTTTGGATCAACGGCTTCAGCAGCGCGGGCGGAATGAACGATCGTATTCCTGTCCAATCGGCGGAGAAGGGGCTCTCTTCGAGTATCGTGTTTATAGCTGTCAAACGGCTGTGCATCATTGTCGGGAGGGATTCCAGAGGGCTCAAAAGGATCTTGAGCGAGTTTATCCACAGTGGTGTGAAATATCGGCTTTCCGTAACCGATCCCGCGGTAGAAAGCCGGTATATGCAGATGGATATCGGCAGATATCCGGTAGAGAATTCCGAAAATTTTCTCACGATAAGCATCAGTGAACCTTTCGACGGATTTTGTTATAAACTTGCGGCGGCAATAATCACTGTTTCACAACCGGAACACGAGTCAACGGATGGATAGACTGTACACCATTGGGCACTCCAACCATGAAGAAGCCCGATTCATAGAACTTCTCGGGATGCACGACATCACGGCATTATGCGATGTCCGCTCGAGTCCGTACAGCCGGTACAATCCTCAGTATAACCGCGAACTTCTTCAGTCGGCCCTGAAGAGAAGAGGGATAGCCTATGTCTTCCTGGGAAACGAGCTTGGGCCGCGGAGCGACGATCCCGCCTGCTATGTGGATGGAAAAGTGCAGTATCCCCGGCTGGCGATGACGGAAATCTTCCGAAGCGGCCTCGAGAGGCTCAGGGCCGGAATGAAAAAATACCGGGTCGCGATTATGTGTGCCGAGAAGGACCCGATCGCATGCCATCGGATGATTCTTGTCTGCAGGGCATTACGCAAGGAACCGATCGAGATCGAACACATCCTGGAGGACGGGAGCCTCGAAGGTCTTCGGCAGTCCGAGCAGCGTATGCTGCTCGAACTCAGGCTTCCCCAGCTGCGCCTGTTTGAAAATCCGGAGTCGCTGATTCAGCGGGCTTATGATACCCAGGGCGAGAGGATTGCATTTGTCCGGACCGAGGGTGAGCAGGACAGGGAAGAAGAATCGGAAGGAGATCTATGAGCAGGGTAAAGCTTTTTACAATCGGATTTACAAAGAAATCCGCCGAGAATTTTTTCGGACTGCTCACGAGGGCCGGAGTGAAGAAAGTAATAGATGTGCGGCTGAACAACTCGTCGCAGCTCGCCGGATTTGCCAAACGCGACGACCTGCAGTTCTTTCTAAAGGCGATAGGCGGGATTGACTATGTCCATATGCCCCAGTTGGCTCCGACTGAAGATATCCTGGACGAATACAAGAAAAAGGGCCAGGACTGGGCCGCTTATGAAAAACAATTTCTAAAGCTTATATCCGGAAGGCGAATAGAGAATCTGCTCTCAAAAGACGAAGCTCACCTTACGTGCCTCCTCTGCAGCGAGGAAAAATCCGACCGATGCCATCGCCGCCTGCTGGCGGAGTATTTTAGAGAGAAGTGGGGAGATGTCGAAATCGTTCATCTGACCTGAGCCCGGGACCTGTTTGTTGAAGAGGGCCGTCGCTGCCATCAGCCAATGCAGAGTTCAAGACTGAATTTGCAGAACCTTCGTTGCAGCATCCAACCGTAAATCTCATGAAAGGAACTGATTATGAACTCCTTCCCGGAGGCGGAGAAAGAAGCTGTCAGGAATGAAGTAATCGCTCGATTCAATCAACTGGTAGTTGCACTGAACTGGAAGGATGCTCGTGCATGGTCCGAGTTCTACAGCGAGGATGAGTTCATTTCAGCCGTTGCCGGTACGGATTATTACGGTGTGCGGAGTGCATGGGTAGACGCAATAACAGGCTATTTCTCGACGCGGGAACGTCAGCGTGTTGAACCGGTCAGGGTGCGGGTCACTCCGATCGATCCAAACCTGGCCCTCATGACCAGTGAAGAGAAGTCGGAGATGTCGTTTGAAGGCGGGGAAGAGATCGAGTCCAGGCATGTGTTTACCATGATATGGAAGAATGGAAAAGGCGGCTGGAAAATTCTGCATTCCCATGAATCGTGGATAGATGAGCAGGTAAAATAGGATCTTTATCTCAAAAAGACTGCTCGTGACATAATTCCAAGGTGAATCAAAGACTTAAGCTCGTCAGGCCAATGACGGACCTTTCCTGATTGGAAACTTTCGGCATTGCCTCGATTTCCGTTCGATCTTTTGATATACGATCTAATATGCCCCCTGACTGATATCCGGGATAGAACACCGCCATATCATTTGAGATACTGCCGCTTTGCACGGAGATCGGAAAAGACTTCCGCAAGCCCGATGTGCGTACGGACATAACAAGCGAGATAAAAGGGCAATGGATAAAGAAAAAGAACAGGCACGCAAGGAACTGCTCAAAATATACGAAGGATTGCATCCGTCGGAACGGGACTTGTTGAATCTTTGTTCGATAATCTTCGAGCCGATCAACAAGACAACTTTGTGCAACGTATACCGCAAAACCGGTTTGAAATTTCCGGGCGAAAAGATCGAGTCGCCCAAAGCACTCGACCGGCACCTTTATAAACTCAAGTCCCTCAGACTCCTCGATGAGAACCTCCAGGTTCCGCGCGAGATCATGGAGATCGTTACCAGACGGGCGGTTGCCGCGGGACAAATCTATAATGCAGGCGATTTTCTGAAGGGGATCGAGTCCGAGCAGGCGTGGACCGACAAACTCTCATCCGGCAGATTTTGCATTTCCTGTTCCAAAGGCATCAACGAGAAGGCGTTCATCACTCCTCGTGGACCTCTTTGTACTTCTTGCGTCCAATCGGAGCTTTGGGCCGCTCTGAAAGACGAGGGACGGAAAGACTGGTCCGTCAAACGAATTATCGATGCACTCTCGCCGGCTGGGGACATAAGGAGCAGGCTGACAGCCGTCCTGATTCTCCAGGAAGGGCGGGAAATCCTCAATTCGTGCACCAGTGGGGAAGCTAACAATCTTTTGGGCCAGCTGGTTCAAAATCTCGGATATATACATTCTCATCCCCTGTCCCAGGCGGTTCGCCAGGCAACCCTCTCGGCGTGCAGCCGAATTTCGGAGCACAGAATACTACCGGTTCTGCTCGACAAAGTCAGGAAAGAGCCGTGGCAGTTCTATGCTAATGTCTTGACCGCCGCGAGGACTGTGGCGCCTGAAAATCCGAAGGTAAAGGCTTTGGTGACGGAAGCGACATCCGATTCGAACCCCGAGATTCGCAGGACTGTATTGAATCTATTCAGCAAAAGCCAACCTTCCTGGGCCGGCGAGGCACTCAAGAAACTCGGCAGGGATGAGGTCGGCACGATCCGGGAGCAGGCGAAAAGGGCCCTTGACCAGATGAAATCGAGGCAGGGGAGGTCCGTTTACGATCGATGGGACAGGTTCGAGGTCCCCCAGCCACCGCAACGGGCGTCATTGCGATTTGGGCCTCTGGTGAGAGCGATCCATAGCGAACTGCCGGTAAGCGGCAGATACTCCTATAGCGATACATATTCCTGCCCCCGCATCATGCGGGATATCCGGATAGCCATCTATGCCCGTGACGGCGATCTTTTCAGGAGACGATGGGAAGAACTTGATTCCCATTGCAGCGCATCCCCCGATTATGATGGTTTCATTGCACGAACGTGCACCGATCCCTTCGATGCGGAGTGGTTCGACACACTTTCTCCGGCCATCCGGAAGTCCACGCTTTCCGCGATTTTCTTGCGGGCCATTTTCTATCTGGAACCCGATGCCGAGGTCCTCGCCTATGTCATGAAAGACCCCCTTTTCAAGTCTGTGCCCGGGCATGATAGAATCAACCTGCTCTATCTCCTGGCAATTCGGCTCATCTTGGGTGGGAGGCTGAGTGAGGCAAAAAGGATCATATCCGAGATAGAGGGGCCCGACTTCTCCTTCGGCCTCATGGGATGCGTTCGTTTCCTGGAAGGGAAGAACGATGAGGCGGTTGAACTCTTTGAAACCGATCTCAAGGAATTGCGGCGCAGGTTCGGGAAAAGGAACATCTATTTCACTGGATTTGTGGGGGTAATCCACCTCCTCGCCCTTCTGAAATCCGGTGACCGGGAACTCCTGAAAAAAGCCGACCAGCTTATCTCATGGGCATTTTCCCCCAAGGGCGACCCGGGCTTCAACATGTCCACGTATAGATCGCTCAGAGGAATTCTGCAGGCACAAAAGCTCGAAATCGAGCAGGCGAAAAACTTCATCAAAGTCGAATCCAAGGCAACCGGCGTCGTGCCGTTCCTGTTCAATGCCATAGCGACCTTTTGGGTACACGGCAGTGTCTTCGAGGAAATGCTCGATCGTCTCAATCAAATATTCCACGGCGCATTGGCTGTAGAGATGAACTGGTTCGTCCTGGAAGCCGCGTCGCTAATTCTCCGCTTCGGCAGGGAAGATCCGAAATATCTTGAAACTCTCGAACGAGTTGCAAAACAGACGGGAATACAGCCGCTGGTCTCTTCGATCATAGTCGAAGAGGCCTGGGAAAAGAGCCTGCGCGCCCTCATGCAGATTGGGAACGAAATCGAAGGGACGCAGGAATCGAACGAAATACGGCTGGTCTGGCTGGTCCGCTATGACGACGGAGAAGTCTTCGTACAGCCGACGGAGCAGAAGATCACGGCCAAAGGTGATTGGAGCAAAGGACGTTCGGTGCCTTTGACCCGCCTCGCCCAACCCGAAAAGCCCGAGTTTGTCGGGCCGGAAGACCATGCGATCTGCGCCGCCCTTAAGCGGGATTCATATTACCATAACCGGTTCGTCTTCGATATGGACCTGCTTTTGCCTGCGCTCGTGGGGCATCCGCGGCTGTTCCAGGAAAAGTCTCCCACCACTCCAGTCGAATTCGTGAAGGGAGAGCCCGAGATCCGAGTTGCCAAGGCCGGCTCGAAGCTCAAAATCAATTTCGGGGCCGAACTCAATGAAAACCGCTTTATTGCGGCACAGGAAACACCCACCCGGTTTAAGGTCATAGAGGTCACGGAAAAGCACCGGCAAATTGCACGGGTGCTGGGGGGTAGAGGCCTCACCGTCCCGGTTTCCGCGAAACAGGAGGTCATGAGCGCGGTTTCGGCACTTTCCTCCCATGTGCTCATCCACTCGGACATCGGCGGCAAGTCGAAGGACGCCGTCGAGGTGCCGTCCGATCCCACGCCTCACGCTCACCTTCTTCCAGTGGGTCCCGGGTTCCGGGTGGAGGTCTTTGTAAAACCATTCAAAGTGGAAGGAGGGCCTTACCTCAAACCTGCCGCCGGAGCGGTGAACGTTATTGCCGATGTAAACGGAACGAGGATGCAGACTCAGCGGGACCTCAAAGCCGAAGAGAGTATGGCGGACGCGCTGGAAGGAGCTTCCCCCACGCTCTCACGGCTTGCCGATTCCGACCGGCAGTGGATGCTCGAAGACCCGGAGGATTGTCTCCAGGTGCTGCTCGACCTGAAAGCTTTGCAGGACAAAGGACATGTTGTCGTCGAGTGGCCCGAGGGAGAGAAACTGCGCATTACCCGTGAGTTCGGCATGGAACAGTTCCGCATGAAAATCCGGGGCAAGGAGAACTGGTTTGAGGTAAGCGGCCGGCTTCAGGTGGACGATAAGCTCGTGCTCGATATGAAGCGCCTGCTGGAACTCCTCAGTAGCGCGGACCGACGATTCATCCAGTTGGAAGAAGGAAGTTTTCTCGCACTTTCGAGAGAATTCCGGAAAAGACTGGAGGAACTGGATGCCCTTGCCGAAACGAAGGGGAAAGAGATCCGGCTGCATCCTCTTGCCGCATTGGCGGTGCAGGATCTTATTCAAGGTATTCCCAATGTTGAAGTTGACGAGGCCTGGAAATCCCGGCTCGAACGCATCCGGGTCGGGCAGGAGTTGATTCCGTCGATACCATCGACTCTCAAGGCCGAACTGCGGGAGTACCAGCTCGAAGGCTACACGTGGATGGCCCGCCTGGCCCACATGGGAATCGGTGCATGCCTTGCCGACGACATGGGGCTGGGCAAGACGGTCCAGGCCCTGGCCGTCATGCTCCAGCGGGCGGCCAAAGGGCCCAGCCTCGTCATAGCCCCTACCTCCGTCTGCTGGAATTGGATTACGGAAGCCAACCGTTTCGCTCCGACGCTCAATGTGGTGCAGTTCAACGGCAACGACAGGGAGGGCCTGGTCAGGAATCTCAAACCGCACGATGTACTGGTTACAAGTTACGGACTGCTGATCCATGAGGCTGAATTGCTCTCGACGGTCGATTGGAACACGATAGTTCTCGATGAGGCCCAGGCGATCAAGAACGTTATGACAAAGCGCTCCCAGGCTGCCATGGGGCTCAGGGGAGAATTCAGGATCATCACCACCGGCACTCCAATCGAAAACCACCTGGGTGAACTCTGGACACTTTTCAATTTCATCAACCCCGGACTCCTCGGCTCATTACCGAGATTTAACGCCCGTTTTGCCGTCCCGATCGAAAAATACAGCAACCGGGAGGCGAAGAAACGACTGAAGCGGCTGATCCAGCCGTTTATTTTGCGGCGGCTCAAATCCCAGGTCCTCGAGGAACTTCCTCCCAGAACGGAGGTGGTCCTGCAGGTTGAAATGAGTACGGAAGAGGCTGCATTCTATGAGGCATTGAGGCGGCAGGCGCTGGAAAAGATCGAAGCCGATAATACCCCGATTACACAGAAGCACATAAAGATCCTGGCCGAGATAACCAAGCTCAGGCAGGCGGCATGCAATCCTCAGCTTGTATTTCCCGAGAGCCGTCTGTCGAGTTCAAAACTCGAGCTTTTCGGCGAAGTCGTATCGGAGTTGCTGGAGAGTCGGCACAAAGCGCTGGTTTTCAGCCAGTTTGTCGGCCATCTCAACCTCATCCGTCAATATCTCGACGAACAGGAAATCGGCTACCGCTACATCGATGGGAGCACGCCGCCAAAAGATCGTAAGAAGGAAGTGGACCGTTTTCAGTCGGGCGAAGGAGACCTCTTCCTTATCAGCCTCAAAGCAGGTGGATTGGGACTCAACTTGACCGCGGCCGATTACGTCATCCACATGGACCCGTGGTGGAACCCTGCCGTGGAGGACCAGGCATCGGACCGCGCACACCGCATCGGGCAACAGCATCCCGTTACAGTCTACCGCCTGGTGACCAAAGGGACTATAGAGGAAAAAATCGTAAGGCTCCACCAGGAGAAAAGGGATCTTGCCGGAAGCCTTCTGGACGGCAGCGATATCAGCGGAAGGATTTCGGCGGAGGAACTTATCCGGCTGATCAAGGATGAGTAGTCGGCGGTCGCGATAAGGAAATTGTCATCGACATATAAAGGGTGGCCAAATTTTCAGGGCCGGACCGGTTCCGGATGATTATGAGCTGCAGCGAGCCGGCGAATACCGGGCGGTAAAAGCTTAAATTTCGGCCCCCCCTCTTCTCTGAGTGCCTGCATGTACTTACGTTCTATCTGAAGTTGAATCGCGCATCAAATCGAAGACGGCGGTAAAAGCCCATGGACCTCCATTTCGGCACAAGGATCGATCCACAAGAACAAAACCGCTTATCGGTTCTGGGGACGCATAGAAGAGCTTGGGGGGCAAAGTATTGAGGGGTGTCACGTTTGAAGACAAGTCACCATACGCAATGCCTTTCGTGACAGAGGATTTAAAGAATGAGGATCAGCTATTACCCTGATACTGACTCCCTCTATATCGATCTATTGGAGCAGCCGAGTGCGGAGAGTCGGGAGATTTCGGAAGGCGTTGTGCTCGATTACGACGCCCAAGGCCACCTGGTTGGCATCGATATAGATAATGCGAGCAAAAAGGTTGAGCTTAAGAAGCTCACTCTCAGCAAACTTCCTGCGAACGAGCAGATAATTGCGGCATAGCGGAGTAAGATTTGTAAACCTTGAGACGACGGTCAGCACGTCTCACTTGAGGGTCATATGAACCTCCACGTCGGTACAAGCGGCTATTCCTATAAAGAGTGGAAGGGCACATTCTACCCCGACGATCTGCCCGGGAAAGGAATGCTCCGCTTTTACGGTGAGCGTTTCCGGACTGTCGAAATCAACAACACCTTCTACCGTATGCCGAAAGCTGAAGTGCTTCTGGCGTGGGCGGACGAGGTCCCGGTCGATTTCAGATTTGCACTCAAAGCACCTCGGAGTATTACCCACATCAAGCGATTGAAAGACGCTGAGGATTCGGTACCCTATTTGTTCAAAACCGCAAGTGTGCTGAAGGATCGCCTCGGTCCGCTGTTATTTCAGCTTCCGCCGAACCTGAAGAAGGATGTGCCCAGGCTGCGAGCGTTTCTGGGATTGCTGCCGTCGGGGTTTCGCATTGCTTTCGAGTTTCGGCATGAGTCGTGGTTCGATGATGAGGTTTTCGCGGTATTGCGCGACCAAGTTGCAGCCTTATGCATTGCTGAAACCGACGATGGTCCGGATGTTCCTTTTATGCCTACTGCCGATTGGGGCTATCTCCGGTTGCGGCGGACCGACTATGGCGAAGCTGAGCTGAAGCGGTGGGCAGGCCTGGTGCGGGAACAAGACTGGAGAGAAGTATACATTTTTTTCAAGCACGAAGATGAAGGCAAAGCCCCATATATGGCGGAGAAATTTCTCCAGTCGGCATCGTAATTTGAGTTTCCCGGCGAACTTAGAAGTGAGCACAGGTAACGGCCATACGGATTGACGAATGTTCAGTCCCACTTCGCATTCTCCTCAAGAATGTCATTCTTCTCGTGGATTGCCCGATTTCAATGCTGCGGCGTTTTCTTTCGGGCCAAAGGGGCCCGCTTCTATTTCGTTAATCTCGCGCTATATGACCACTTCGTGAAGTCTTCATTCGGGTAGTATTTTACTTCACCCCGGGCACCGGCGTATTCGCCCGTTCCGCCCGTCACGGCACCATTGAAAGGGCCGGTCTTCCCCTTCCGTGACGAGGAGATGAAAACGGATCCTTCTTTCAATGCCAGGGTGAAGCTGCATTGCAGGACGGGTTCGGTTGCCGATACCCGGACGCAATAGCCGCTGCTCGTGCCTACCTGCTCTTTCTCCCTGCCGTCGAACACCGGTTGAGACCAGATATTCATATCGCCTGCCGACGGTCCTTTCTCGCCGAGGTCGATGATGGTTTCCGGGGCGCCGCGCGCGACGACGAAAAGTTCGACCGAGTCCATGGCGCCTGCCGGCATCGAGGTGAATGTCCATAGGAGTATCGAAATGAAGGATATGGCGATCGCCCTGCTTTTCATTGTTTCCCTGTCCGGGTTGTTCGAATTCCGACTACCGCTTGGAAATCCGGAAAGATTTCGCGATGACGTGACCGATCTCCTGCGAAACCCTAAACCGACCGAAATCCATTATTGGACACGGGCAGTCAAAACGGGTCTTTATCATCCGGAAAATGGAAATACTCGTATTCAAATTCCTCGTCGGTAGTATAGAATCCCTCTTGTTCGCAGTAATAAATCCCATCGTCGTAAGGCCACAATCCGGCCTTTTCGAGTTTTGCCCGCAATTCCCTGTTCTGGGCATGTATCTTCTTGAAACGGTGCTTGCGGTATGGTGCTATCTTCTCCACTTCCAGTGCAAGTCCTGCGAGTTCGGCTATCACAGGGTCGGAAGAGTCGCCAGGAGTTTGAGTCGGGCTACGTTCTTTTCTGAGAAGGATTGACGCATTACAAATTTCGCTATTTCATCGGACTGTTCTATCCTCTGCCGTTCTTCCCTGGGCTTCTGCGCACATCGCTTACACACGTGGATCTTGTGGCCCTTTCCGGAAAAACTTTCGTTCGAACGCACCTGTCCGCAAATTCTGCAATAATGGCCCATAAGACCTTTCTCGGTTCGGGCGATTGCCGAACTCTTCTTTCATGTATCTGCCGTGATCGACTGAGATGTCGCTCGCGACGCAATGGTACTCTTCCAGGACCCTGAGTGCCCGCCGGTACCGGACGTCATTCGTTGATGTCCGGATCATGGGCTTCTCCGTTCAGAGGCATGCTACCATGCGACGCATTCCCGTGCGAACCAAAATCACGTTCCCCGCGAATGCACGTGTATCTGGCACAGGACGAGAATCTTGAAATCGATCGATAGGTCGAAGCCTGTATTCCAGTCGATGGAGAATGAAGGAGCCTTGGGTAAGTTGTAGGAAACGAATGAAAAAACCAAAATGTCATCGTTGACGCATAATTCTGCAACGTGTAATGTCTGAACCTAGGGTGACTTTTGCTTGTTTCTGTTGCTGCTTCGCTGTTTTGTCGTCCTGCACATGAGATTTAGCAACACGAAGAACTGAGGGAACCACATGCTCAGTCGCGGATCATTCCTTCCGATTCAAAACCACAGGAACGCTTATTTGTGGGCGGAGTTTTGCCTGCTCTTCATCGGCGTGCCGATGCTTCGCTATTTGCATGTATTTTCTTTCTCTCCCATGCAGATGATATGGGGCGCCTCAGGGCTGTGCGCGATTTTGCTTCTCCGGGATCGAAATTTCGAGTTCAGCCGATTCTGGCGGGTCGGGCAATGGAGGAAACAGCTGCCGTGGACAGCGCTGAGGTTTGCCGCCGTTGCCTCCGTTCTTGCCGTTTGTTCACTGATGCTTATCGATAAAACCGGCCATTCAAACATTCAAGGGCATTCCCCGTTTGTATTTACTCTCTTTTTCTATCCATTCCTCTCCGTATATCCTCAGGGGATTATCTATCGCGGATTCTTCTTCCACCGTTACCAAAGCCTCTTCCCGGACCGGCGTCTGTTGATCTTCGCAAGCGCAATGGTCTTTGGGTACGGCCACATAATATTTGACGAACCCGCCACAGTGGGCCTGACCGTGGCAGGCGGCCTGTTTTTTGCCCGAACCTACTCGACTACCGGATCGCTCATCTTTTCAGGAATCGAACACGCTTTGTATGGTAATCTTATTTTTGCGATCGGGATGTGGAAGTACTTCTTTCATAGTCTACAGCAGGAGGTACGGCAAGACTCCAGTCTGGATTGCGCCCGCTCATTTGCATCCAATCCGTCCTGAAAACCTTCGTTCACTTCATCTTTTCAGATGTCCGGAGCTTTGAGAGGGTATGTTCATATGGCAAATACGATCACGATCCAAAATCCTCTTCCAAATGCTTATCGTGCTCAAACGAGATGTCGTTAGCATCACAGTGGTACTTTCCCACAGCCTTGAGGGCTTGCAGGTACAGCGCACGGCCACCAGGTTCCTGACTTCCAAGGTATTGATCCAGTGCTTCGCGGATAATGCCGGCCATTGATTTATTTTTTGCCCGGGCAAGCTCTCTCAATCGCTCACCCTGTTCCTCCGTCAATTGGATTTGTGTCCTGATCATGGGCATCCTTTTATCATCGTCACTCATTATCAGCGCGATAACACTCAACTTGTACTTTGTCCAGATTTTCTCTCCGGGGCAATCAGATAATTGTATTGAAATCCGAATCCTATTCGTCCATTCGATCACATCGCCAAAACAGAACCTTCTCACGCTCCCCGCGCGTGCACGTGTTTCTGGTATAGGACCAGATTCTTGAAATCGACCGAAATGTCGAATCCAACCTTGAATGCATCGGCATAGGGACTGGCTGAAGCGTCCACGTAGTTGATGGTTTCGATAAAGATGCGGCGCATCGGCTGGAACCTTCTCGTGAGCAGATGGTTGAACAACCTCAGGTACGATTGCAGGTTTGGATCGGTTTCGGGCACATGAAAGATGAGGGTCTTTCCGTTTCGCCGCGATTCCATGACCAGCCTGCTGCCGTGGTAGACGAGATGGGTGCCGCCGACTCGCCGGGGAAGCTTCCCCTTCAGCGCTTCCAGCCTCATCCCGCAAACGGATGCCGGATCTGTTGCGCAGATGAAGTAAGTGGAATCCTCGGGAAATTTTCTCTTCAGCAGGCGGAAAGCTTCGCGAGAGATGAACTGCGGGCCGGGGATTCCCTCGAAGAAGTACCCGGTGAGGACTTCACCCGAGAGTTCCATAAGCCGCAGGGCCCGAAAGACATTCCTCCAGCCGAATGCGGGCAGCTCGTTTTGAAGCAGTTCACGAAACAGGATGCCGTAACGTTCCAGCAGCAGCCTGACACGTTCTTTTTCCCGCTCGATCTTTTCGAGAGGATCATCGTCTCGCTTCGGCCATGGGATGCGCATCCAGTTCCCGGTCATCGGAAGCGAGCCCTTCCACATGGAATAGGCGGCTCTCTTTCCGCCCCGGCGCCTGCGGCTGTATCCTGCCATCAGCGTAGCCGGGTCCGATACTTTGAAGTTGTTTTCGATCCCGTGACGAAGGGAAGCGAAAGTGTCGTTCGTAAGCTTTCCAAGCCAGACTTCGTCCCAGAGCCTGTCCGCGAGCGCCGTCGGCCCGCTTTCGGATAAACTCAGGAGAGTCGAAAAATCGTAGCGGACTCCAGGGTTGCCGAAAAGGCGGGCGAAATTCTCATCAACTTTTTCTGTTTCTTTGAGCTGCTCTCCGGTTTTCAGCACGGGATGCACCCAGGACAGGGGGGCGTCATCTTTTTCTACGGCCCTGGCGGAGCTGGGAACGAGACGGAGGAGGGGTCTTGTAGACTGCCCCTCTTCTTCGGACGTCCGCGCTGCCTTTGGCCCTGACACCGTGGCGGAGTTTCCCTCGGACGCGTTCACCACGCGGGTTGCCCGTACGGGGTTCTCATCGTTCGTGCCTTCTTCCTGCAGCAGGTCCAGGTCGGGTTCGAACGAGAATGCCACGCGCCGCCCCGGCATTCCTATCCAGCGAAGATCGCTCTGCTGCACAATCGAGTCCAGCCAGGAGGAGTCATAGGGTTTCAGCCGGGCCGGAAAAATTTCCGATTCCCACAGCTCGGCCGAAGCAGGGTAGGAGACCAACTGTTCGATTCTTCGAAAGAGCCCGTCCGGCCCTTTTTCGGATTCGGGTGCGGCAAGGGCCTGCCACAAAGCTAAGAAAGGCTGCAGGGATTCGATCCCAAGCGCGGAGAAGGCAGGCACGGCCGCTGCGCGGGAAATTCGGAGCAGCATCTCGAAGTTTTGCATGTCACAGATGCTTTCGTGTTCTGCATTTTCGATGAGCCGGCCCGAAATGAGCCTTTCCGAATCGATCAGCGCCTCCACCGCCGCGGAAAGACGCTCTTTGTCCACTCCCAGCGTCGTCCTGACGAATTCAATATCCCGGGGCGAGTAAAACTGGATCCATTCCGAAAGGATGGTCGTAAACAGCTCGTCCGGATCGTCGGAGATAGTGTCGGAATCGTCGATTTGCGACAGAGTATCCCGTAACTCGGAAACTGGGTAGGCATCACCGGAGTCCGGCCTTGCCGGGGATATCGAGTCGAGGTCCCAGTTCAGGCCGCGATTCAGGCGCGGAAGATTTTCGAGTGCGACGATCAGCGGCTCGTTCGCCCCGGGAGGATGTACTCGCGCGAGCTTGGCGGCTGTCGACGAAAGCACCGTCTCGAGATCGATCCCGTGGTCGTGCTCCATGGCTGCGAGCAGCATGTCCCATTCAGCCTTGGGCAAAAGGAGCCGCTCCTTTACCCACTCGATCAGGTCCCGGGCACTGTCCGGAGAATACCCCGGGCTCAGCCGTCTGCGCTTGAGATCGAAATTTTGGGCGACCTCAAGTGAAACCGCCGGGCGAAGTTCGGGTGTTGAAACGACCTCGTGCAGAAGATCGGAGCGGAGTTTCGAACCTGCCGCCGCCGGCTGGTCGCCCATATACATGTACTGGTTGATCTGGGGCCATGATATGGACTGCGCCATTGGGCTCGGGTGACCGGTTTGAGCTTCGGTCCATGTGATCGTGCCGGATTCCAGTCCGATGAGAACTCTTTTGAGCCCTTCCAGGTCGAGTTCGTCTCTCAGGCAGGTGCGCCATGCTTCCAGCAAGATCGGGAAATCCTCATACTGAAGCACGGATTGAAGCAGCCGTTGAGAACGGAGGCGGCTCAGCCAGAGCGGCATACGCTCGTTCATCTGCCTCCGCGGCAGGAGCAGCGCCCGGCCTGCGCATTCACGGAATCTTGCCCCGAAAAATCCGGATCCTTCTAGTTTCTTCCTGATCAGCCCGGAAAAGTTGAAGCTGGTGACCAGGGACAGGATCTCATCGCCGCCCGCATCGTGAGGGAGCTGCAGCATGACGGAATCGTTTCCGGGATAGATTTCCGGACTGTACCCGAAGCGCTCTTCCCAGGCGGCCTCCAGAGCCATGGCAAACGGCCGGTTTATGCGGCCTCCCCAGATCGTATGCAGCACTATCTGATTGCCGGGATATGCTCCCGGTCCCGAGCCGACGTGCTCTACCAGCAGATGATGCCGGTGCGGCAGAGGGCGTTCCGTCGCCTCCTTCTGTCTCAGCAGGAAGGAGATGAGCCGTTCCAGGGCGCTGTGTTCGAGGTTTTGAAGAGCAAAATAGGAAGCCTGCGGATGCATAAGGAACCACCGGGCATCGAGCAAAAGCTTCAGTTTCTCAAGCGACCCGGTATCCGTAAGAGATGCTTGCTGGAGGAATTGCTTCACCTCGGGGTCTTCCAGCAATTCCTCGGCCGCTTCGAGGAAGTCCGCGATCCGCTCGGAAAAATGAGAGTCGCGCAGGTTCTCTTCGGCCTTCCAGAAGGGTGGGGCCGCGGCGCCGGGCCTTGCCGGAGTGACGAAGACGTCGTTATGTGTGATCCGCTCGACCTTCCAGTTCTGGGTGCCGAAGGTAAACACCTGCCCCATTTTTGCTTCCCAGACGAACTCCTCGTCCAGGTCCCCGATGTAGGCCCCGCTTTCGTTATGCCGCAGATGGAAATAGCCCCTGTCGGGAATTGTGCCGCCGGAAAAATAGACCGCCTGCAGTGCGCCTTTTCGCGCAGTAGCCGTGTTTTCGAGCTTATCGACGGCGATCCGCGGCTTCAGTTCGCGCACGCGGCTGCCTTCATACCGGCCCGCCAGCATGTCGATTACGAGATCGAACTGCCGTCGGCCGAGCGTTTGATAGGGATAGCTGGTCCTGAGAAGGGCATAGAGTTCATCGAGGTCCCACGTTTCGACGCCGGTCATCGAAACGATGATCTGCGCCAGCACGTCCAGGGGGGCGATAACGGGGTGCACCGCTTCGATGTCCTGACTCAGGACTCCCCCGGCCAGTACGGTGGTGTGCAGAATATCCTGGGCATCTGTGGGGAACAGGACTCCGCGGCTGGTTTCCCCTACGCGATGGCCCGACCTTCCGATGCGCTGGATTGCGGATGAAACCGACAAGGGCGCCTGGAGCAGGACCACCTCGTCGAGTGCTCCGATATCGATGCCCAGTTCCAGTGAGTTCGTCGCAACAATGGCACGAAGTTGCCCCGCCTTGAGCTTCCTTTCCACCTCGGTTCGGATCTCCCGGGAAAGGGACCCGTGGTGGGCATAGGCAAGAGGGGCCGGTTCGTCCTCGTTAATCAGGTGCGTGAGCTTTTCGCACAGCCGCCTGCTGTTGGCAAAAATCAGGGTGGAGTGGTTCCTCCGGACTATCTTTTTGACTTCCTGCACGAAAGGCTGCCAGAAGGAGTCACTCTCGCCCCAGTAGGCGGGAGGCTCGGGAGACCGGATGGTGAGCCGGTAGTCCTTCTTCCGGGCGGAGGAAACGATGCGGACCGGCCGTGCCGTATATTCGGGGCTTTTGGGATCGCCGATCATTCGGGAGCCGCCGATAAACCGGGCAACCGTTTCGAGCGGCCGGACGGTGGCTGAAAGGGCGATGCGCTGGAACTCACCGGAAAGCGGCACCAGCCGATCGACCCCGGTAATGAGATGCACGCCGCGCTTACTGTCCACAACCGCATGAATTTCATCCAGGATCACTGTTCGGATGTTAGTCAGAATGGACCGCCCGCTCTGGGAACTCAGGAGCAGGTTGAGGCTTTCCGGCGTTGTGATCAGGATTTCCGGCGGCTCGCGAAGCATCCGCCGCCGCTCGGACTGGGGCGTATCGCCGCTCCTGACTCCGATCCCTATAGGCGGCAGGTGCATTCCCGATCTCGCGAAAACGGTTCTTAATTCGGAAAGCGGCCTGACGAGGTTTCTCCGGATATCGTTATTGAGTGCCTTGAGAGGAGAAATGTATAGGACGCCGGTTCGGCCGAGAGGCCATTTCCCGGTGATCAACTCGTTGATCGCCCACAGGAATGCGGCCATGGTTTTGCCGCTTCCCGTCGGAGCTGAGATAAGGAGGTGTTCTCCTGCCGCGATCCGGGGCCAGGCAAGCGCCTGCAAATCGGTTGGTACGCCGACGGATTCGGCAAACCAGCTTGCTACGAGAGGATGAAAATGATCAAGAGTTGATTGATTATTCTCCATAATTTAGCGACAGCATTCCTCATGAGAAATTGCCTGCCGGTCAGGGCCGGCATCCAGAAGATGATTGCGTCGTCCCACCGCCTCTAATTTTAATTTCCATGTGCCTGCGGCTCAATTTCTTTCTTTATCGTGATGTCGACCTATATCACGTAGTTGTGCGCATTAGACGATCCATCTCCTCTCTGGATGCAATCTAATTCTAAGTGCATATACGTCAAAGGGAAGACACGTGTACCCCGGGAAGATGTCCCAACCGTATCTTCATCTCTTCTTGGACAAAGATGTGGGTTTGTGGCAGATTTCGATGCAATGCTTTGCAAAGCAGGTTTGAGCATTTGGGGCTCAAAAGTCGGGTCTATGATACGATCGGTTAAATTCGGAGGAGAGCCATGCCGCACCAAAGCATCTTTACCAGGCTGCAAGTGCTCATTACCTGGCCTTTTATGCTGTCTCTTGCCGCCTTGCTTCTGAACGATCTTTTCCTGAAAGCTGCTTACCACAACTGGATAACCGGAAAACTCTCCGACTTTTCCGGGGTGTTCATGGTCACGATGTTGCTTGCCGCACTTGTTCCGAGTCATCGTCGGATGATCGGGTTGCTCATCGCCTTGATATTTGCATTCTGGAAAAGCCCTCTTTCAGATCCGATCATCCTGTTTATTCAGTCACAAGGGGCCATTCACTTCGGAAGGGTTGTCGATTATTCCGACCTGTTTGCCGTCATTACGATTCCACTTGCGATAGCATTGACTGAGTCTCCGAGGGGCGCGAAGACTACCACTCCGACGATCAGAAAAGCTCTGGCCATGCCAATTGTCGTGCTGGCGCTTTTTGCGATTATGGGTACGTCGGTAGCGCCAATGAAACAGCATTACGCTTTTCGAATGGCTGACGAGTTTCCCTGTCCGGATCCGGAAGAAGTAGCTGCAGCCATCGATAAGGTTGCAAAGGCCAACGGCCTGACGCCCGACATATACCCGTACCCGCGCTCTGAAAAAAACTCCGGTGATACATTCAAGGTCCTGCAATACTCGGGAGACAAGATGGCGATGTTCTGCCGCATCGATGAGCATGGGACCGCCGACTTTCTTATCAGTGGAATGCCCTCAAGTCATCTTGAGAAGAAGATGAACGAACTGCGTGTTGAATTAATGCATGAAATGGGACAACGGTTCAAGGGTATGGAATATGTTGTTCCCTTGGGCGGGCAAGGGGTGGAAAGATTAGTCAAATGAGTATATGCCGGAGCACTTCGGAATGCATGACAGAGCGGAAAAGAGGATGGGTGTCCTGTTTTTGGGAATTCTTATTATTATAGCTTTGATCCCGATCGCCGGGACTTTTTTCCCGGAATGCTCCCAACCCCAGGCGGTTCGATGAGCCTCCATGCCGACGAAATACTCGGTCGAAAGCCGGCATCCTTGCCCGGGAGTATTTACGAAAATCCCAGCTACCTTGATTCCTTTTCGCTCCTTCCCGGGCTTTATTCCGAGTGACTGAAAGAGGCCGATATTTCATGCGTGAGCCTTTCGAATTCTCCCCCGACGCCCATCCTCTTCATTGTGCTGCCGCAGCATCTTTCCTCCCAGCCAAGAACACCAAAACCGACCCCGGCTGCATCCAGGGTGCTCGCCGTGTTGACGGTAATGTCGCTCGGGCCGGGGAGGAAGGGAGAACTGGGACAGATCGCGAATGAGTTTGGATCCGGCAAAGAGGAGAGAAGGTTTTTTGATTGACATTGTCGAAGTCATTAATTAGTATACTAATAATAATTCCAGGGAGGTTATCATGCCGGCACTCGATCCTTATGAAAGTCTGGGATTTCATTGCAATTTGACGTTGAAGGCGTTCATCGCTGCGCTCGAAGTAAAACTGAGAGGCACAGGGGTCAGCCCCGTGCAGCACATGGCCCTTGCGCATCTTACCGCTCTGGGTCCACTCTCGCAGACGGAACTTGCGGACCGCCTTTCGATCACTCCTGCCACAACCGCGCGATTGGTGGATCGGATGGAGCGGGACGGGTGGGTGACCCGTCGAAGCGACCCCGAAGACGGCCGGGTTAATCGTATCGTGCTTACGGAAAAAGCGGCGGAAGTGTGGGAAAACGTCTCGCGGGCGGCCCGGTTGCTGCTCGAAGAAGCCTACAAGGGAGTGCATCCGGCAGAACTCGAAATGGTGAAGCGCGTCCTGGAACGGGTACGCCGGAACCTCGGCGCATAATTTTTTTAGTAGAATAGTTAGCATAACAACTATTAGAAAGCACTTTACTTTCAGAGCGTAACCTCCAACAGCACTTCGGAAATGTACGGAGGCGAACATGTGGATTGTAAGACTCGGATTGAATCGGCCGTACACTTTCATTGCTGCAGCCCTGGTGTTGCTGCTCCTGTCGCCTTTGGTGCTCCTGCGCACCCCTACCGACATTTTTCCCGCAATAAACCTCCCGATTGTCAGCGCGGTTTGGACCTACAGCGGCCTGAGCGCAAAGGAGATGGAGGACCGGATCGTTTACAGCCATGAGCGTATGATAAGCGCCCAGGTAAACGATATAGAGCACGTCGAGTCCACGTCGTATAACGGCGCGGGCGTCATTAAAGTGTTTCTCCAGCCCGGCGCCTCCGTCCCCGAGGGAGTGGCGCAGGTGACGGCCAGCGCGAATTCGGTTTTGCGTTTTCTGCCTCCCGGAGTGAACCCGCCGATCATAATCCGCTACAATACTTCATCGGTTCCGATCCTGCAGGTGAGCTTGGCCGGCAAGAACCTGTCCGAGCAGGAACTGCAGGACCTCGCCTTCAACCAGGTGAGGGTCGGGCTCATGACGGTGCGGGGCGCCTCCGTGCCGTACCCATACGGTGGGAAGACTCGGGTCGTAGCCGTCGATATCGACCAGGCAGCCCTTCAGGCACAGCGGCTCTCACCTCAGGATGTCGTGAATGCCTTTAACGCCCAGAACCTGATTCTGCCGACGGGATCGGCAAAAATCGGCCCAACGGAGTACAACATCTCTCTGAACAACAGCCCGGCAATGCTGGCAGCATTGAACGATCTTCCCGTGAAGACCGCGAACGGTGCAGTCATACGGGTCAGCGATGTTGCCCATGTACATGACGGCCATCTGCCGCAGCAAAATATTGTACGCCTGGACGGCTTGCGCGGAGTTCTCCTCACAGTCCTCAAAAGCGGCTCGGCATCGACTATCGCCGTCGTGGACGGCATAAAGAAGCTTATGCCGCGAATTCTGAGCGGTCTTCCGCCCGATCTGGAGGTGAAAGACTTTGCCGATCAGTCCATCTTTGTGCGTGCCGCCGTGAAGGACGTTGTAAAGGAAGGCGCGATCGCGGCGGGTCTGACAGCGATAATGATTCTGCTCTTCCTTGGAACCTGGCGGAGCACTTTCATCATAGCGCTCTCCATCCCTCTTTCCATTCTCAGTTCGCTTGCCTTGCTCAGCGCGCTGGGAGAGACGATCAACCTGATGACTCTCGGCGGTCTTGCCCTGGCTGTCGGCATTCTGGTGGACGATGCGACAGTGGAACTCGAAAACGTTCATCGGCAGATGGCGGGCGGGAAGCCGACCGTTCCGGCTATTCTCGACGGGGCGCGGGAAATTGCCCTTCCTGCTCTTGTATCGACTCTCTGCATCTGCATTGTGTTCGTTCCGATGTTTTTCCTGTCCGGTGTGGCCCGCTTCCTGTTCGCCCCGATGGCGGAAGCGGTCGTTTTCGCCATGCTGGCCAGTTATATTCTCTCGCGTACATTGATCCCAACCCTTGTGATGTGGTTCTACAGCAATACCGAATGCTTAGGTATTGGAGTTGCTGAGTCTGGATCGGCATTCGTGAGGCTTTTCGCTCGAATTCAGAAGGGATTCGAATGTGGTTTTACCCGATTCAGGGAAGCCTACGGTCGGCTGCTCGGAGCCGCTTTAACCCACCGCGTGGCCTTCACTGTCCTGTTTCTAGCGTTTTGCATCGGAACCTGTTTCCTGATTCCACAACTGGGGCGGGATTTTTTCCCGGCAGTAGATGCTGGCCAGCTCCGCCTCCATGTGCGTGCTCACAGCGGGACGCGCATCGAGGAAACCGCCGCGCTCGTGGAACGGATCGAAAACGTGATTCGACAGGAAGTTCCGAAGGCCGAAATCACTGGGATTCTCGACAATATCGGCATCCCCTTTGGCGGCCCGCTCACCTATGTCGATAACGGTCTGACGGGTACCTGCGATGCCGATATTCTCGTTTCGCTCAAGCACGGTCGCCAGTGCACGAGCGATTACGCCCGGCGCATTCGGGCGCGGCTTAACCGTGAATTCCCGGAGGCCGGTTTCTATTTTCTTCCGGCCGACATAGTGAACCAGACGATCAACTTCGGGCTGCCTGCTCCATTCGATATCCAGATTGTCGGCAAGGACCGCGAACGAAATCGGGTCGTCGCCTCGGAACTGGTCGAAAAAATCCGCAATATCCCGGGGGCCGTGGACCTGCGAGTTCAGCAACCTGCCGATCAGCCCGAAATACACTTCGCGGTCGATCGCATCAAGGCGTCGCAGATCGGCCTGAGCGAGCGCGACGTGGCAAATTCCGTTCTGCTGAGCCT
>JAEZHY010000245.1 GCA_023416335.1 Pseudomonadota bacterium | reverse complement strand
CTTCTTGCGGTTCGTATCCCAGGAGGTCTTTTACCTTTGGGCTGACATAAGTGTATACGGCATTCAGATCGACCTCCCAAACCCAGTCGCTCGTTGTTTCCACCAGGGCTCGAAATCTTTGCTCGCTTTCGCGCAGAGAATCCTCGATTCGCCTTCGTTCGGTGAGTTCCCTGTGCAACTCCCGGGTCCTCTCATCCACCAGGGTTTTCAGAGACCTGTTCCACAGCAGGACAGTGAAAGATATGACAGCCAGAGCGGCAATCGCCAGGACCAAAAGTCCCCAGTATTTTGCAAACTGGTCGTCCTTGTACAAATGCACCCATTTCTGGAATATGCTTCTTTTCGTTTCTGCGTCTATAGCGCCCAGAGCTTTGTTGAGGATCCCGACAAACTCCGGCCAATCCTTCCGGCAGGCAAATGCGATAGGATGAGAGGCTCCGCTCCGGCCTGCATTGCGGAGGTTGAGTATCCCCTGCTTCTCGATATAATATGTGGCTGTGGCCAGGTTCGCCACCAGCACATCCGATGAACCGAAGGAAACCTTCTTTAGTCCGGCTTCGACGTTGTCGACCGGATCCAGGGACATGGAAGGGAAAAGGCTGCTGATGTGGTCATGGTCAGCTGATTTGGAGACCACTGAAACGCGCATCTTCGCGAGATCATCGATTGACAGCGCTTCATCGAGACTTGCACTCACTATGAGGACGGACGGGAATTCGGTATATGTATCCGTAAAAAGCATGAATTTGTATCGGTCGGGAGTTCTTGCCGCCCCTCCGAGCACGTCCACTTCCTTGTTCTTCAGTTTAGACAGAGCCTCACTCCAGCTTTTCGTTTTGACGACTTCGAAGCGGATGTCCAACTGCTGCTCGATCAGCGCCACGAAATCCGCAGCAATACCTTGATAATTTCCTGTCTGGTCGAAAAACTCCAGGGGGGGACCGTCCGGGTTGGGAGCCAGCCTGATGGTGCGGTGTTCAGCGAGCCATCTTCTTTCCTGGTCGGTCAGTTCGATTTGTGCAGGCGATGCAAGCGGGAGAAAGCCGAAAAGAACGAAAAAGATTAAGAAGCTTCCGAGATAAAATCGCAGTGAGGATCGCGCTCGAAGTCTGCATTGCACCGGAGCACCTCAGGGTCGGCAGGTTGCGGGGTGAGTCGTGGTGTCCATAAATCTTCTTATTTGGAAACAACACCGTTGCCATACATTAACAGAGCCGCTTCAACTGTCAATATAACTTCAATTTCGAACACTCGATGAGTCGAGCCTGATGACCTCGGCATGCGGTGCATCTGTCCGGAGAGCACGGAGGTGAGGCCTCAGAGACGATCCTCACCTCCTGAATTCAAGAATGGGCAGATGTAGCGGCCACCGAAAAGATCAGTCACATGACCTTGGACTCCGGGACCGATCATAGTCTCTGTCAAAATCGCGGCGCGCTCTCCAGTCGGCATCGCTGCCGGGCTGCCAGTCGTTATACCACTTGTAGTCGTTTGAATTCCAGAATGACTGGAAAGTGTATACGCCATCCAATGCAGACGGGCCGATTGCAGCACCATCGTTAGCAGCAGCCTGGACGGGCCTGGTGGAAAGTATCACAGCTCCGGCGAGGACCAGGGCAACCAGCAAAAGAATATTCAAACAGCGATTCATCGCATGCCTCCCTTTCATATGTTGGTTCTACAAAAATAACCACAGACCGCAATCAGGAAAGGCGATTTTGCCAACTTGCGCAGAGAGGCAGATGCAATTCCAGCCGGTGCGATGAAATCGCTATTCAGGTTCGGAGCTGCAGATCCTGCAATTCGATGCGGACATGTTCCGGGATATGCAGTCGGTATCTTTTGGTGATGCCTGGAGAGGTTGACCTGAATCGCAAGCAATTTGTTTATGGCCGGGACTGCGAGCACGATCGACGCAAACGTTGGATGAGTTTGCAGATTCCTTCCCGGCGGCTGTCCGCAGACTACCGGACAGCCAAATACAAATGATGACGCCTGATGTTAGCCAGAAAATCAATACCCATTGATACCAGCGCATAAGGCATGCCTTTCCGTGTGCTGCGGCAGGACCCGACTGAATGGGTCGAGCCGATGGTGTCCAACAGATCAGTTCCCGCTGAGCATGAACTTTTTCTGGAACACGACCATTCCCGCAAGCTCCGGTCCGAGGAGAATGACCGTCGGTGGGATTGGGACGGGTGAACTGCTCGAGAAATCAGACCCGTAAAGACGGACCGACATCCGCCCTTCGCTTTTTGTCACTTGCATCCCGTCAACGTTGAAGTCGTGGGAGCCGGCAGGCTGTATCACATCGCGGTAACGGGTAGGAGTGGTGTGTACTGTCGAACCGCCCCAATAAACGTCGTTTATAATGGATGCATGCGCATCCATTCCGACAGTGTTCGGGCTCTCTTTTATTCTTGAAGAATCTATTATGGTAGGGGGAATAAGGGGGATAGAGATGGGGAGATGGATTTACCTAAGTGGATAAAAACTGTTGCGATTACAAATAGATAAAAGTTAGCTTTGCTGAATGAGAGGGGAGGGGGGATTTGCAGGGGGAAAAAGAGGGGATAACAATAGCCTAAAATGGATATTTATTTAGTAATAAGAGCTGTTGAATCAAAAAGGTCAGACTCAAAAATCGAGTTTCCGGCTCCATGAGCGCCGGTAGGCAAAGGGGGCGGCCTGCCGGGCTGGGGCAGAATCTTTTTCCGTATCCCGGTGCTATGCTCTCAAAAATACCCATTCGGACCGGAAGTGCGCAGGTGATAATGAATTAGATTTAAAAATAATTATTGTGTCAAGGATATTCCTTTTAAATCGATGAGTTATAATATTCTTGTCGTTAGCCTCCTTACTTGAGGAGAGGGGTGGAACGGGGACAAACCGCCTCTCTCCTCTTCCTTTTGTTTCGCCATCCTTTTTCGTGCCGGTGCATCACCGGATCGTCATAGTTGTTCGAATCGGTTGCAATAGTGCGTACCTCAGTTTATAAATCGAGAGATTCGGCTCGGGTGGGCTGTGGGTTCCTTCTAAAGAAAAAGAGGACATCAAATGTTGCTGAACTTTTTTGCTCTTCTTGGAATTGTCGTTGGACTCATTTTGTTTCGCGGCGGGATGGACTCCCTGATTGAATGGAGGGCCTGGTTTCTCTGTATCAGCGGGTTGGCTCTGTTCCTCTTTGGCGTACTCACGTTCTATTTCAAGATCCGTCGTCTGAAAGGGAAAGATGAAGCCGATTGATCCGGCTGTTTCAATGAATACAAAAGGACACTTCCTGTTCGAATGCGAATGTTGATGCCGGGGAGGGAGAGAGGCGGTTTGCCCAGTTCTCATGCGAGACGGCAGTCCTGAAAGCGGCTTGGGCTTAATCACCCGGATTTTGGGAATTCCCTTCCGGGCATTGTTTACCTGTCTTCAGGTTGTTCCTCTCCGACGGAAAAGCATCTGCAGATAAGCAGCGATGCCGGAAAGCTTGCCAGGATCCAGATCAGGAGCCAAAAGTACCATTCCATGACATCACCTCGCTCAAGAGGTGGCACCTGCGCATCGGGTCAACGAATCAACAACACCAGCCAGTAACTGAAAGAAGACATCAGGGCCAACCAGATCAGGACAAAGATGTATCGGTGCATAAGGGCCTCGCATGGTTGCAAGGGATCGGTTAGGGTGGCCCTTCCTCGATTTTCATTGCCGGATTAATTGCTGATTTAAGAACAGGATGCGGGAACTTAAATTGGCTGAATCCCGTATTTTGCACGTACGTGATGTAAGAAGGATAGTTTTGCGGTTATGGTTATACCGAACGCCGCCGCTCAGATGCCTTTCGCGCATGCCATATCGAGCGAGGAGGGCGGCTATGCGAGGTGCTTCGTGTTTTCGATCGTATCTGTTTCGATCCGTCCCGAAAGGAGATTTTTATTGCTTATGATGGAAAACAACTCTACGACATGCGATAGAAGGAGGGGAATTCCTGAGTTGCTTTTGCGATGGCTGAAACGTCGTTAGACCGCCATATCCTAGTGGGTCCGTATCATTGGAATATTCTTGCTCTCCAGGTCAATGAGGATGTCTCGGAGATTGTCTTTCAGTTCTTCGAGAGTCTCGCCTTGAGTCATGTAGTCCGGGTAGGCCTCAAAGTGGCCCAGCCACATTCCATCACTCTCCTGCCGGTACACGATTCTGACTGTTTTCATTTTTCCCCCAATATGCATGCCAGTGCCCGTCTAGTTTGATCTTAATCATCGGGTCAATCGAAAAAAATGCAACGGACCGGAAGAGTCCGACAAAGATTCTTTCCAGTGTAATCTCCAACTTGCATATTGGATTAGAGATGTCCGGCCGGCTTCCATTGTTGATCCATCGCGATTTCTCTGATCCGACGAGATTTTGCATCCCCATTAAAATAAAAAAGGAGAGCCCTCATTACCGGCCCTCCAAAAAAGAAACCGCAAGCAAAAACTGCCGGCGGTCGGATTGCGATCAATTCTGAAAGTGGAGCGGGAGACGGGCTTCGAACCCGCGACCCTCAGCTTGGAAGGCTGATGCTCTAGCCAACTGAGCTACTCCCGCTCGAACAGAGAGTATTTACCACTTCCGGCAGGAATTTTCAAATGGAAATTCCTGCCGCTTTTCACATGTGCCCGAGGTCTGCTGCCGGACCGCTCCGCAGGCCGTCCTTGCAGCCTCATCGCAGCAATATCAGGCGCCTGCCTCCGAATGCACGGTTCGGGGACTTTCGACCACTATTCTGTCCACGCCGTCTTTTTCGGAAAGAAGTACGTTGACCTGTTCCTCAGCCTGCGTCTCGAGTGCGAATCCGACGAACTGGCCGCAGATCGGAAGCTCCCGGTGGTCCCTGTCAACCAGGACGGCCACCTGGACCCTTTTGGGCCGGCCGTAATCGATGATGGCATCCAGCGCAGCCCGGATCGTTCGTCCGGTGTAGAGAACATCGTCCACGAGGACCAGTTCGAGATCGTCAATACGGAAGGGGAGGTTTGTCCCCTTGAGCACCGGCTGTGTATGGAGCCGTGTCCAGTCGTCCCTGTACAAAGTAATATCAAGGCTGCCGACCGGAACGGAGACCGAGAGCTTTCGGGATATGATGGACTCCAGCCTCCGGGCCAGGAAAACCCCACCCGTATGGATCCCGACGAGGGCAAGTTTTCGCGGGTCCTGAGTTGCGGTGATTATCTCGTTCGCAAGCCGCTCCAGGGCAGCCTGGATCTCCCGACCTTCCATAACGATACGTCCGCTGTCATGTCCCATTGTTCTGTCCTGCCTCACAAGCAAAAACTAAAAGGGCGCCTGGCTGGCACCCTTTTGAAAAGCCGATTCGGCTTGACCCTAAGTTCCGGTTCCAGAATTATTGACTAGCAGTTTTCCCCAGTTATGTCAATTGCTAACTCAGATCAGGGCACGCCATGAAAGTAGAATCGATTGCCGCCCATTTCGGGACGGATTTGTCCCACTTTCCAGTTCCAATTTTATCCCGCAAGTTTTAACATTGCAGCCATTCGTTTAGTGAAACATTCAGGAACGATTCATGAGCAAACCAGGAAAGATCCTTATCATAATACTTGTCGCATTCGCGGTTCTGCTGCTTGCCTGGCCGGACCAATGGCTGGGCAGGAGATCTTCGGCAGTTTTCAAACCGCTGCCTCCGGTGCCCAAGATCAAAGGCACCTTCGAAGGGGGCGATCCTTTTTCGATCGCTTTCGAGTATCTCCGCGTACACCGGCGCGAATTCAAAAATCTCCATTATCTCACAGTGATAGATTATACGAAGCCGTCCAGCTCCAACCGGTTGTATTTGATAAATCTGGATAATGGCGCTGTCCAGAAGCTTCTGGTGTCGCACGGAAAGAATTCGGGCTGGCTTTACGCGACGAAATTTTCGAACTCTCACGAGTCTTTCCAGAGTTCCCGGGGATTCTTTCGGACCGGAAGCAAATATTACGGTAAACTGGGTCCCACCCTGGAACTGATCGGTTTGCAGAAGGGCATAAACGACAATGCCTTGAGCCGCAAGATCGTTATGCACGGAGCGCACTATGCGGGGCCGCATTCGGTTGTGCTGAACCGGGGCAGGCTGGGGCGAAGCCTTGGATGTCCCGCAATCCCGAGGGAATACGCGGAGGCGGTGATAGACAGGATAAAAGGCGGGAGCCTGTTGTATGTACATGCGAAAGAAAAGTGAACAGACAGTGAACAGTGAACCGTGAGCAGTGAACTGAAAAAAACGGGGCTCTCAGATTTTGGCTGAGAGCCCCGCTACATTAAATAACTATGTGGAACTTGCCAGGCTACTCTGTCCGCGCACGCCGGCCTATTCCACCGTCACGCTCTTGGCCAGGTTTCTTGGCTGATCGACGTCGGTGCCGCGCAGGACGGCGACATGATAGGCGAAAAGCTGCAACGGAATGGAATAGAGGACAGGCGAGAGCCAATCCGATGAAGCGGGCATGATGAATTGATTCTCGGCCGGTCCAACAATATCGCTGGGGGCATCTTCGATAAGGGCGATAGTGATGCCGTCCCGTGCTTTCACTTCCTGGATGTTCGAAATCATCTTTTCGAAAAGCGGACCCTGCTTCAGTAGAACCATGACCGGCATGTCCCCGTCTATCAGGGCTATCGGCCCGTGCTTCATCTCGCCGGCGGCATATCCTTCCGCATGGATGTAGGAAATTTCCTTGAGCTTGAGCGCGCCTTCCAGCGCAATCGGATAGAGAGGACCGCGGGCAAGATAGAGGAAGTCCTTGTAGATCATGAATCTCCTGGCCCAGGCACCGATTTTGTCGGCATCGGCGAGTACTTTTTCCATCTTCCCGGGGAGTTCTATCATGTCCTGTATCAATTGCTCAACGCGGTCTCTGGGCAGCTTTCCCAGTTCCGAAGCCCAGTAGAGCGCCAGCAGGTAGAGCGCGACCAGTTGGGTCGTAAAGGCTTTGGTCGAAGCCACTCCGATTTCCGGTCCCGCGTGCGTGTAGATCACGCCGTGCGCCATCCTGGCAATGCTGCTTCCGACCACATTTACGATTGCCCTGCAATGGGCACCCTTGTCCAGCCCTTCCTTGAGGGCCGCCCGGGTGTCGGCGGTCTCCCCCGACTGGCTGATGACCAGCAGGAGGACCTTGTCGTCGAGGACCGGGTTGCGGGACCGGAACTCCGAGGCGAGGTCAACTTCGACCGGGACCCTGCAGAAGGCTTCGATCGTATATTTTGCGACCAGCGCGGCGTGATAGGATGTGCCGCATGCAACGAGGCAGACCTTCTCGATCTTCCGAAGAAGTTCGGCGTCCAGATTCAGTTCGGGGAACCGGATCTGTTTGTTTTCGAGGTCGATAACGCTGCGGAAGGTATCGATGACTGCCCGGGGCTGCTCGTAAATTTCCTTGAGCATGAAATGCTTGTAGCCGGCCTTCTCGGCCATGATCGGATTCCAATCCACCCAGTGGGGTTCGGGCTTCCGTTCTTTCCCGTCCGGGAGGGATTCTATCCGGTAATCGTTTCTTGAAATGAACACGAGTTCGTCGTCGTTGAGGTAGACTACCTGTCGCGTATAAGGAAGGATGGCCGGCACATCGGATGCCAGCAGAAAAGCATCGTCGGTAAGGCCCAGGATGAGAGGGCTTTCCCGCCTGGCCGCCACCAGCTGGTTTGGCTCCTGCTCGTTTACGATTACGATCGCGAAGCTTCCCCTGAGTTTTCTCAGCGTATTGCGCACGGCCTGGCGATAGTCTTCGACCTTCCTCGATTCATGGTCGAGAAGAGCAACGATAACCTCCGTGTCCGTCTGCGAGGAGAAGCGATGGCCCTGGCTCTCCAGCTCCGATTTGAGAGCCGCGTAATTCTCGATGATTCCGTTGTGGACCAGCGCGAAAGGCCCGGATCGATGCGGGTGGGCATTTTCTTCCGAAGGTCTGCCATGAGTAGCCCAGCGCGTGTGCGCGACTCCGACCGATCCGTTGACAGGGCAATCCGCCAACCTGTTTTCCAGGCCGGAAAGTTTGCCTTCGCATCGTACGATCTGGAGCCTGCAGTCGGAACTCAGCATCGCTATTCCGGCGCTGTCGTAGCCCCGATATTCCAGCCTCCTGAGGCCGTTTATTAAAATGTCCTTCCCCTCACCGGCTCCGATGTACCCAACAATGCCGCACATAGAAATTTTCCTTCAAATGGTGTCCGTCGAGGCTGTAAAAATAAAGCTTGCTCCGTAAGAATAAATGCAGAGAGAACTACGGGCCGAGACTCGATTGCGTTCTTTGTGTGCGATTTGCCGATTTTACAAAAAGAGGTCCGGCCTGTCCATAGCCGGGTTTCTATAACTAATCGGCGGCAAGGTAAAGGAATATTTCGATGAACTAGGCGGCAGAGGTGTCGGGCTTGCCTGCCTGTGCGTTTCCTGATTCTTTCGGCTCGAAAACATGACTTGCATCTTCCCCTTCGGCCAGGGCGATTTTGCGGATCAGGTCGAGAATCCTGGTCCGAAGCTTGAGCGCTTTTCTCTGATGTGCGGTCGCTTTCGCCTTGTTCCCGGGCAGATATTGCAATCTGAGGTATTCCGTCGTATGCGTGTCCGCTTTTTCCTGGAGATCTATCAGCAGCGAGATGATCTTGTCCGGTTGCATTTCTGGAACCCTTCCGTTCGTCTGAGATGATAGCTTTCAAATCTCTAAACGGTATTTCCTTTGATTTTCTTGACTTTTTTTGTGAGGGCCAATTTTGCGGGAAGGTGATGCGGCTTTGTGCTAGTATGATGCTTTCAAAACCCCGTTTAGGAGAAGATTTCCTGATGTCCTCGTTTATTCATCTGCACGTCCATACACAGTACAGCCTTCTAGATGGAGCCATCAGGCTCAAGGACCTGCTCGAAACCGCCAAGAATTTCGGAATGTCGTCCATCGCGATGACCGACCATGGGAATATGTTTGGCGCCCTGGAATTCTACGAAATGTCCAAGAAGTACGGGATCAAGCCGATCCTTGGGTGTGAAGCCTACGTTGCACCGAGAAGCCGGCATGATCGGGGACAGTTGAAGTCGGAAGGAAACGGCAACGGCGACGACGATCGAAGCTATCACCTGGTTCTGCTCGCAAAGGACCTGACCGGATACCAGAATCTGCTGAAGCTCGTGTCGGCCGGGTTTATCGAAGGGTTCTACTACAAACCGAGGATAGACAAGGAAATACTCAGGAAACACAGCGAGGGGCTCATCGGCCTGTCGGCCTGCCTTAAAGGTGAAGTCGCAACTCTCATCCTCAGAAATCAGCAGGAAGCCGCGCGCAAGACAGCCCTCGAATATGCGGAGATATTCGGGCCGGACAATTTTTACCTTGAAATCCAGGCGAACGGCATTCCGGAACAGACAGTCGTCAATGAAGGCCTGGTAAAACTGAGCCGTGAACTTTCCATTCCCCTGGTCGCAACCAACGACTGCCATTACCTGCGCAAAAGCGATGCCCGCGCTCACGAGATCCTGCTTTGCATCCAGACCGGAAAGACGATCCTGGATGAAAAGCGGATGAAGTTCCACACCGACCAACTCTACCTGAAGTCCCCGGAGGACATGGAGAGGGATTTCTCCTGGATACCCGAAGCCTTGGAAAACAGTGCCGCCATAGCCGAAAGATGCAACGTGAAGATCCCTCTCGGCGAGTACCATTTCCCCGTTTTTCCGCTTGGGCCGGGTGAGGACATTGTCGAGCGGTTCGAACGTGAGGCCCGGGAGGGTTTTGAGCTGAGGATCGCGGGGATACGCCACAAGCGGCCTGCTTTTTCCGACCAGGACCTTGAGGAATACAAGACGCGTTTTGAGTACGAACTCGACATCATAAAACAGATGGGTTTTCCCGCGTATTTCCTCATTGTGTCCGACTTCATAAACTGGGCGAAAGACAACGGCGTTCCCGTCGGGCCGGGCCGTGGATCGGCTGCCGGGAGCCTTATCGCGTATGTCATGCGAATTACCGATCTCGATCCCATCGAGCATGGACTGATCTTCGAGCGCTTCCTGAACATCGAGCGCATAAGCATGCCCGATATCGACGTGGATTTCTGCGTCGTCGGCCGCGACCGGGTCATCGAGTATGTTACGAACCGGTACGGAAAAGACCGGGTAGCCCAGATCGCCACGTTCGGCACCATGCAGGCCCGCGCCGTCATCCGCGACGTCGGGCGCGCACTGGCCATGCAGTACAACGACGTGGACCGGATTGCCAAATTGATTCCACCCACCCTGGGAATCGACCTCAACAGGGCCATGCAACAGGAACCCCGTTTGGTCGAACTCCAAAAGGAGAATCCCCAGATCCGGGAGCTTTTCGAGGTAGCCCTCTCCCTGGAAGGGCTCACACGCCACGCCTCGACTCACGCGGCCGGGGTAGTTATGGCCGACAAGCCGATCGTCGAGTACATGCCTCTCTACGTCGGTCCGGAAGGCGAACTCGTAACCCAGTTCGCGATGAAATACGTCGAGAAGGCAGGCCTGATCAAGTTTGACTTCCTCGGCCTGCGAAACCTCACGGTCATAAACGATGCAATCAACATGATCCGGGAAAACCACGGGGTGGAGGTCAAGATGGACGAACTCCCCCTGGACGATCCGGACACATATGCGCTTCTCAGCCGGGCAGACACTACCGGGGTCTTCCAGCTTGAAAGTTCCGGGATGCGGGACATCCTGGTAAGGCTCAGGCCGGAGGCGTTTTCAGATATTGTCGCCCTGGTCGCCCTCTATCGCCCCGGCCCTCTGGAAAGCGGGATGGTCGAACTCTACATCCAGGGAAAGCATGGCGAAATAGAGGTCAAATACGAGCTGGAGTCACTCAAACCGATCCTGGAGCAGACCTACGGGGTTATCCTCTACCAGGAACAGGTAATGAAAATTGCCAGCGTCATGGCAAATTACAGCCTGGGGGAAGCCGACATCCTCCGCCGCGCGATGGGCAAGAAGATCGCTGAACTTATGAACGCCCAGAGGGAACGGTTCGTGAAAGGTTCCGTTGAAAACGGAATCGAAGCCAAAACGGCGAACCATATTTTCGACCTCATGGCAAAATTCGCGGAGTACGGGTTCAATAAGTCCCACAGTGCCGCTTATGCGCTCATCGCCTACCATACGGCATGGCTCAAGGCGCATTACCCGGTTGAGTTCATGGCCGCCTTGATGAACAGTTTCCTCAGCAGTTCGGACCAGGTGGTGAAGCTGATAAACCAGTGCGCGGCAATGGAAATAAAAATTCTGCCCCCGGACGTGAACGAAAGCGGCAAGACGTTCCATGTGGTCAACCGGATGATCCGGTTCGGACTCGGTGCCGTCAAGAACGTCGGCGAGAACGCGATCGAGGTCATCCTGAAGTGCAGGGAGGATGGGCCGTTTCAGTCCGTTTATGATTTCTGCGAGCGGATCGATTCGGCCAAAGTAAACCGGCGTGTTCTCGAACAGCTGGTGCGATGCGGTGCGTTCGACTCCCTCCATCCGAATCGGGCCCAGGTGATGGCGGGGCTCGATGACGCGCTGGACAGGGCGGCGGCCGTGCAGAGGGACAAGCAGGCAGGTCAGATGAACCTCTTCAATATGCTTCGGTCCCAAAAGAAAGCGCCGGCGCCGGCGCTCCCCGGCATCACTGACTGGGACAGCCGCACCCGGCTTCAGTTCGAAAAGGAGTCCCTCGGGTTCTACATCTCCGGGCACCCGCTCGACTTCTACGCCGCGCAGATTTCGGCCCTGTGCACCGCTGATACGCAATCGGTCAGGGAAAAGAAGGAAGGCACCGAGGTGGTCCTGTGCGGTGTAATCTCCGTCATAAAGGAACTTACTACAAAGCGGGGCGACCGGATGGCATTCCTCAACCTTGAGGACAGGGAAGGGACGATAGAGGTTGTTGCCTTCGCCGAACCTTTCACCCAGGCAAGACCTCTGCTCGAACTGGACGAACCGCTTGCAGTCTGGGGTAAGATTCAGCACGACGAAAAGGGATCGAAGCTGCTCGCCAACAAGGTAATGAGCATAGAAGAGGCCCGGCTCCAATCGGTGGAAGCCGTTCATATCAGGCTCGATGCCGAGAAGGTGGACCGGGACGGTCTGAGCCGGCTGAGGCACCTCCTCATGAGCCATCCGGGAGAGTGCAAAGCTATGCTGCATCTGGAGGTGCAGGACAAAGGGGAGGCGGTTCTCGAATTGAACAAGCTGCCGGTGAATCCGACACATGCCTTCTTCGAGGACATGCACCAGTATTTCGGACCGGACTGCGCACAGCCGGCTTATAAGGCAAGTTGTTAGGTGCAGAGCCGGCCGTCCTGATGTGGTCTGTTCCAAGGGGATGGACGGTGGGGACGATGGTACCGTGCCCACCCTGCGCCGTTCCCGCTGGTTCCCAAGCTCCTGGGGCTGTTGCTCAAATCATCACGGCAACCCCGAATAGCCCGCAGAGCCCAGAGTCGTCATTCCGGCGAAAGCCGAAATCCAGGCTTCCAGGGTGGATTAATCGCGAATTCAAGACTTTAAAAACCCTGGTTCCCGGCTCAAAAGCACTGCCGGGATGACGGGTTGGGGAACTTGGGTCGCAAAATGCACGCTAAAGAAGCTCTGTCTCCATTTGGACAACAGCCCATCCTGCCTGGGAACCCCGGGCAGACAGGATGGTTTCTGACCGGACTCCGTTAAATTGGAATAACTGATGGTTTTCTACTTTGCCGAAACGACCATCTCCGAACAGAGGCTGCTCCTGTGCCGCTGGGCCGAATGGTTCCATGATAAAGGGCAAAAAGTCCATGTTGCGGTCGAATCGACTCAGTCCGCCCAGTTTATCGACGGACTGCTGTGGACATTCTCACAGGGAAGCTTCGTTCCACACGGCGTTTTCAGCCCCGAGCGACAGGAATCCCCCATGGAACCGGTTCTCATCGTAATAGGGGAAAACCGGGTTCCGGGTTTCGATGTGATCTTGTGCGATACGTCGGTCAGCGTGGAATTTCTGCAGCAGTTCGAAACCGTTGTTCATTTTATTTTGAGAGACGATCTCGAAAAAAAGCAGGATAGCCGGGTGCTCTGGCAGAAAGTGCGCGAACTCGGAATCAACCCGGTCCATGTCCCCTACGGGCGCCAGGCGGGCATGCCGTAGCGGGCTCAACCCGAAGCTTCCACTACTCCCGCATGCGCGGTCCGCAAAGAAAGGCGCGGCCGCCTCAATCAATTTGCATCCATGTGTCACAAAAATATTAGCAAAAAGTGCAAATTTGGTTTAGAAGTGAAAATAGTGACAAGCTGGTCCGATTGAATTGCCCAATGCCCGGAACCGAGGAGCCGAATTGGGCGGAAGGTTGCATTGCGCATAAGTGTGCGCGAGCATGTGAATAATTGGACGATTAAGCGGGGAAAGGCCTTGACATAACCCCGCGAACGGCTAGAATGGCCAAAATGTGGTCAAGTGGAAGCGAACCAGGGGTCTATTCTTAGTTGACATGGAGGAGTAGCTGATATGGGAGTAGTTGCGGATAAACTCAAAGAACTTCGTGAGCGAGAGGCAAAGATCAAGGAAATGGGTGGCCCCAAAGCTGTCGCCCAGCAGCTCGAGCGAGGTAAAATGACCGCTCGCGATCGCATAAATTATTTCTTTGATCCCGGCACCTTCCGAGAACTTGACATGTTTATGAAGCATCGCGGGACTTTGTTTGGCATCGACAAAGTAGACGTTCCCGCGGACGGAGTTATTTCGGGTTTCGGAAATGTCAACGGACGTCAGGTGTTTGCATTTGCGCAAGATTTCACGGCCCGCGCAGGCAGCCTCGGCGAAATGCACGCTAAGAAAATCACAAAGATTCAGGATCTGGCAATGCGCGCCGGCAAGCCTTGCGTAGGCTTCTGCGACTCGGGCGGCGCTCGTATTCAGGAAGGCGTTGACTCGCTCTCCGGCTACGGCCAGATCTTCTATCGCAATGCCATCGCATCGGGTGTCGTTCCCCAGATTTCCGCCATCATGGGACCCTGCGCAGGCGGCGCGGTTTACTCTCCCGCAATGACCGATTTCATCTACATGGTCAAGGGAACGGGCATGATGTTCATTACCGGTCCCGACGTCATCAAGTCGGTTCTCGGTGAAATCATCACCCAGGAAGAACTTGGCGGCGCCATGACACACAACTCCAAAAGCGGTGTTGCCCAGTTCGCGGCCGAAAGCGATGCCGACTGTATCGACCAGATCAAGGCATTGCTCTCCTACTTCCCCGACAACAACATGGAAGATCCCCCGTATGCTGCGACCGGCGACGATCGCAACCGTCTTTGCCCGGAACTCGACACGATCATTCCGGACAGCACCATGGGTGCATACGACATGAAAGACGTCATCCGCTCCATAGTGGACAACGGGGAATTCCTTGAAGTTCACCAGTATTTTGCGCAGAACATGCTCGTCGGCTACGCGCGCCTCGATGGAAAAGTCATCGGAATCATTGCGAACCAGCCTAAAGTTCTGGCGGGATGCCTCGATATCGACTCCTCGGATAAGGCGACCCGGTTTATCCGGACCTGCGACTGCTTCAACATTCCCATGCTGACCATCGCCGACGTCCCCGGTTATCTCCCCGGAAAGCAGCAGGAATGGGGCGGCATCATCCGCCACGGCGCCAAGCTGCTCTGGTGCTACTCCGAAGCCACCGTGCCCAAAATCACCCTCACCACCCGTAAAGATTACGGCGGGTCCTATCTGGCAATGTGTTCGAGCGACCTCCGGGCCGACTTCTCCTTTGCCTGGCCGACCGCCGAAATCGCCGTTATGGGTGCCGAAGGCGCGGCAAACGTCATTTTCCGCCGTGAGATCAGCGAATCTCCCGATCCCGTTGCAAAACGCCAGGAGATGATCGATCATTACAAGAAGGCTCTTTGCAACCCGTACATCGCCGCTTCCCGCGGTTACATCGACGGGGTAATCATGCCTTCGGAAACCAGGGCCCGGCTGATCGAGGCCTTCGAAGTGATCGCGAACAAGCGTCAGGCACTTCCCCCGAAGAAACACGGCAACATTCCTCAATAGCACGCTCGCGGAGGCCTGGAGAGGGAATGCATTCCCTCCCCGGTCTTTCGTCCGATGCACGAAGAACCCGCCACACCCCCCCGTGGCGGGTTTTCTTTTTGATTCGTCCTGCCGGCATCCGATATTGAATTTGCCTGCGAAACGCTTTAGCCTGTCCTCACTCGATCCCGTGCAATCCGTCTGCCGGGAAATTATCTTTCGGGTAACTTCCACATAGAGGAAATTCAAATGTCCGACCGATCACTGCTGCCTTTTCACGACTGGCTCGTTGAATTGCGCCGCGATCTTCACCAGCATCCCGAGTTGGCATTCAAGGAAGAGAAGACTGCTGCCAGAATCGGGGATGTCCTGCGGCAACTGGGAATTCCCTTCCAATCCGGTATAGCCTGCACCGGAATAGTTGCCGCCATCGACTCCGAGAGGCCTGGTCCGACCCTGGCCCTGAGGGCCGACATGGATGCTCTTCCACTGAATGAGAAAACCGAAGTCCCGTACAGGTCGAAGATTCCCGGAGTCATGCATGCCTGCGGCCACGACGGCCATGTCACGGTCGCGCTCGGCACGGCGAGACTGCTGCTCGAAAGAGGGTGGAAGGACAATGGAGCGGGAAAGGTCCTGTTGATCTTCCAGCCTGCCGAGGAAAGCGGAGGCGGCGCGCAGGCGATGCTTCAGTCCGGGGTTCTTGACGGAGAATCGGTTGCAGCGGTTTTTTCAGGGCACATGCATCCGGAACTTCCGGCAGGGCAGATCGGCCTGGTGGCCGGCGTTTGCAATGCGGCATCCGACAGCATCAAAATTACGATAACCGGCAGGGGCGGACATGGAGCCCACCCGCACTTGTGCAACGATCCCATCGTCGCCGGAGCAATGCTGGTTTCTCAGATGCAGACCGTTATCAGCCGCAGCATCTCCCCTCTGGACAGCGCGGTTATAACCATCGGGAAATTCCATGCCGGAACGGCCCGCAACGTGATACCCGAGGAAGCAGTCCTGGAAGGAACGGTTCGGACCCTCGATCCGGAGGTCCGAAAGACAGTGGCGAAAAGACTTGAGGAATTGGTCGGTGGGCTTGAAACAGGGCAGGGCGTATCCTGCGATTACGTTTGGAATAGCGGCTATCCCCTCCTCGTCAACGATCCGGCCCTGGCGCAATACGTCACGCGCATCTGTAACGGATTTCCCGGACCCGATAACGTCCACATGGAAAGGCCCAGAATGGGGGCCGAAGATTTCGCTTTCTTCGCGCGAAGATGGCCCGGAATGCTCATTCGTCTGGGTTGCCGCAAACCCGGGACCGAATTCGTCCACGGCCTCCATTCGCCATGGTTTGATTTGGACGAAACCGCCCTGGATGTCGGAGTCAGGACCTTCGCCGACCTGATTGAGAAATACAGTGAACTGTGAAGTGGTAAAAGCAGTGAACCGTGAGCAGTGAACTGTGAACTGAAAAACCGTTCCGCCGGCCCCCCTGGCTTCAGCTCGGAAAATCTGTTCCCCGGAAGGCGGGTAGGGGCACAAGGCTTTATCGTGCCCACCGGGCATCCCCTTGGAACAATGTTGGCAAATGGGAACGGACGGAGGATGCCGCTCATAGGGATTGCCGGACGGTGGGCACCCTAAAAACGGGACCGCGCTTCGCTCCCCCACCCTACTGGGCTCCGTCCTTCAAACACGATGGGTCCCACGTCGTTCCGCCCATCCATGTATGTCTACGAAATAAATACAAAAAAGTTGTTGACAATCTCTCCCGAAGGCCCAGAATTTGCTCACTGCTCACTGCTCACTGCTCACTGCTCACTGCTC
>JAEZHY010000222.1 GCA_023416335.1 Pseudomonadota bacterium | reverse complement strand
CCGCAGTCGTGGCAAACGCCCAACACGACAGACACTCTTCCTGGTCTTTTACAGGAGTCACACTGCCACTGTTTCTGTAATCGAGGGCAACCGGTGTGGATAAAGTTGATTGCGATCGCGGAAGGTTCAGTTCCTCCGGCGCAACATCTGCTGGAGGAGGTAGTTTCACACCGAACCGCATTTTCCTTTCTTCCGGACTCATTCTTGTGTTTGCCGTCACTCCTGCTTTCCACTTTCCACCTTTTTGCTTGATTGCCCGATTGATCTGGTCGATTTCATTCTGCATCTCCTCGGCAGTAGGTCTCGCTGCAAGGGCGCCGGAGGTGAAAAGGCAAATCGAACAGAGCACCGCAACTAAGAAAACCACATACCGAGACCTTGCTCCTGCTCTTTGCATCAATGGCCCTCCAAGAGTATGAAAGTGAGATGTGAGTGAAACAGCCCCTCCCTTGTGCTCCACTCTCGCAAAAACCAGACTTGAGCGGAGCTGTAGATCCATTATATCGAAGCTCTAATGTCCATAGGCTGAAACTGAATCGGTCGATTGATACAAGATAGGAAATTTCATTTCAGGTATTTAGATGCTTGCAAATAACATACTAAAAGTACTGGATCGATAGGAGTTTGTGGCCTGTTGCCAGTTTGGCATAAGCGTTGGATGCATTGAAAGTATCTTGCAGAACTTTGCTACTGTGCAACTGTCATAACAGTTGTAAAGCCGGCTTCACACGCCTTCTTCACAATATGCATATCTTCACCGCTAACATCGCGACCAAGACTTTTTCCCACCGCAAGCCCCTAAAAGCTGGTGAAATTCTTTTCATGCATCACATCGAAGGAGATCCTGGGAAGCATAGCAAGGAAGGGTTTGTTGGTTCCCGGAAACAGGACCAATTCCGAATTCGTTAAAAAATACTTGGCCGACGCAGCTTAATGTATCTTCATCCTAAGCTGTGTCGGCCTTTGAGCTTTATCGGTAATTATGCTCCCCAGGGAGCGGCGACTCATACCAATTTGAGTTCAAGCGGAGCCGCCGCATTCCCGAATGCGGTTTGAACAGGATGAAACTTCGCTTTTGAGGAAAGCCCCGTTGAGTTTAGGCACGGTTTCCTGACCGTGCGGGGTTGAAACCGAAAAAGTCACCGTCGGAAGAACACGCCATAACCTGGTTCCGGATTGAAGTTTCATAAGAGCGGCGCCGCCCCGTCTTTGGACGGAGTTTTATCGAGAACGAAACTTCAGCACTTGTGCTGCCGAGTCGTTCCTGAAAAATGAAGTTTCATACAAGATGATAGAGAACTAAAGCCGTCATCCCGGCCCTTCTCTTCGATCAGGACAAGCTCACTCCGGGAACCGGATGCTTTTGAAAGACTGGATTCCGGCTTTCGCCGGAATGACGTTGGTGTGTGTTGATCGGCATAAACTTGAACGCAATTCCGTATCAATCCGATATGAGAAGCATGAATACCGGTGTGAGGTCCTGACTCGGCGCCGGCGAGGGGCGGTATCGTAAGACGCTGCTGCCGTTGGTTCCCCTGAAGAGATGGCTGCCGGACGAGTCTATGGCGAGGCACATCACGCCTCTATCCTGGAGACCGTCATCGGTAAAAGACCACGTACCGGAATTTCCCAGATTTGTGCTCCTCATAACCCCGGACTCCGTGCCTGCAAATATATCCGCCGAGTTTGCCGGATCGATCGCAACAGCTTTAATCCCATAGCTCAGCGTAACAGGACTCCATGTCTGACCTCGGTTGGTAGTTTTCAAGACACTGCCTCTCACTATCCCTGCATAGATCGTCTGCGGATTTCTCGGGTCGATCGCAATGCTGTTTACCATTCCCATCCCGCCGGCAAAGGAATTCCAGGTGCCGCCCCCGTCCACGCTCCTGAGAATACCAGCCCATTGGGTCCCTACATAAACCGTATTGGAATCGTACGGATCGATTGCGATGGAATATACATCTCCCGCTGTATTCATATCCCAGTAAGATGCGTTCCACGTAACGCCGTAATCCACGCTTTTGTAGACACCGCCGTAACCCAGAAGCGCAAATATGATGTTGGGGTGTTTGGGATCGACGACAATGGCTCGGTACCAGCAATTGTCGGCCAGACCGGTGTTAGCGGCTTCCCACGTAGCTCCTCCGTTTGTGCTTCTGAAAAAACCGTTGGGAAACGTTCCTGCGTACACTCTTTCAGCATCGATCGGGTCCCAATCGCCGCGGGCAAGTGGTTTATTTGTATCTATTTGTTATAATTGATCAAAATCGGCAGTCTCCGGTCTGCTGATAATAAGATTGCTTCCCTGCCAGGTTCCGGGGCCGAATTGTCCCTTTGTGCCCGCCCATTTAAATTGAAAAGAGAGCACATGCCTATAGGGGCAGTACCAGGTTATTGATTCATTAGAGGTGATTACATGAGTTTAACTCGCCGGGCACAGGGTTACATAGCCGCTGCGCTTATCGTCATAGTTGCGGCCCTTCCGCCCTTATTGATCGGGGGACTCGGAACCCGCTTCCCCTTCATGACATTCTATCCTGCAGTGATGATCGCAGCGGTTTATGGAGGAATGCGTGCCGGGTTACTGGCTACAGGCCTTGCCGGTTTTTTGGCTTCTTTCTGGATGGAGCCTGCCGGTACGCCATTGATTATCGACCCCGGCGACATGCTCATCCTTGCTATCTTCCTGATCACATGCACTCTGTTATCTTATATCTCCGAACTGATGTACCGCGCCTTGGAGCGGGCGAAGGAGGCAGAGGCTCAGGTCAAGGTTGCCGCGGAGCGCGAAAAGGCAATGAGTGCAATTCGGGAGAGCGAAGAGCAATTTCGGAACCTGGCGGAGACTCTGCCGCAGATAGTCTGGTTCTCACGCCCGGACGGCTCGATTGAGTACTTCAACCGGCGCTGGACGGAATATACGGGATTGACTTTAGAGCAATCGACGGGTGAGTTCTGGCCAAACCTTCTCCACCCGGAGGATTATGAACCCACACTTGCCCGTTGGAAACACAGCCTTGAAACAGGTGAGCCTTACGATATCCAATACCGGTTCAAGCGGGCTGAAGACGGCAATTATTACTGGTTTCTCGCGCGTGCCCTCCCGATCCGGAACCGCGAAGGACAGATCGTTCGCTGGTTCGGGACCAGCACGTATATCCACGATCAGAAGCGAATCGAAGAGGCACTGCGCAAAAACGAGGAAAAACTCCGTCTTGCCCTGGACGCCGCACAAATGGGTACCTGGGATTGGGACATTCTTACGGGAGAACTCCTGTGGTCGGACAAGTGCAGGACCCTGTATTCGGTCGATCGGGAAGAAGCCATAACGTACGACCGATTCCTCAACGCCCTGTACCCCGAAGATCGAAAACGGATCGATATTACGGTCCGTGAAGCGATCGAAGGGCATCGGACCTACGAGGCCGAGATGCGCGTGCCTAAGTCCGATGGGACGTTGCGCTGGGTGCTTGGCAAAGGCCGGGCTTATTATGACGATAGCGGAACACCGATCAGGATGAGCGGAATAGCCCAGGACATTACCGAACGTAAGCGGATGGAAAGCGAACTGCTGCGGGCCAAGAAAGAATGGGAGCGAACATTCGACAGCGTGCCGGATATGATAGCGATCATGGATCGGGAATACAGGCTGGTGCGTGTGAACCGGGCAATGGCCCGGCGGTTGGGGACGGAGCCGGAAAACGTAATTGGGCTTCATTGCTACAATATTTTGCACGGCTCGCCTCTACCCCCCGATTTCTGCCCCCATGCGCAGTTGCTGAAAGACGGGAAAGAACACCTTGTCGAACTTCATGATGAACGGCTCGGGGGCGACTTCCTGCTCAGCGTCACTCCTCTGTTGGACGGCAAGGGCAACATACTCGGAACGGTGCATGTGGCGCGTGACATATCCGAGCGAAAACGAATGGAAAGAGCGCTTGAAAAACGCCTGGTAGCATTGACTCGCCCACTCGACTCAACCGAAGGGATTGCTTTTGAGGAACTTTTCAATTTAGACGAAATCCAGGAACTGCAGAACAAGTTCGCCAAGGCCTGTGGAGTGGCTTCCATTATCACCAATGTGGACGGCACGCCCATAACCCGCCCCAGCAACTTTTCCCGGCTTTGCAGTGACATCATTCGTTCCACGGAAAAGGGGCGCGAGAACTGCCATTGTTCCGACGCGGTGATCGGCCGCCATAATCCGGAGGGCCCAAACATACAGCCCTGTCTCAGCGGAGGCCTGTGGGACGCCGGGGCCAGCATATCGGTGGGTGGCAAACACATCGCCAACTGGCTTGTGGGGCAGGTTCGGAATGAAGCCCAGAGTGAGCCGAAAATGCTGTCGTATGCCCGGGAAATCGGTGCCGATGAGGATGGCTTTATTGCCGCTTTCCGTGAAGTCCCGTCCATGTCTTCGGAGCAATTCGAAATGGTGGCCCAGGCGCTGTTCACTCTGGCCGGAGAATTGTCCTCCATGGCGTACCAGAATATTCAGCAGGCAAGGTTCATTACGGAACGGGAACTCATGGAAGAAGAGCTGCGCACGGCCCGGGATGAACTGGAGCTTCGAGTGCGGGAGCGTACCGCGGAGCTGGAGAAAGCCAATGCGCAACTGGAGGACCAGGCTGCTCTTCTCGACCTCGCTCATGAAGCCATTCTTGTGCGGGATGAAAACGGAACGATCACGTTCTGGAACAATGGGGCCACGGAGACGTACGGGTTTACAAAGGAGGAAGCCATCGGCAAAAGTTCCCCTGATTTGCTGCGGACAAAATTTCCCGAGCCCCTCGATCGCATCATTGAAAAAGTCATGAAGGAAAAAGCCTGGGAAGGAGAACTGGCACACGTCACTGCAACCGGCAGGGAGATCGTGGTCGAAAGCCGATGGGCCTTGAAGGCGATGGAGGGCAAACCTTCGTACTTCCTTGAGATCAATCGTGACGTCACGGACAGGAAAGGGGCGGAACAGGCCCTTCGGTCCAATATGGCCAGATTGGAACTGATCAACTCGGAGTTGCAGGAATTTGCTTTTGTTGCTTCCCACGACCTCCAGGAACCGTTGCGAAAAATACAGACCTTTTGCGATATGCTGAAAACCCGGTATGCAGCGGCGCTGGACGAGACCGGCGCAGGAT
>JAEZHY010000207.1 GCA_023416335.1 Pseudomonadota bacterium | reverse complement strand
GGCACGGGCAACCAAAACCACGTTGCCCGTGTCACCCATGGTTTGGTTCCGAGCGCAAGGCGGTGGGCACGATGAAGCGTTGCGCCCACCCTACGACCTTATCTTATTGTTTTCTTTTGTGATTTTCGTGTAATTCGTGGTTAAGAGTTTTGTTTTTGCATTTTGGTTGCGGCTTTGCCGCTCCAAGCCTTTCAGAGGACCTCGAGCGCAATAAAAAAAAGCAGGGCCGATTTCGACCCTGCCTTTTTGCCTGCAACGCCTTGTGCGTTACGGTCCGATGAAGAAGGAGAACCCGGGGATACTGAAGGAAAAGCCCGGCGCGTAATACGGTTCGGAATAATACGACCGATGATGGGAATAGTAGTTGCCCGTGTGACGATATCCGTGAATCCATCCGGAGTGAGGCCCGCCGCCATAACCATAGCCGGGGGCGCCAAGATAGGCTTGACCGCGGTAATTACTGCGACCGAATCCGTCATCATGTGTCCAGGCATAGCTCGGAACCGCAAGTCCGAGGACGGCCAGCAGCGCGACAAGCACACCGACTGTTTTTATCGAACGATTCAGCTTCATTGCCATTACCTCCAGTTTAGTTGTTGTACCACTTGTATTTTATGGAAGGCAAAACACATGCCATATTCCGAATGCTTGCTGCAGGCCATTTTGCGGAAAACGACTGATTTGGAGTGCTGACTCTATTACAGTATTTGCACTTTCATCTGCAATTTTTTGCTCACTTGGGAGGAAGACTGAGCTAATATGTTGTTATTGTGGGTATAAGTTTGGACCTAAGAATCAGAAGGAGTTGAGATGCACATCGACTCAAAATCCGAAATTGCAGGCCTTCCCGCTCTTTTAGTCCGCGATTTCTTGAAGAAAAGCGTAATGGTCCACTATTCGATTGAAGGTGTCATGGAATACTTTGGAATATCCAAAAGAGCCGCTCAGAAGGTAGTCAAAGAATTGTTGGGGCTTGGGTATTTGAAGGAGGACACTTTCCATGGCGAAAAATACTGGGGTATGTCGGGTACTAAGGAGGTCTGTCGACTCGTAAACGCATCCGGAGCACCGCCCATCACCCGTAAGACGGCAGAGCGGAAGCTGAAGGAATTTCTTGCAAGGGTCGAAGAGGTTAACAGAGACGACGGCACCGAATTTGGCCACAAGATTACAAGGGTTGCCCTTTTTGGCAGCTATCTTACAGATGCCGAAAGGGTAAACGATATAGATATAGGTGTCGAGATGGCCTCCAGAAAATCTGATCCCGAAGAGCAGATAAATCACGAGTTGGAGCTTGCGAGAAAGTCTGGCCGGAGGTTTTCCACCTTTCTTGAAGAACTAGCATGGGCTTCGGTGCACGTCAGACAGTTTCTAAAGGCCCGATCACGTAGCTACAGCATTCACGAATTCAGCGAAATGGACAAGCTGGGGGTAAAATACAAGGTCATCCATGAAAAAAAGTGACATGTCCCCACTTCGGCATGGTTTGCGCCAGCCAAATCCTCCGTTAAGGCATCCGGTACCTCGATTATCAAGGATGCATCAACCGTTTAGCACATATCCGCTTCAATGATTAATGCGGCTGGTTACAAGCGAAGCGACCGGAATCAGAAATTCTATTTACTCCTGCAGGAAAGAAAAACCCGGGAGTTAAGTTCCCGGGTTCGATGTTCATAATCTGAAGCTCGTCATTTTGCCTTTGCCGGAGTGACCCCTTCGTCGCTCATCTTTTTGAGGTACTTGCCGGGATCTTTTTTGAAGGTATCCGGACAGCCCGCGCAGCAGAAAAATATGCGCTTTCCATCATGGTCTACATATGTTTTTTCGTCGATCGGGTAATTCATAACGGGGCACTTGGTCTGCGAAGCGGCCTTTGCCGTCCCCGCAACCGCTCCCGATACCAGTAATCCCAACGCAATTGTGAAAACCGCAATCGATTTGGACTTCCTCAAATTATCCTCCTTTGGAAAATTCCAGCGAGACTGATTTTACCATCCGGAAAGAGGCGGCGGACTCGCCGCCTCTCACCGAGCAAACACTAGGGCCGCAAAGTACCACGGAGCCCGTAGGAATCAATAGCAAAGCCCTTTGTCTTGAGGTCGGCATCCCTGCCCGGGGTTGCAATCCTGTTTCCCGCTTCGTCCGCCCCTATGAGGTTGACCTGACCGGGAGGCAGTTGGCCGCGTTCGCCGCTTTGTCCCTGCACGGCTTTTGCCGGATTCAGTGCGCCAAGCCCGAGTACCAGTGTGAAAGCCACTGCAGCAATTGCCAGTTTGGAATTGGTTTTCCTGCTCATTTGATTTACTCCTTTGGTGTAAAGTCATTTAGAATTTGTAAAGACTACCTGGATAAGAAGAATAGGGTTTTATAGTACCGTCCTTTCTCACTATCTCTTTGAGTCCATCAATCGAATCTTTAGAGTTCAGATGATTCGATTGCCCGGTCTATAGAGCAAGATTGGGGCCGGCTGAGCGAGGCTCGGATGATTATTTGTATACTGCTGATGTTACAAGATAATCTGCTCAATGGTCTGCACAGGATCTTGCAATTCCAGTGGGATATGGAAAGATATTTTCAATAGAAATTGAAAGACAGTTGCAGTCGTCTCAAGTTCTTCTCCAGTCTCTTCGCCGCCTCCACAGAACGACCCGGGAATTCCCCTTCCACCCGGCCTTCTCCCGTGTATTCTGACGCCGCAAATTATCTCTACCCCTGGAATTGCATCGATCGGGATTTGCCGCTCCTTCGGCATTGGATCGGTCCCCGGCCGGCACGGTCAGGAAACCGTGCCGCAACGGAAGGGGACTGTAGGCGACTTAAGGGTCTGCGGCGCCACACCCCTATTGAGAGACGGGCACTAGGCGGAAAGGGCCGTAGGATGGGTGGGAGCGGAGCGGGAACCCATCGGTTTTTGGGGTTCGTTCCCTTCTCAGTCGCCGGGAAGCTCAAAAACTGTCGAATATGACTTTCTTTTTCCGTATGACAACTTCCGTGTGTTTCCAGGCACCGATCCATGCCCCTCCGGCAAATCATTCCGGGGGGCGCCGAAAAACGATGGGTTGTCACCCATCCTGCGCCTCAGAATCCTCGCGGCAGCCTCGAATGACTTGCAGAGCTCGGAATTCAAGACCTTAAAAACACTGGATCCCGGCTCAAAAGCACTGCCAGGATGATGTGATTGGGAGCTCCATCATAAAATGCCCGGGAACCGGGTTCGTCTTCATTTGGGCAACAGCCCCGGAAACTTGGGAACCGGCAGGGATAAGGGTGCATGAATTGTTTCTTCTTGTATGATCTCCTTTGGGAGGATGGGTGGGAGCGATGCGGGAAGCCATCGTATTTTGAGGTTCGTTCCCCTCTCAACCGCCGGAAAGCTCAGGAACAGTCGAGTACTTCCCGCTCATCGGTGAGAAAAGCATGGAGAGACCTGATGATTTCAACCCATTCCTCGAAGTCGGACGGTTTGGTGATGAAAGTGGCTGCCCCGGCTTTTGAACAGAGTTCGATATCCCGCTCCTCAGAAGACGTCGTCAGGATCACAATCGGTATATTCTTTAATTGAGGATCCGACTTGATTTCCTTTAAGGCTTCACGCCCGTCTTTTCTGGGCATATTGAGGTCGAGCAGGATGAGGTCGGGGCGGGGTGAGCGCTCAGGGTCGGTAAATTCACCCAGCCGATACAGGTACTCCATCAACTCCTTGCCGTCCGCGACCAGGCGCAACTCCTCCGGAATACCAGCCTCATCGAAGGCTGTGCCCGCGAGCATGCAATCATCCTCGTCATCATCGGCCATCAGAATGATTTTAGATCGTTTATCCGTCATAGTGTGCCCATGCTGCAGCCCTGCCTGACCGGAAGAGTAACGATAAAGACGGCCCCCGTGCCGTGAGACTCCCCCGTGTCGCTCAACAGGATTCGGTCAAAAGTGTATTATGCACACACCTTTGTTAAGGTACATATAGCCGGGAATATTGCAAGCTAAAAGGACGAAACGCCATACCGTTTCATCCTTCGCCAGAGCGTGGATCGGTTTATGCCCAATATTTTCGCCGCCTCTCCATGCCTGCCTCTCGCAAGATCGAGGGCCCTGACGAGTTCGTCCGCCGCTTCGCTGAGCACGATCCGGGAGGTGCCGGAAGCACCGCCGTCCATGCATCGGGCAAGCACAACTTCATTTATAACGGGCTCTCTGCATACTACTGCCGCCCGTTCGATCGTGTTCTGCAACTGACGAATGTTACCGGGCCAGTCGCTTTTTTCCATTAACCGCAGCGCCGCCGGTTTGAAGGAAAGCAAACTCCGGTTGCCCTGTGTGTATTTTTGGAGGAACTTTTCAGCATAGACGCGGATGTCCGCTCTGCGTTCCCGCAAAGGCGGAAGCACCAGCCTCAGGACATTCAGCCGGTAAAAAAGATCGTCTCTGAACTTGTGCTCTGCTACGGCCCTGGTCAGGTCCCGGTTTGTCGCGGCAATGATCCGTATGTCCACCGGGATCACACGATCGCTCCCCAGGCGCACGAGTGCCTTTTCCTGCAATACCCGCAGCAGTCGTCCCTGGTTTGCATAGTCGAGTTCGGCTATTTCATCGAGGAAGATTGTGCCGCCGTGGGCCGCTTCGAACAACCCGGGCCTGCCTTCCCTGTTTGCACCGGTAAACGCTCCCCGGACATAACCGAAGAGTTCGCTCTCCAGGATCTGAGAAGGCAGGGCCGCGCAGTTGACCGCAACGAAGGGACCGTTTCGCCGTTTGCTGTGGTTGTGTATACTCTGGGCAAAGACCTCCTTCCCCGTACCGGTCTCCCCCAGGATGAGAATGTTGGAATCCGCTCCGGAATAATCCCTGGCCATCCCGACCGCCTGCCGAACGGCACTGCTTTCGCCCCAGATATCGTCGAAGGTAAACCTGGCGACATGGCCAAGGGCATAGACTTCTTTACGTATACGCGCTTCCAGTTGCTGGATCTCGGTGATGTCGCGAAAGGTAATCGCTGCCCCGGCAATGCCGCCGTTTACCATGAGCGGGACTTTGTTGCAGTGGACCTGTGTGTCGTTGATCCTGACGATCTGATTCAACTGTTCGTTTCCGGATCCGATCACCTGACCGATGTTCAATGCCGGCCAAAGGGCGCGGATGTCCCTGCCGAGAGCATCCCCGAACCGCGTAAGGGCAACTGCCGCCGGATTGATGCTTGTAACCGACCCGTTGATATCGACGGTAATTATCCCGTCGTGGGAATAGTCCAGTACGGTGCTGAAGAGAATCCGCTTGTATCTTTCGCTTTCGATGGCATCGGCAATGCGCTTTGCTTCCAGAGCAGCCGTGAGGATCGATTCCCTGCTGCTTTCGATCAGGACGTGAGGAACGTTGCAGGCCCGGGCAGCCGATGCGGCCAGGGCCCCTCCGACAACGACATCGTACCCCCGTGAAGCGGCTTCCTGAACCGTTTCGGCATTTTCCTCGCGGCTGTTCAGGAAAAAACAGCCCGTCTCGACACCCAGTATTCCGGCTATCTCCTCGATTCCGAGCACCATGGACCGGAATGCGACGACGGCTATGCGGGCGCCGAAGGCCCTGGCCTTCCCGACCGCCCGGATGATATCGATTCCGGTTATCGGCAGTTCGACAACCGTAACCCCGAGTCCTGCACTTCGAATTGCATCGGCGGTACCGGCGCGTGCAATTACCACTTCCAGTCCCTTTGCAACATACTCACGGACAACCGACTGAAAATTTTCGATCATGCCGTGCAGGACCGGTATGTCCAAGTCATTCTCCCGCAAGGTATTTCTCGTATATACGACCATGGTGCCGTCAGGCACCAGGAACAGAATTCTCGAATCCATCTGCACCATCACCTCGACTGGAATGCAACAATCTGCACCATAAGTATGCAACTCCATTCCGAATTACGCAACATCTCAAATAAAAACATCATATTCCCGCACACTTAGGATTAGGCACGATCCTTGCCCCCTCATTCGAAAACCCCAGACGAAACGAAAGGCGAAAGACATATGGCAATGCATGCATTGCACAAGATACTGGCCGCAAAAGCCGGCGTGGACCACGTCGTGCCGGGAGAGGTCGTCGATGCAGCAATCGATGTTGCGGGAATCAACGACATATACCTGATGGTTGCTCACGCGTTTTACGAGATGGGCGGGAGGAAGGTGAATCATCCCGAAAGGGTGGCAATATTCATGGACCACAACGCCCCGAGTCCGACGGCCGCAGGGGCCGACAACCAGAAGGCATTCCGCGAGTTCGCCCTCGAGCACGGCATAGAGCATGTTTTCGGCATCAATGAAGGCATCTGTCACCTGACGTTACTGGAAGCAGGCATGGTGAGACCGGGGAGCATCGTCATCCTCACCGATTCACACTCCACGACCCATGGGGCATTCGGCACTTTCGGCACCGGCGTCGGCTCGACGGATATGGCCGTCATCCTGCTCGAAGGGAAGCTCTGGCTCCGGGCCCCGCAGGTCATAAACATCAGGCTGGAAGGGCAACTCAGGCGGGGAGTCATGGCAAAGGACGTGGCCCTTTCCATCCTGGGAACTCTCGGCACCGATTTCGCCAACTACAAGGCCATCGAGTTTTCCGGTTCGGCGGTTCGGGCAATGCCCGTCGAAGAACGTATGGTCCTCTGCAACATGGCAGTGGAGATGGGCGCCAAGACGACCTACATCGAGCCAGACGAAAAAACGGTCTCCTACCTTCTGCAGTATATCGAAAGGCCGTTCGTCGGGCCGGCAACCGACGTCGATTTCGAATACGGCAATATCTACGAGTTCGATGTCTCCGGCATCGAACCTCTGGTCGCCCTGCCGCCCAGGGTCGATAAGGTGATGCCGGTGAGAGAGGCCCGGGACGTCCCGATCGATCAGGTTTTCATCGGCTCATGCACCGGCGGCAAGCTCAGGGATATCGAAGCGGCAGCCGATTACCTCCGGGGGAAAAAGGTTGCTAAAGGGACCAGGCTCGTTGTCACAATGGCTTCGAAATCAATTTTGAGAAAAGCAATCACCAGAGGGTGCTGCCAGGTGCTGCTCGATGCCGGAGCGGCGATAACCGTACCGGGCTGCGGCGCATGTTACGGCGGCCACTCGGGCCTCCTGGGAGCGGGTGAAAGATGTGCTTCCACTTCGAGCCGAAACTTTCCGGGCCGCATGGGCAGAGAATCTTCCGAACTCTATCTCGTCTCGCCGATCACAGCGGCGGCAACGGCTGCAGCCGGCAGGCTAACCCACCCCGGCCTGGACTAGGAGGAGAACCCCGGATGAATATGGTGATCGAAAACAGGGCCGTTGTGCTCAGGGAAGACGATATCAGCACGGACCAGATTTGGCCCGGCCGGTATGTTAACATTTCCGACCCGGAAGAGATGGCGGAGCATGTCCTGGAGGGCGCGGACAGAACACTCAGGGAACGATTCAGGTCCGTCGGGCAGATCCTGGTTACCGGCACTAATTTCGGCTGTGGATCGAGCCGCGAGCAGGCAGTAATATCGCTGATCATGGCCGGGGTCAAAGCGGTGGTCGCCGGATCCGCCGGCCGGATATGGTACCGCAATGCAGTCAACCGGGGGCTCCCCGTCCTCATCTGTCCGGGCGCCGTCGATAGAGTCGGGGAAGGAGATTCGATAGCCGTCGATCTCGCGGCAGGAACACTCACACTGGCCGGCGGAATCGTCATGCGGGGGGAGCCCGTCGGGAAGTTTGTACTGAATATTCTAAAAAGTGGCGGAATCAAGCCGCTCATGTTGAAACGGCACGAACAACGGGAGTAGACTCGGACTTCTCATAAGAGCAGGGCGCGGCGGCCGGTCGGTCGTTGTGGCGCGGTTTCCCGACCACGCCGGCACGGCCGGAAAAACGTGCCTCAACCCCGACGGGGGTGGAAGTCTTCGTATTCGTTCAACCGTGGGCGGAGATGCGACGACAGGGCTTGCTCCCGCCTTCTGAATTTTGGAGAAAATTGGACCGATCTTGTCTGAACAAGGGGGTGAAAAAATGAAATATGTCGATCTGACTCTCCGCATAACAGACGGAATGGTAACGAACCCCGCCCATATCAGGACATCAATTACAGACCAGGTGGCTCACTGGTTTACGGCCCCGAGATTCACACCTCCCTGCAGGGGATATTCAAATAAGCTGATGCTGCTCTCCGACCATACCGGTACGCATTTCGACGCACCCCACCATTTCATCGAAGGAGCGAAGACGATAGAGGAGGTCCCTCTGGACAGGACGTTCGGGAAGGCGGTCCTCATCGACGTTTCCGAAAAAGCACCGGACAAGCCCGTCGAAGTCGAAATGCTCGTGAAAAGACTGGCTCTCACGAATACGCAAATAGAGCCGGATGATATTGTCCTCATCAGAAGTTGGCCCGGGGAGTGGGGTGGACCCGGCTTCTTCGAGGCGGCGGGCATCAGCGAAGAAGCTGCAAAATGGCTTGCAGCACAGAAAGTGAAATGCGTCGGAGTGAATCTGGCAAACATCGACACCGGCTCGGATATGAGAAGACCTTCGCACATGGAGTTTCTGGGGAAAGAAATCGGAATAATCGAGAATTTGACCAATCTCGATAAGCTCTCGCAGACACGGTTCTTTTTTATGGGGCTTCCCCTTAATTTCGCGGGGCTGACCGCTTCGCCTATCAGAGCCGTAGCAATAGAGGAATGGTAGATATACGGCTGCCGGCCGGGAGATTCCCATGGTCCTGTCATCCCGGCAGCGCTTTTGAGCCGGGACCCAGAGTTTTTAAGGCCTTTAATTCACGATTAATCTGCCCCAAAGCCTGGATTCCGATGTCCATCGGAATGACGAGGTTGGGCTCTGCGAGTCATTAGGGGCTGCCGCGATGATTTGGGCAACAGCCCCTCCGCTTTGGGAACCCCGCCCCGGCAGGCCGGATAGTATCCGGTACGTGCTATCCAAAATACTTGGCCTACCGTGACGGGGGCATTAAAGCAACAGCATTGGGTATTGGGGCGCCCACCACCCGGCAATTCCGATGAACCATTATCCAAGGGGATGGAAGGTGGGCACGGTGAAGCTCGTGCCCACCCAACGGTCGCTCACCGTACACCATCATTGAAGTTTCGTAAGAGGAGAGGTCGAACAGTGGATTCACGCATCCTGACAAATGCCGCACCGGTTGAAGAATTGCTTATTGAGAGGGCGCGGAAGCTCTCACCCGCCCTGTTATGCGACGCAATGGGCAACACCGGGGCAATGGATTACCGCATAAAGCCGGTCTGGGCCGGGGCCGTCGTTATCGGCACTGCCCTCACGGTGAAACTGAATCCGCGGGACAATCTCCTCCTGCACCGCGCTCTTTGCCAGGCCGCTCCGGGTTACGTACTCGTTGCCGAAACAGGCGAATGCACCACGAACGCGGTATGGGGAGACATGATGACGCGGGCTGCCATGAAGGCCGGCGCAGCCGGGACGGTAGTCGACGGCGTCGTTCGGGATGTTGAAGACATTCGCGATTTCAGGTATCCGGTATTCGCGATCGGAACTGTTCCCCAATCGGCAAGCCGCGAATGCGCCGGTTCCATCAACGTGCCGATAGTCTGCGGCGGGGTCGGCATCGAGCCGGGAGATCTCGTTTTCGGAAATGCCGACGGGGTCTGCGTCGTGCCCCGAATGCAACTGGAAGAAGCCCTGCAAAAGGCCGAAGTCAAGCTGGCAGGCGAAAGCAGCCGAATCAGGGAGATTTCCGAGGGAAAAATCGCTCCCCAATGGCTTGCCGCAAGATTGAAAGCGCTGGGCCTGGAGTAGACATACAACATACGGAATCCGACCGGATGGATGAGTGGGAGCGGAGCTGAAATTCATCGTTTCTGAGGTCCGCTTTGTTCAGGTTGAGGCGAGCAACGAAACATAGGTTCGAAACCATCCGGCCTCCCGGCATGTGCTTCCCCGAAATCTGGGAACCAGCGAAATTGGCATGAAAATCAATCGGGCACTTGAGCAGAGGATATCCTCCTCTTAGAATCGGCTTATCCCGGGCCTTACAGCCGCGGGATATTGGATAAGCAGGAGCCAAACGGCTAAAATCCGACCAGGAAATCTCGGATGGGGCCGGTCGGCTCCGAAATCTTCAGGTTATTCTATGAGCACAGGGAGAAATATGGATATTCCAGTGTATGTGACGGTCGAAGAGGTGAAAAGGGTCTGCGGACTTCTCGGGATCAGAGACTGGACGGAACTCTCGGAGCCTCGGGTGCTTCCGGAGGAGGCAAGCAGGATCCTCGCGGAAATCGATAAAGACGGGCTGGAAATCAGCCCGGACAGTTTCCGGCAGGGGCTGGAGGTGGAGTTGGAACACGGTACCCGCTATAAGAGCGCGAACGTCACCAACAACCATCCGATCCTGACCGGCAAAATCGTCCTGGCACACCTGAAGGAGACCCTGGACTACTACGATCGGCTGGAAGTGGCGGAATTGGAGGGAGACATCTTCAAAGCCGCCGCGGCAGGCAATCCGGAAAAGCTGCTGAAGCTGTACAAGAAACTCCTGCAGGCAAAACTCGTCCTGAGCAGGGCGGAAGCCGGCCGGATGCCGCAGGAGTGAACCGTCATCAGTGAGCAGTGAACTGAAAAATCTCCGCCGATAAGAAGTCCCGGACACGGTTTGGACCAAAAACAAAAATCGAATTCCAGGTTTCCCAAGTTTCGGTTCATATGCTTCAACTTAATAGCTAACCGAGTTGTTTTTTGCGCTGAAAGCGCTAAATAATTTCAGCCCAGGGTCAGCGGAGCGCCACCCTGGGAGAGGACCGGCAACATCCAACCACGTCTACCCTGAAGGGGTTAAATAGAATGTCCCCAATCAGCTGAGATCCGCGAAAGGGAGCATCTTATGTAACCCTTTCAGGGTAAAGGGGAAATTTGTCGTCGGTTCTTTTCCCAGGGTGGCTACCCTGGACTGGAATTATTTTGCCCCTTCAGGGCAGGGGATCTCCCAATCGTTCCATCTCGAAGCTTTACAATCCTTTTTTGCTAAAGTTGACGCATATGAGCTTCGGTTTGGGAATCGTCTGGCCGGGTCGGTGAGCTACCAGATCGTCGCCTTCTTCAGGTCGTCGAATGTGCCTGAAAAATAGCTGCTGTTCCAGTATGCCCTCTGGGCGATTTCCCCGGCGAGAGCCCGTGCCTGCTCCGAAGTACCTCCAAACACAATGACCCGGGTCCCGTGATCGGTATAAGGCAAACGGCCGTCTTTATTGGCCTCCTCGGCTTCGCCCATTTTCATGTTCACGGCCCCGGGCACCGAACCCTTTTCGAATTCGCTCTTCGGCCTGGCATCGATGAAGACGGCGGATTTGTCGTTTGCAAAGACATACTTGAAGCCGCCGAGGTCGGTTTCGGCAGTGTTGCCGAAGGCCCGCCATACCGGCAAACCGTGCTGGAATCTCTTTACGTTCACATAGCCTTTCCCAATCAGCTGTTCCGCCACCCGAATGCTCTTGTGGCAGTACGGCCCATTGCAGTAAAGCACGATCTCCGATGCGGTATCCGGGCACATTCCGGTCATACCTTCCAGTTCGTTTTCAAAAACGTTTATGCTGCCCGGGATGTGAGAAACCGCGTATTCTTTGGCAGGACGCACATCGAAGACATGGGCCTTACCCGCTTTCAGAATCTGCTTCAGGTCTTCGGTCGAAATTTCGGTCCCGGATTGACTATAAGCGGCAGGCACCGAAACGAGCAATGAGACCACGGCCAACAAGAGAACGAGATATTTCGTCCCAACCATCTTTTTTCTCCCGGATTGTTTAAGATGTTCAATTGTCGATAACGAGATCGTCTGCCCCGATTTTCAGGACAAGGCCGCCGCCGTGAAACCGGCCCCGGTTGCGGTATGCCCGGAGAGGCAATCTTTCGCTTCACGGCAATGGAGCAGACCCGCAGCATCGGCCCGGCACCGCACACAATGCCGCATCTGCCCGATGTGGCCCGTGGCAGTTTTTCTGAGTTCTTCAATTTCGGTCGCGGAGAGCGGAGGAATATGCTCCAGCGGCGTCCCGGGGACAGGGATCACGGGGATTATGTTCATGATGGCGGCGCCGAGTTCCGAAGCACGGCGTGCAATATCCTCCACTTCACCCGTGTTGACGTCGGATACGGCAACCGTGTTGACTTTGACCGTAATGTCTTCCGCCGCAAGAGCGGCTATCGCTTCGAACTGCCTCCCGATAAGAAGCCCAGCCCCTTCTGTCCCGCGAAGCATCTGCTTTCCATTCTTTACATACGAATAGATCATCGCCCCCGTTTCCGGAGTTGCCGCATTGACCGTCACAGTCACGTAGCCGACACCAAGTCGTTTCAGGTCTTTGATATATGGAGTTATATTCAGGCCGTTGGTCGAAAGGCAGAGATTCAGCCACGGATGTGACTTTCGAATCAGCTCGAGGGTGGCAAGAGTCCGCCGGGGATCGCAGAATGCATCGCCCGGACCCGCGATTCCGGCCACGGTTGCAAAAGGCATACGGACGAGCATTTCACCCAGGTATGAGGCGGCTTCTTCGGGTTCCATGGTCCTGCTCGTCACACCCGGCCTGCTCTCATTCACGCAGTCATAATTCCTGCTGCAGTACCCGCACTGGATGTTGCAGGCCGGCGCGACCGGCAGGTGTATGCGTCCGCATGTTCGTCCGGCCTTCTCATCGAAGCAGGGATGGGGAAGCGGCCTTTTTTGCAGCTGAAGGAGGTTATGCATCGGAGGGCTTCTTCCTGCCGAACCGGATCGCACCTGTCGGACATACGTTCAGGCAGTCGCCGCAGTTCGTGCAGTTCCTTTCGCCCGGACGGGTACCCATTTCGCATTTTTTGAGGCACACATCGCAGTCGTTGCACGCGGACGTCTTATAAAAGTTGAATATAGAGAGCCGCTTCACCGCCTCGAACATTCCCCCGCCGGGACATGCGAACCGGCACCAGGCATTGGCGAGCAGGAGCCCCAGGACGAGAAACCCGGACACGATGAAAGTCCGCACCAGCCAAAGCATTCCGGCATGCTCGAAGGTGAGTCCGACCGACTCGAAAAAGCCTCCCGTACGGATGGGCACGTTTGCCCGGAGTTGTCCGAAGTAAAAGTAGGCGCCTACGGCAAGAAGCAGGCCGAAGAACAGTCCGATCGGGGCATAACGGGTCAGACAATTTCTCGTTCGGAGTTTTACTGGCGCAATTTTGCCAAGTATCTGGTTCACGAAACCGCCCGGGCATGCCCAGCCGCAGAAGGCGCGGCCGAACAGGATCACGGACAGGGGCAGGAGCAGCCAGTAGCCCCAGAACATGGTGAAAATGCGGCCGTGGCAGGTGATCACAGGGCAGTTTTGGCAGCTCACGTAAGGCACCACGAACGGACACCGGAAGATGCCGTAAAAAGACCACTGGCCGAGAACTCCAAGCATCCCGACCTGCACGAGTCTGCGCACAGCGGAAAGAGAAAGGGATTTTCCGGCGGGCCGCGATATTTCCACCGCGTTTTGCGCATCAGGCATCTTTCACCCCCAGTTTTTCAATAAGCTCACGCCCCCGGTCCGATATTGCCGGGATAAAGCCCTGCCTTTCGAAAAACACCTGCCCTTCTGCCGAGGTGATAAACGCGACATATGCGTCGGCAAGGGCGCGGTCCCGGGCATTCTTCATGACTCCGACCGTGAAGGTGAGCGGAGGCGGAGGAAAAAATCGTTCGGGAATCGGGATGATGTCCATCTTACCCTCGAATTCGCGCATTCGCGTGATCCGCAGTTCGACGATCGAAACGTCTCCTTTTGACCCGATCAGGTCATCTATGGTGCGCTGAACGCAGCTCCCACGCACAACTATGTTCTTCATCACCTGCTCCTGGATTCCGGCTCTTTTCAGAAGCACCTGCACGGCTTCGCCGCCCGGCGGGGAAGCTTCTGGGGCGAGCGCCACCCGCACCCCGGGTCTGGCCATGTCTTCGATCTTGCCTATGCCTGCCGGGTTCCCCCTGGGCGTGACCATGACGTAGCTCGTGAAACACAAGGGCTTGAAAAATTCCATCTTGCCGGCCTGACGCAACTTTTTTGCAAGATCGAGCACCCGTCCCGCAAACACCTCGGTTTGTCCGCTCCCGAGAAGCGATTTCCCGAGCGCCGCCGCAAAAGCGCCCGTATAGGCGATCTTTACACCAGCCTTCTTTTCGAAAACCGCATTTGCCGGAATCATCGCCTCGGCCAGCCCTCCACACGACCAGACCTGGAGGTTGTCCTGCGTAAAAGCTGAAGCGTTCTTTACCGGTATCGCCGCCCCGATGGTCGAAGCCAGCGCCGTTTTCAGAAAGGTTCTTCTCGATGTGCACTCGTTTTCTTTTTTCATCACGCAGTCCTGTCCGCATGGATTTACGCCCGAGCCGTCCTCAGCCGGAGACGATTGGTCCAATAGTGAATGAATTAAGTCGGGAATCGCCGACAATGTAGCAGGGCGGAAGGTTTCCGTCTAATTGGTTGTATCGAATTAGTTAATGATATGAATCGGGATTACCGATGTTTTTTCCGAAGAGGCAGCGTTGTCCGGCCGGTTTGGAGCGGCGGGTGGGATGAAGCGCGTGGGAAGCAGAGCTTCCAAAACCAGGGTTCCCAAGGCGAGCCCTGGGAACCAGCGAACGGAGAGACGTGGTCCCCAGACATTCTTCGACGGAACCCCAATCCCGTCATCCCGGCAGTGCTTTTGAGCCGG
>JAEZHY010000065.1 GCA_023416335.1 Pseudomonadota bacterium | reverse complement strand
AAAAGGCTTTTATAACTGGGAACCGTCTCCCGATTTCGTCTCTTTACTTATCATTAAGTTGAGCTTTATATCGCATCGAAGTCAAAGATAGAATGGTTAAAATAACAGGTGTTGTTTTATAGGCCAGGGAAATTTCGGGCGATACCGGCGTGCGGGCGAGATGCAGTAAAAGAGGCGGTAGGTATAGGTTTCGGGGGAGGGCCGTGCAGAAAATTCTGATTACCATCGGGATAATCGTGATAATCATCGGACTACTGTGGCCCTGGCTCGGAAAGCTGCCGTTCGGCCACCTGCCCGGCGATATTGTCATCAACAAGCCCAATCTGAAGATCTACTTTCCGATAACCACCATGGTTGTCATCAGTGTGATTTTGTCGATCGTGCTGTGGCTTTTCCGGAAATAGCGAGTTGCCCAAATGAAGACGGACACGGTGCCCGGGCATTTTATGACGGAGGCCCCAACCCGTCATCCCGGCAGTGTTTTTGAGCCGGGATCCAGAGCTTTTAAGGTGTTGAATTCACAATTAATCCGCATCCATATCGGTCGGATTGGCCGGACGGTGGGCACGGTGAAGCTTTACCCCGCTCCGCTCCCCCACCTACACGACTCACCGTTTACTTGATTTACATTCCACCATCACAAAGGATTCTCAGCCCCCGTCTCAATAGGGGGGCGGGTGGCCCAGGCAACAGGTCTTATCGTTGCCTGGGTCCGGAGGACAAGAGGCTTCGCTTAGAATTACCGTCCCTCTTGCCTGCGGCACGGGCAACCAAAACCACGTTGCCCGTGTCACCCATGGTTTGGTTCCGAGTGCGAAGTGCAGAGGCTACGATAGGGTTGTCCTGAGCGGCACAACACGTACCGGATACTACCCGGCCTGCAGGGGCGGGGTTCCCAAGGCGGACCTTGAGGAACCAGCGGATGAAGTCTCTTAAGCAACAACATTGGGCCTTATCGTGCCTACCGTCCGGCCATCCTGAAGAGCCTTGGAGGGAGAAGATTCCGTTCATATGAATATCTCAGGTGGGAAGTATGGAATAATATAAAAAGGCGGGCTTGATTACGGTTACCATCGCGGTATTCATCCCCCCGCGCCCTCCGAATAGGCTGCAAGTTCCACGAAATACTCTTGACCCCCTTCAAGGAGCCCAACACGCTATTTTCTGCTCACTGCTCACTGCTCACTGCTCACTGCTCACTGCTCACTGCTCACTGCTCACTGCTCACTGCTCACTCACACTCTTCCGGCTTATGACTCTTCATCATCCGGCGCTTCCTGGCATGCTCGTACAGAGCATCCAGTTTTTCCTTCTGGGCGGGGTCGAGCTGCTGTTTGATTTCCGCTATTCCGCCTGTAAGTATCTTATCTATTTCCGGCTGACGTTCCCGCCGGACTTTGGATAGCTCCGAATAGGTGCGGCAAACCACCTTCGAAACGTACTCACGCTGGGTTTCCGAAAGGTTCAGTTCTCGGGTGAGTTTCCGGACGATAAAATCGCGCCCTTTCGAGTGTCCTGAAATCAGGCGCACGATTGCCCGCTTTGAATTGGCCTCACCCGCAAAGTAACCGGCTACTGCGCCCGAGAGAAAGATGGCCAGCAAGCCGACCCATAACGTCCATTTTTTCACCGAGGTACCTCCGGATCACAGAGCTGAAAAAGTTTCCGCCAGCACGATCGAGGGGGAATCGTCGTCGAAGGGTTGGGCGAACTGGTCCTGCATCCCCGACAAATCCGCGGTATACGAATAGAAGAGGAAAAGGAGCGCAAGGCAGCTGCCGACGGCAGCGAATCCCCAAACTGTCCGGGTTTCCGCTACTTTTTCCGGTCGCCTCGCTGGATGGCCCCAGAGACGTCGGATGCGAAACATGGTATCGCGAACAAATCGCTCACCCGGTTCGGGAATGCCACGCTCGCGATGGGCGGCTATCAACGCCCGCTCCACAGCGTCTATCGTTTCCTCACGTCTTTTTTTCATAGTCTTCTTTCATTTCCAGCATCCGGGCTATTATTTTTCGCAACTGCGCCTTTGCCCGGTGCACTCGCACGCGGAGCAGGACGGAATTCCAACCCATCATATCGGCCGCTTCCTTTATCGGCATTCCGTCCAGGTATACAAGGGTCAGGGCGGTCCTGTTCTCCGGAGACAACCTGCCCAGAGCGTAATCCAGCACTTCCAGGGCTTCGCTTCGGTCGGAAGAGTCCCGGAAGGATTTCGAGGAGTCCTCCGCCACCATTCTTTCGAGCCAGCTGTCATGCTCGTCCGTGAACTCGCTGAACGGCATTTCCTGCTGCCTGGAACGCTCGCGCCAGAAATCGCAGCAACGGCGGACCGCGATTCTGCCCAGCCAGGATTTGAAGCCGCCCTTGCCCGAATAAGTCCCCAGGGTGCTGTAAGCACTGATGAAAACGTCCTGGGAGACCTCTTCCACTCTGTCCCTTGGAACGTGCCGGGCAACGACACCGTTTACAAAGGGGCCGTATCTGGCCACGAGCAATTCGAAGGCATTCACTTCCCCACCCACTACCCGGCGGATGATGGCGCCATCTTCGAAATACTGGCTTTTTACTTCGTCTCTCACAACATCTGCCGGGTGTTGGGGGGCAATCATTCCAATATAGTCCAGGGAACGGGGTCTCCGGATCCTAATTGCTGTGGGCATCGATCCATTTATCCAGGCGGTCGAACCGGTGGTCGATCCTGTCCTGCATCTTCTCTCCGAAGCGAGCCTTCATGGCTGCCAGCTTCGTTTGCTGTTCGGGGGTCAGGATGCCGTGGACCTGGTGGAAGATCTGTGCCCGGAGCACTATCATCTGTTCATGTACCTGAGCGATTTGCTGCGCTGCCTGCCGCACTGCGGCATCATTGTACTCGGGGCTGCTCATAACCGTAAAAAGATTTTTGCGTGCATCGGCCATCTGGGTTGCCAATGCTTTCGCTTCGTCACGTTTGTCCTTCAAAATGGATGCGATTTCCTGCTTCTGGGCATCCGTGAGGTTCAGTTTACGCAATCCCGCCATTACGCCGTGCTTTCGGTGGTGCTGCTTGCCGTTCGCGTTCGCGTAACCGGGATCGGCCGAAGAACTCGTAGGAATCCACAAAGCCGGGAGTGCTGCCAGCAGCGCACAAAAAAACCAGACAACCAGTACCTTCCCTTTTCTTCTTTCCATTTTCTCCCCTTCGCCATCTGAAGACTGAGTCGACCGGAGATCCATTTCCGGCCTTCATAACTATAGTCGAGGGGCATCATAAGAAAGTTACGACATGTCCGAAGAAAATAGTCTATCGTAACGGCGGGTCCGATGCCGCAAAATGCCCGAACAGATTGTTGGGTATTTGCAAAGATCGCGGGCTTTTCGATCGTGCATTCAGCTCTTAATTTGTGCACAATCGAAGCAGAAATCCAATTTGACATTGTTTTCCCGCGGGGTTGGTGATGAGGCACGAGTTCGGCTTTTTCAAAATAATAGGTTCGGTTGCCCTGATTTTTGTGGCCCTGTGGGGAGCGGTTGCGGGCGGTGTTATTCTGGATCGGCTCATATTGGCGCGTTTCGTGCCCCTCAGCAACATACAACCGGCAGCGGAGCCCGATTTCAAGCTCATCGCCGAAGCATGGAATATCATTTCAAAGGAATTTGTCGATCACCAGGCGGCCCAGCCGCGAAAACTCACTCATGGAGCAATAGGGGGGATGGTGGACGCCCTGGGCGATACAGGGCACAGCACCTTCCTAACGCCTGATATGCTCAAGCTCGAACGCAACTACGTGGAGGGCAACTTCAGCGGCATAGGCGCCCAGGTACGAATGAAAGACGGCCATGTCGTCATCCTGGCGCCTCTTGAGGGGTCGCCCGCTCAAAAGGCGGGCCTGCAATCCGGCGATATCATCATGAAAGTGAACGGCGAAGAAATCAGTTCCCTGTCCCTGGACCAGGCCGTCGTGAAGATTACGGGGAAACCCGGAACGAAGGTGACCCTGACCGTCCTCAGTCCAAAATCGGAGCAGACCCGGGAGGTGACCCTGGTGCGGGCCGTGATAACCGTTCACAATGTGACATGGGTGCACATTCCGGGCACCAATCTGGCGGACGTGCGCATTGCCGGGTTCAGCCAGGGCGTGGCCGGTGAACTCCGCGATATACTGGGAAAGGTCAGGCAGGCGGGATTTAGTGGAATGCTGCTGGATCTGCGCGACAATCCCGGAGGTGTATTCGACGAAGCGGTCGATACGGTTAGCCAGTTTCTCAAAAGCGGTGCGGTTGCACTGGTGAAGAACAGCAAAGGCGAAATCACGGAGGTGCCGGTCAGACCCGACGGCCGGACGACCGACATACGCTTGATTGTCCTGATAAATGCCGGATCGGCCAGTGCCTCGGAAATCGTATCCGGCGCACTGCAGGATGCCCACAGGGCTTCACTGGTCGGGGAAAAAACCTTCGGTACCGGTACGGTCCTGCAGACGTTCCGCCTCTCGGACGGTTCCGCCATACTCCTGGCGATTGCCGAATGGCTCACGCCTGCGGGCCGCGTAATATGGCACCAGGGCATTGTGCCCGACACGGCAGTCCCCCTGCCGGCCGGTGTTACTCCGCTCTACCCGGAGAAAATAAAAGGAATGAGCGAGGCCCAATTCCGCGAAAGCGGGGATGTGCAAATTCTGAAGGCTGTCGATCTGCTTCAGAATGTCGATGCAGTCGAGCCCTCGCCGGTCAGAAGCGAAAAGAAATAAGAAGGGCCGAAATCACGGCCAGAGCGAGTGCTCCCAGCGTGGCGACAAGGCATATGGCCGCAACAATTTTGTGGAAAAACGTCTCGGGAGTCCGTTCCTGGTAGCCGAGAAGAAACCCCGTAATGACGCCGAAGGCCAGCCCGCCTCCATGCGCCCAGTTATCGATCCCCGGGAACAGGAAGCCGAAAAGAAAAAGTCCAATGACCCAGCCGCTAAGCTGTTGATATACCATCTGGCCGAAAAATCCTCCGCGACTCTTCCCGTAATAAAGCGCAGCCCCGATAAGGCCGCAGATTGCCGCGGAAGCTCCCAGAGTCAACGAAATCCCGGCGAGGTAGGACACCAGGTATCCACCGACTCCACTCAACGTGAAAATCGAAAACGTCCTGTAAGCGCCATATTCCTGGATGACCAGGGGGGCAATCTGGCGAAAGGCCATCATATTGAAAAGAATGTGTAGAATGCTCCCATGCAGGTAGTTGGCCGTCAGAAGCGTCCACCACCGATGCAGGTCGCCGATTGGGAGGGTTCCGGTTGCTCCGAGCAGTATGAGGCTTCTGCTGCCGGGAGACAGAAAACTGAGAGGGTTCATCGAAAAGCGGGTCGATGATGGATTCAGCAGAAGGGAAAAGACGAACATCCCCACGCAGACGAAGATGATGGACCGCGTCAGGTTTTCGCCGCCCAGCACACCCTGCGTGAAGAAGTTGTTTCGCCACCGCGAGCCGGGATTCGGCAATCCGCAGTAGGGGCAGGGGGACCCGTCGGTGCTGACGAGTCTTCTGCAATTAGGGCAAAGGGTCGATCGTATTTCCTGGTTCATTTATGCTCCCTGGAGCCGATATTTTCATCCCTTAAGGAATGTTGAACAATTGTATGTTCTGAGAGGCGAATAGTCATCAGCCGAAGGCTGGAAAACAAGGCCGCAGCACTAAATTGTCCGGGGCCCACCGGCGATTTCCAGCATCCGTTCAGTTTCACTTGCAAGTATACGGGGCACAGCACAGGCTTTTTCTGCTCACTGCTCACTGCTCACTGCTCACTGCTCACTGCTCACTTCTCGCCGTCTCCGCTTTCCTTCGCCGCAGATAAAGCGCCAGGCAGCCGGAGGCCAGGATCATCGCAATACAGAGTAT
>JAEZHY010000060.1 GCA_023416335.1 Pseudomonadota bacterium | reverse complement strand
GTTTGCCAACCCATGCAGCTGTGAACAGCGCATAGACGACACCCAGACCACCACATGCAAGAGCAAACATGATGATCGTACTTGCGTTCATTTAAACCTCCTCAAAGGTGTGGTAGTGAGTGTGTTGATACCATTGCGGGGCCGGGGCAGCCCCTTCCCATATCCACAAACGGTTTTCCCTAATAAAGCCTCCTTCCAGGACATATTATTAGAAACAACCATACTTTATATTTCTGGCCGAACCGGTACTACAATTTCCGGCAACGGAAAAGAACGACCTTTCTGACGTGGGTGATTCCGTCTCGCTCCAAGCAGGGCCGATGATAAATTATTTGGAATTTATCTGAGATAGCAGAAAGTTGAGGAGCAGACTTCAGGCGGATTTATCAGGGTTTGGACTCATGTTGACATAATTTAGCCAAAACCTTCCAAAGATTTCCGATTTGTACTAGAAAGGCCATAAATGTGGCTTCCCACGCGCCGCACAACCTACTTGAAGCGTTCAATGTTGTCAAGTACAATTCTGAATCAAAAGCAACAAAAAAGGCGATCGTGTTCCTTAAAGTTTTTCAATCGATTCGCGAACCTGCGATAGCTCGACCCTTACGCGTTCCATTGCGGAAATCCTTCCGGTCAGACCAGCAGCCATCTTTGCCGCGTCTTCCTCTCCCTTTTGGCGAAGTTCCATCCCGCGGGCGATTGCCCGTACGAGTCCGTCGGAGACGGTGTCCATTTTTTTGAGAAGCTTTGCCCGAAATACCGAACCGCTTTTATTCAGGCGATCGATGAAGTCGAACCTGAGCCTTCCGGACTGCATTTCGATCGCTTCGAGCATGTGCTGCTTGCGCTTGTTCAAAATTACCTTATTGGCCGTTTTGTATGCCCAGTTTCTGAGGCGCTCGAACCATTTCCCTTTTATGTACCTGGGAACGACCTGAGTCAGGGAATCGGTCAGCATATCCAGGCCGACTGCGTCTTCGTGCAGCTTGTACCGAAAAGTGGATTCGAAACTCCACAGGGATTCCGCTTCAACCGGTTCGAAAGGCACCGAAAAGAGCTGAGACGAAAAACTCAACAGCGAATCGATCACCCCGTTCACCCGGTCTGCAAACTGGCGGCAGACACCGTCGAAAGCCTGGGACAGCTTCTCTTCCTGCTGTTCCTGCCACGCCGAGAACTCCGCTTCGATCCGTTCCCGCACGAACCCTTCGAGGGCATCGTTCAGTTCCTTCAGGGAGAGGTCCTTCTTCTCTTCGTAAAACTGGTTGAAGCTTTCCTCCATTTCGGGGAGAAGCCTGTTCTTGAGTTCCGTGAGCCCCCTGTCCAGGTCTCTGATGATTGCCCGGTCGATTTCCGAACGGAAGAGGACGTCGAAGTTGCGTCGCTCCTCAACAAGCTCCGTCTTCTTTTTCTCGAAAGCTTTGACCTTCTCCCGCATCTGCTCGACCGGGGTCTGAAGCGATTTGACCTCCAGTTCGAGTTCCAACCTTGCCTGAGACATAATCTTCAGAAGGTTCTTGGAAACCGATCCGAGCAGCACATTTCCTTTTTCTTTGAGGAGAAACCGGTTCAGCACCTCGGAGAAAGCCGGAAGGCCGCTCTTTTCGAGCTTTTCGGGCGAGTCCTCGATCTTTCCCTGCAGGGCCGTCTTCGCAGAGATCGGAAATATCTTGAGATCCGGCCCCATGACCTGCTGGATGGCCTCTTTCGAGAATTCGAGTGCCCGGCCTATTTCCTGCTCCTGCAGGTAGTCGATTTTGTTGAGAAGGAAGAAGATCCTGTCCGCGTATTCACGTACGTCGTTCAGGAACTCGAGTTCCGCGCTGCTTGCGGGCTGGTCGATCGAGAGCAGGAAGAGCGCGGCGTCGGACTTCGGCAGGTAGCGGTAGGCCACGTCGGTGTTATGGATGTATACGGATCCGACCCCCGGGGTGTCAACCAGTCTTACCCCGTCTTTGAGATAGGGCGAGGGATAAATTACGACCACCTCACGCACGTCTTTTTCGTTTTTCGGGTTACCGCTCTCCGTTACGTAATCAGGGAGTTCCGAAACGGGGATTTCGGTCACCTGTCCGTTATTGAAATGGACCTTCGCACCCAGCTTTTCACCATATACGAGGACCGTGACGATGGAGGTCAGAGGGACCACGGATACCGGCAGGATGCTCGCACCGAGCAGGGCGTTTATAAGGCAGGTTTTTCCCCGCTTGAACTGACCGACGACCACGAGGTTGAAGGTGTTCGACCGGAGTTTTTCCTGGATCTCCAAAACCGAGTCCCGGTCGGAGATGCCAAGGCTGAGCATCTCTCCAACCAGTCCGGAGAGATGTTCCTTCATGGACTTGAAATTGTCGATTGCGCTGTTCGGGGGATTGAATCGGCCCGAAGCAGGTTCGGAAATGCCGGACATTATGAACTCCATATGAAAAAAACTCCTGCCTGTTTCGGGCCGGCAGGAGTCGCGAGATTAACCGGAAATGCCCTGGGGCAAAGGTTGCAATCTCAAGCGGGAACACGTTCCCGGTTTGCAATAAAAGCGCAGATAACCTATAATGAATACCCTGTCAATCGCAAGGCAAAACAACGCAAAAAGAAAACCTCGAAATTCAAAGGCTCTCTGATGTCGAAAACTACCGCTTTGGTTGGAAGCAAGTGCCGGATCTTTGTCCTTCCGGCTTTTTTGTTCTTTTGTGTTCTCATCGCAGCAGCCGTTCCCGCGTATTCGGTCGAGGACATTTATGCGGGTTTAAAAGAAAAACTCGTTCAGGACGGCTTCTCGCACAAGCAGGTGGCGAAGATTTTTCAACCTGCCCCGCCCGCAATGTTCAAACTCGTTTCATCGACGCTCAAGATCCGTGAAAGCCAGCTCAACTACGACCATTTCCTCGATCCTTCGGAAATCGCCAAGGCGCGGCAATTTATCCAAAGTCACCAGTCCTCCTTCAAGAAGGCCGAAAAGAAGTATGGAGTCGAGGCGGGCGTGATTGCTGCAATCCTCCTGGTGGAAACCCACTTCGGGTCCTATACCGGGAAGACTTCGACCCTGGCGGTTTTTTCGACCTTCGCCCTAATGGATAAGAAAGCAAACCGCGACAAGGTATGGAGACTCCTCTCCCCGCAGGACAGGGAGAGATGGGGGCGTGAAGCTTTCGACCAGAAGCTGCTCGCGCGCTCCACGTGGGCCTACAAGGAGCTTTCGGCCTTACTGGCGTGGGAGAACACCAACGGCATCAGGGCTGGGTCTTTCCAGGGGTCGGTCATGGGTGCTGTCGGCCTGCCGCAGTTTCTGCCGAGCAGCATGATCGAGTACGGGGCCGACGGAAACGGTGACGGCCGTATAGATCTCTTCAATCCGGAAGACGCCATCATGAGCACGGCCAATTACCTCAGAGGGCATGGCTGGTGCGAAGCGAGATTCCCATCCGACCAGGAGCAGGTGATCTGGGCTTACAATCACAGCAAACCGTATGTGCGGACGATCCTGGGGATAGCGGAGAAGCTGAACGGGCAGGGCGGAGTATGAGGTCTAATTGTGCACCAGGAACATTACTTTGAGCCAACCGTCCCCGGCGGAAGCGGGGGAAAAGCGATACGCTTTATACGGAGTTGCGTTCAAGAAGGATCCAAATAGCGTGGGGACCGAAGGCCCCCACACCCCCTGCGCCGCTCTGCGGCTTACTTGGCGCTTGCTGTGGCGCTCCGCAAAGGCACCGGGGACAGGCACAGCAAGCGCCAAGCGATCGGCCCAAAAGGGCCGAAATCTGGTGCAAGTGCCTGGTCGGGGGTAACCTCTTCCACCTCGGCAGGGAATTAAATATCAACTTGAAAGCAACTAGTACTAGAGCATGAGGTGGGGCAGCTATCTTGTGAAATCATTGAGTTTGAACAGACCACATTGCCCGGATGGCAGTTCCTTCGCCGGGGATTGACGTTATGGAGAACTTCCCCCCCGTCAGTTCGGCCCTTTCTTTCATGCCGGCCAGCCCAAGGCTTCTCGCGTTCGCGATCGCAACCACGTAATCCAGGTCCATACCCACCCCGTCATCGGTAATTTCAAGTCGGATTGCCTCTGCTTTCCTGGTCAGCGTAATATCCACCCACTCTGCTTTTGCGTATTTGGCTATATTGTTCAAAGCTTCCTGAACGATCCTGAAGATGGCCACTTCAATGTGCTGGGGGACGTCAAATTCTTCAAGCCCGACTTGAAGCTCGATGTGGATACCGGGATAGAGTTTGAGGTACTCGTCACGATACCAATAAAGAGTGCTGACCAAGCCGAAATCTTCGAGTACTCTCGGCCGGAGTCCCATGTATATGGCCCTGGTCTCTTCTAGGGCACGCTGCAGCACCGGCAAGAGATCCTCCAGGGTTTTTAGAGTCACGGCAGAATTATTTTTCTTCAGATTCTGATAAGCATGTTCGATCCGAAATTTAACTGCCGCAAGGGTCTGGCCCACGCTATCGTGGAGTTCTCCCGCCAGTCTCTTCCTTTCTTCCTCCTGGGCAGCGATCAGCCTTTCAGGAATTGCTCTCAACGTAGCGTTCAGTTCTGCCAGGCGGGTCGACTTTTCTTCTATCTCCCTGGTCCTCTCGATAACTCTACGCTCCAGGTTTTCCCGGGCTTTGAGGAGTTCTTCTTCCATCCGCTTTGGTTCGGATACATCCCTGATGACCCCTATACGATAAAGCGGTTCACCATCCTCCCCCGCTATTACAGTATACTTGTTCGCCATCCAACGATATTTGCCGTCGCTGTGTTTATAGCGGCATTCCACATATCCGGCCGATTTACCCGAGCCCCTGCATTCCTCAATGCATCTTTGTAACTCCCCGCGAAACACCGGCAGATCTTCGGGATGGCATTCGGCATGCATTTCGGCTGCACTTATGCAGGTTGCCTCCTGCAAAGGAAACCCTGAGCAAGATTTGACGGACGGGCTCAAATAATCGTATGAGCCCGCCTTAAAGTTGTGCCTGTAGATTACATCGATCGAATTTTCCAGCACCGACCGAAATAATTCCTCTTTTTCACGAAGAGCCAGGGATGCCTGTTCCCGTTCGGCTGCCAGTCTGGCGTCAATTTCCGCTGCCTGTGCTCTGGCCCGCATTCGGCGCATCGACTCGCAGATTGCTGAAATCCCCGTTCCGGAAAATGCAAATGTTCCAGCTGTAAGCCAATCAGGCTCATAGAAAAGGCCGATTTTACCAACAGGCTCCATCCAATAGTAATCAGCCAGCAGCAAGGAGGTCAATGTTGCCGAAAATCCAGCCGGAAACCCCCAGCGAAGGGCGGCTATCATGACGACCGGAGAGAAGGTAATAAATGGACTGCCTGATCCGAGCCCGCCCAGGAAGTATGCCCTGAAAAGGGCCGCCAGGACCACCAGTATCAAGGCTGAAGGTAGACCTAAACATAACGAAGAAAGAAATGGTCTCTTCACCGGGACTCCTTCGCCTCAGGTTGATCGTCTATTTTTGCATCGTGAACTATTCCAGCCAAGGCTTGGGTTTTGGCTGTACAGGAAGAGATAAAAGTACTGTTTGCCTATTTTGAGCGGCAGCGTCTATTAATTTATCCGCCGACCGAAATGCGATTTAGAGAGCAAACGTCACAACCGAAATGGCTTTACTGCCCCTGGATCAGGTGTGATTGCCGAATGCGAAAATGCGTTGGCACCAGTCACTCAGCTCTCGCAGATGTTCGACCTGATCTCTACTTCTACCGCACCTGATCCTCACAGGATAGTAGTAAGTGAACCTGATAGTGGAGGACTGGCCTTTCCTCATTCGTAATTTCGTTCTTAAAGCAAGAATAGAGCTATAGAAGTTCGTTCGGCATAAGCTTCTCAAAATCACAAGTTATCTTGGCAGGGGGGGTATATTTCATGGAAAAAAGCATAGCACGGCCCTCTCTGTCTGTCAAAACTTAAAACTTAGGCCGAGTGTCTCATGAGTAATCGGAATAAGGATAATACCCTTAGATGGGAGTACTTGCAAAGATAGCACAACTAATGACGAATAAGGCATCGAAGTAAGCAATATTCAAGAAGCCTGCTTAAGCGGCTTGCTCAAATCCGCACCGCTTCAAAGGGAGTGTAAATATGATTGTCGTGCCCCTCCCCGGTTTAGACCTGGCCGTAATTGTGCCTCCGTGCTGCTCGACGATCTTTCGACAAATGGAAAGACCCATCCCGGTTCCTTCATACTCTCGCCCATGGAGTTGCTGGAAAGGCTTAAATATGAGAGGCAGGTATTTCTCGTCGAAGCCTACTCCGTTATCTTCAACATAGATCCGACAGGCTTCCGCATCTTCCTTGCCGTATATTTGAATTATCGGTGGGCGGTCGCTGCTGCGGAACTTCAGCGCATTCCCTATCAGATGTTGAAATAGCTGGTACATCTGAGATGCATCCGCCTGGATCACAGGTAGACCGGCTACCCGGATAGTTCCGCCTGATTCCTTCAGTTTGATATCGAATTCCTCCACCGCCCCGGCCACAAGGTTCGTAAGGTCGATTTCCCGGAAAGGTTCGGTACTCCTTGTCACCCGTGAATACTTGAGAAGGGCATCTATGAGCGATCGCATGCGATTTGCCGAATTTTCTATCTTGGTCAGGTAGTCCATCACGGTAACATCAAGGATGCCTGAGTACCCTTTTCTTAGTAGTCCTCCAAATGTCTGAATCTTTCGCATTGGCTCCTGGAGATCGTGCGATGCAATGAAAGCGAACTCTTCAAGGTCTGTATTGGATCGCTCAAGCCGCTCCATGTAGGACCGCATCGCTTCTTCAGCCTCTTTCTTCCTGATCGACGTGCGAATTGAACCAATTCCGTGCGACACATTCTCGGCCAAACTGGTCAGAAACCGTACTTCTTCTTCATCGAAAGCATCCGGCTCAGGCGCGTAAATGGCCAGAGCCCCGAAGGCCTGCCCAGCAACGACAAGCGGAAGCGAGATACAGGAAGAGTAACCGCGCTCGAGGGCGTTTTTTCGCCACGGATTGAAATGCGGATTTGCCATGAGGTCCTTTGAAACCTGAGCTTCACCGGTTCGGATCGAGGTCCCCACCGGCCCTCTGCCTCTTTCTTCATCGGCCCAGGTAATCCTGGCCAAGCTGAGGTATCCGTCTTCATACCCTGCAAAACTGATCGGCCGGACACTTTTGGCTTCGTCGTTTTCGGCCAGGCCAACCCAGGCCATGAGATACCCTCCGACTTCGACAACGGTATGGCATATACGTTTGAGCAGTTCCATTTCCTCAGTTTCCCGAACCAGGGCCTCATTGCACTGGCTAAGTGCTTTAAGCGCCCGGTTCGCCCTTCGCAGCATCTCCTCCGTTCGCTTCTTGGCCGTCACGTCCCTGTTGATTTCCAGGAATCCGACATTTCTTTCATCTTTGCCCGGTTTTAGACTCCACCTGCTCTCAACAACGATCTCATCTCCGCCGGATGTGGTGTGAAGAAGCTCGCCGCTCCACCGGCCTTGGGAAAGAACGCTCTTTTCTATGTCCTCAATACTGTCGGACGAACGTGTCCCCAAGAGTTCATTGGTTCGCTTCCCTAATGCCTCGTCCGCCTTGTAGCCGTAGGTTGCCTCAGAGCCTTTGCTCCAGAAGGAAATCCGATCATCCATATCTCTTACGAGGATAGCATCGGGTGAAAGATCGATAAGGGCAGCCTGCTCCCGCAATTTTTCATTTGCTGAAACAAGATCGACCGTTCGCTCCCGGACTCGCGTCTCCAGTTCATCACGTGCATTCCTCAGTTCGTTTTCTATCCGCTTGCGATCCGTAATGTCCCGCGCGACGTGTACAGCACCTGCGATATCGCCAACCGCATCGAATATAGGAGACGTACTTACGAGCCACTCGGAATCGAAAAAATGGACCTCGCTCACATGCTCCCTGCCGTCTTTGAGGGTCTCGGCGTGTGGGCAGTAGTCGGGAGGGTGAGGAAGTTCATGCACGTACTGGTAACAGTGAAGGCCGATACATTGCTCGGGTGTCTTGCCGAGTCGTTCCGCCATTGCGCGGTTAACTCGAACGATTCGATAATCCGAATCTATAATCGCGATCAAATCGGGCACACTGTTGAATGTCTTCTCCCATTCTTCCTCGTTCCGCTTTATCCTGGAGATCATTTCTTTGCGGTCGGTGATGTTCTCGAATACGGCGGTGAAATGATCTTTGCTCGCACTATAGACGGAAATATCCAACCAGATGCCCGGATCCTTTATAAATATCTCGTGCCTTTCCGGGAGCCCGCTCAAAGCGACTCTGCCGTAAATCTCGAGTAATTCCGGATATGTTTCTCTGAAACCGGGAATGACTTCGGTGACTTTCCTGCCGACAACGTCT
>JAEZHY010000299.1 GCA_023416335.1 Pseudomonadota bacterium | reverse complement strand
CGGCATGCGGTGGAGACGTAGAGAAACGTGCCGTCTGAGGTGCATTTGGTAATGATGTCGCTTGCGTTTTCGGTGAGCAGTCTATAATTCTCTTCGCTCCTTCGCAGGTCTTCCTGAGCGAGTTTTTGTTCGGATGCCCGAAGCTGAAGGGTCTCGGCCATCCTGTCGAACGCGCAGGCCAGCATTCCGAGTTCCCCCAATTTTATGCCTGATCCCGAGCGCACGGTCAGGTCTCCCGATTCGACCCGTTGCGTCAGGCGTAATAACTCAGCCACCTGCCTTATGATGAACCGGTTTCCAAAAAGTCTGCATGCCGAAAGGGCCAGAATTGCAACCGCCACCAAAACGCTGAGCCCTCTCACGAGTTCTTTGTTCGCCTGGGCATACGCGACTTTACTCGGAATGCAAACATATACAAAAAGCGGTTCCGGACCGCTGCTCAGAATGGTATACCCGGCTACGCATTCTTTCCCGTCCAGTGTAACGGCGTCTGCAGTACCTTCCCGCTCCTGAACAATCGTTGGAAAGAGCGGATGGCTATCCACCGACCTTCCCACCCAGTTCTCCGCATTGGGATGCCTCGCCAGGATTTTGCCGGTACCGTCGATTATCCCCCATCGTGTTCCCGGGAGGGTATGCCTTTCCGTTTGGAAATCGTTCAGCCATCCCAGATCGAGAACGGCATGTATGACGGTGCTGATTTCCCATGCCCCATTCAGGACAGGGTAGGCGACAAAGGTGTGTGGTCTCTCGATGAAGTCGCCGGAGGAGGAATTACTGATTACGTGATTTCTCGTCCGTACCGCTTTTGCAAGCCACTGGTGTTTTTGCGTGTCGATGGCGGCGGGCAATCTTTTAACGCTGGCAATAACATTGCCGTCGGTATCTGTTGCCGCAATATTTACACGGGCTTCATCAGAATCTACGAGCCTGGCGAAAATGGCCGAACAGGCCGCGGGGTCTCCCTGGCGGACCTGGGGCAGTTGAGAGAGCGTGAAAAGAATCTGGCGGGCGTTCTCGATATTCCTTTGATGCTTTTCCGCCAGGAACTTTGCCAGGTTTAAGGCTTCTTCTTTAGCTCCTTGTATCTCGTGTCTTCGAAGATCTATGGCTGAATAGATCGTCAGACCCAAAGCCGGCATAAGTGCCAGCAGAGCCAGGAAAATCAGTTGATTGCGCAGGCTGAGAAAGAATCCCATGCATTTTCCTTGTTGGATCTGCCGGCTGAGGGGTAAACGCGATGTACCGAATGCTGCCGCCGGATCAATGTGAACATTCCGAATCTCAGGCCAAGATATAACTTCGCGACATGGCTCGACTCTCCAGTCGCTCCGCCGTCTATTTACAGGCCGTCCATAAGGATCGACATTTTTCACAGAATACTTGAATCTTCGAGGCCCAACTCCTTGCGGGAATACCGCTGTGCATGCAGCGAGTATGCGGAGAACGAATGGTCGGCCCCCCCGTCCGAGTATCGCGGTCGCCAGATTTTGTTGCTGATCTTCAGTAGCTAAGCCGATAATAAGTTAGGGAAAATTTGTATGGTGAGGTATTATGCGAGGCGAAAAATGGGGCATGAGACCAGGGGAACTGCCGGCATAGATTTGTCGTACGGAGGAGGAAATGCAGTCCAAAGCAAATCCGGGAAACCGGAGTTCTTCACCCGGAGAAATCACGACGCGAGTAAGCCGGCTTCCTCTCGAAATAGACGATGAGATCATCGTCAGATCTCTTTCGAATATGGCCCACAGAGCCAAATCCAGGATAATCGGGGCAGTACACGGCGAGTTCGTTTTGATACGGGAGCCTGTCGTGATGATAAACGAAAGAATCTCAACTACAATCGAAGACAGCTTCATATGTCATTACTTCAAAGAAGGTTCCCTCTATAATTTCCAGAGTAGAATAACCAAATACTTCGACGGTAATATCGTCTCCATTCAGTATCCCGGGGAAATTGAACTGAAGCAGGTCAGGAGGCATCGGAGAATCAGGGTCAATATCGAGACTGAATTTTCTCTGGTCGGAATATCGGATTCTTTCTTCGGAGATATGATCGATATCAGCCAGGGTGGGTGCCGACTGGTCCTGCATGCACTCGTCCCCATGACCAGGGGGACGCGCGCCAACCTGAGTTTCAGCCTGCCTAATGAAGAAGCCGTTGAGAGGATCCGATGTTCTGTAATGAGTCTCAAGTACATGAAAAGCTGTGAGATAACGGAAATAGGCGTCTCCTTCAGCGGTCCCGTCGGAGAACTTCAAAAAATTACCAGGTTTTGCGATTTCTGCATGTTTTTTGATGTTGAGTGAGTGCGCACCTGATGCGGGGCCCCGAAGTCGGGATTAGCGAAATTGCATCATTCTTTTGAGTTAGTGCAGCTTATACCAATAAACTTCCTATCGTAAGACTTACCCGCCCGTCAGAATCCAGCAATATCCCAATTCCGCCCATCTTGTCCGGTCTATTTGAAATCTTGAAGGGTAGTGCTTGCGCTTTTCATTTTTAGAACTATAGTTCCGTTTAGGACAAGATCGTTCGGTTGCTTTTCCGGACTATCCGAGCGATCTGAAGCAATTGAAACAACGCAATCGAAGGAATTTAAAGCATGCAGGGTAAAGTAAAGTGGTTCAACGATCAGAAGGGCTATGGTTTTATAGCGGACGATGATGGGAAAGAATACTTCGTTCATCATAGCGCAATTGAGGCCAAGGGGTTCAAAAGTCTGCAGGAAGGCGAGAGGGTCAGCTTCGACGTAGAGCAGGGGGCAAAAGGGCCTCAGGCTGTGCGGGTAAAAAAACTCTGAACCGCATCGCAGGTAGTATAAGTTGCATCCGCCACATTGCCATTCCGAAGGTTTAAGGTCAAATAATCATACTCCCGGAATGTTTCGCTTTTAGTCGCGACAGAGGGGGATGCTTTGTCGCGGCAGGGCGCGGCAACTTTTCCGTATTGCCTGCCGATCAAGTAATCTTAAGGCTGCAAACACGGTTATCGAATGGTCGCCCCGGCACCTTTGATGGTGCCGGGGGTTCGGGCATAGTGAGGCCTTCGGCGGCCTGAGGGTAGAGCTATTTCGCTTCCTCGATCGGCTGCCCTCTTGAAGTGAAGGAAATCCCCTGTTGCGCCAGGGTCCCGATCATGACAGTCTCGATAATCGGAGGGTTCACCTGCGTCTCGGATTTCCATTTTACGACGAAGTTCGCCCCGGCCCCGCCGCTCCGATCCGCTTCGCTCACGATGTACTCGACGGTAGCCATCGGACTCAACTTCAGTTCCTCCCCCAGGTATTTCTTGAGCACCTTCCCTCCCGAATCAAAGTAGTCTACCGATACAAGAGTAATGGGATTTGCCGGGTCGGTGTTCCGAACGCTCAGGGTCACGGTCAGATTGAATTGGGCTTCCTGTCTGCCGAAGTAGATGTGCGAATAAACCGGTACGTAGACCGTCTGTCCTCGAAGCCGAACGACTTCGGCGGAAACCGTGTCCGCATGGATCGGGAAGAATGCCGGGAAAGTCGATATGATAAGGAGAACCGCTATTATATATTTCCGCATTTTCTTTCCTCCTGAAGTTCGCGATCGACGGGCTTGAAACAGATTAAAACGGCACAATACTGCCTAATATAGGGGTTGGTTGCGGATTTCCAAAATTCTGAACCTTACTGAATGATCGGGCAAATCTGCCATCAGCATGGAAACGCCGTGTGCCTGCCTAATCGGTCAGTCCGTTAGCAGTAACAACGATCGGAAAGTTGCATTCACGGAGGTGCTCGGCCAGAAGGAATTTGCGCAGAGTCTCCGGGATCGACTGCGCGGTGTTCCTCTCGAAAAAGACATCTTCAACCAGGGCTGTGTGCCGGGAGTTCGCGGACTCGACCCGAAACACTCGCGCCTTTCGTTCCCCGTTATATGAATCCGTTATCGAGCACGATTCGAACTCGGCTTTCAGATAATCATAAACAGCGGCTATCTTTTCACTATCGCCCATATCCCCCTCCGATGTGAGATACAATCGCAAATTCACGCACTCAACCGCGGGGCGTGAGTCAAACCGGCAACTGCGGCCTGCTTCCGGACCCCGGGAAGCTCAATCCTGAAGGTGAGGCCTCCTCTGGGATTGTCAATGATGCGGAGATTGCCTTCATGAGCCTCCACGACCTTTTTTACTATGGGAAGCCCCAAACCTACACCTTCTTTTTTTGTCGTAAAGAAAGGAGAAAAGATTTCATCGCGTTTTTCAACAGGAATCCCACCGCCGCAGTCGGTGACATCGACGATAAGATCTATTCTCCGCATCTCGGTGCTGATGATGACGCATCCTCCGGAAGGCGAGGCCTGTATGGCATTCGTTAACAGATTGATGAGGGCCTGTTTCATGCGGAATTCATCGATCGAGACATTGGGAAGATTGGCCCCGAACCGGGCTTCGAGCTTAATCCCCCTGCCTTCGGCCACATGGCCGGTTACCGCAATACACTCCTTCACAACCTGCTCGATCGCGACGCCGGACTTGTTCAATTCCAGCGGACGGGCAAAATCCAGGACGCCCTTCACGAGGTTTTCCAGCCGAGCGGTCTCGGCCAGGACTATGTCGAGCTTCTCCTTGTCCGCGCTGTCGCTCGGCAAATTTCTTCGAACTATGTTCGCAAATCCTCCAATCGCGATCAGTGGTGTTTTCATATCGTGGGCAATGGCCGACATGGATTTCCCGACGGCGGCCAGGGTTTCCGCCTCCTGGGCCCGCTTTTCCTCCCGGTGTTGCATTTCAACCACCTGCCCCAGAACAATCGAAACGACCAGGTATGCTCCAAGCTGCAGAATGCGGTTGAGATCTCCGACGCCAAACCCCTCCCAGTGGAGATAGAGGTGTGGGAGAAGGGAAACGACTATGACGGAAGATATGATCAGACCGCCCCTGAAGGCAAACCAGAGCCCTCCAAGTATCATCGGAATGAAGTAGAGACGCTGGAAAATAACGTCAAAATGGTCCAGGTTTTGGGTCTCGCTCAAGGCATGCGCAAAATAAGTGAAAAACGTCAGAATCACCGTAAGCAGGACGATGATACATATTCTCTTGTTCAGTCTGGGCATCACCGGCACTCCAAAGTTGAATCGCTTGAATTATAATCTCCGGTGATGAAATCGCCCACTGTAGAGAATAGTGGTCGGTAAACAGTGAACTGGATTGGCGGGAACTCAGCGATGAAAGAGGAGGAAGATCGGGATTTCCGGTCAAAATTTCTCTTGACTCATTCCAGTTGAAATATTATTAATCGCCCCGTTGCAGCGGATATCAGATTGAGACCCTTTCGATCTCCTTGCTGCGCAAAAAATGTTTAGAGGTCTTACAGAGTCCTCAAATTGTTTTATACAGCCCGCCAAAAGCGGGCTTATTTTTTTCCCGGCTTTGCCGACCGGCAGAGTCGTTTCACCATCCCGACAGCTGATTATCTTATTCGTACCTCGAAAAATGCTGCGGCCATTCTGAAGGGGATTCAAGATCTTGTGAAAAAGACCTGGGCGATCGTTCAGATCATAATTGTCGGCCTTCTTATCATCTATGGGACGGTAAGCCTGTTCCTGGGCTATTTCGAAGGGGCTTTTGCGACTTTCCCTTTTCTGCTTTTCTATTATGTGTACGTTGTTGCGAGGCAGAGAAGGCAAAAGGCGGACGAAGAGGATAACGAAGACGGCCAGACTCTGTAGTGATTCAGTCTTTCCCGCATGAAGCGCTGACTTAGGGTCTCGCTTATCGGGGCGGAAAAAATCCTTCTGTTCGTCCGCCTGCAACGGTTGGCAGATCTCATCATCCGGCTTCCGTCTTACCGATGTCCGCGGCCCTCATGACCGCCGCGGCCTCCATGGCCTTCATGCCCACCAAACGATCTCCCTTCGTGGTGTTCTCCACCTCCGCGGTGCTCTCCACCCAGAAAAGCCCGGCCTCCATCCGCGTGTCCAAGCCTGCCGCGGTCAAAGTCCCTGTCACGGTCAAAGTGCCTGCCGCGGTCAAAGTCCCTGTCGTGCCTCCCGAATCCGTAAAACCCGAAGTATGGTCCGCCGTAACTGTAAGGGTAGCCGTAGTCGTAATAACCGTACGGGTAATCATAATCGCTGTACGGATAGTAACCGTAGTCGTAGCCCGAATAATAGGCGGTGCCCGCACATCCGGCAAGAAGCAAGGCGGCCGCAAAAATTCCCACCGCAATAAATCCTCTTACTTTCACGGTAAGTACCTCCAATCACCAATATTCATTGATTAAAGCTAATTATCCCGGAGCTTCCCCGCTATTGAGGAAGTCAGGAAGGAGATGCAGCCTGGAGGCTTGATAGCCGGCGGTTATGGAAGGAATCAATGATCCGAAACTTCTTGTCGGGAAGTTCTTCTTAAGTTCCAGGTATCGCCTCACGGTGCATTGTCAATTTTCTCCAATTCCGCGCATTTTTCGGTTTTCCCGGCGGGATTTTTCATATACATTCCAGATGCTGAAAGATTCCGAAAGTTTCTTACCTGTTCACAAAGATGGTTCTCAGAATGAAGATTTACCTTGGGGCGGATCACGCCGGCTATGCATTGAAGGATATGATAGCTTCCCTTCTCGGGCGGCTCGGATTTGAAGTTGAAGACCTCGGAACAAACGGACCCGAATCGGTCGATTACCCCGTCTACGCTCTGAATGTCGCCAGGGCGGTAGCCGCTGATGAAGGAAGCCGGGGCATTCTGGTTTGTGGAACCGGTATGGGAATGTGCATATCCGCGAACAAGATTCGTGGAATTCGCGCTGTGATCGGATACGAGCCCTTCAGCGCACGCATGAGCCGCCGGCATAATGACAGCAATGTTTTATGCGTTGGAGCCCGTTTTACCGGGTCGGACCTCGCCCTCCGGATTGTGGAGGAATGGCTGAATGAGAAGTTCGAAGGCGGCCGCCACAAGAGGCGCATCGATTTGATAGAGGACCTGTCGAAGGACCAGGCCTGAGAGCATTCCGGAAGAGAAGGTGCAATCCCGCCCGTGGCGAGGCCTTTTGCTTCGCCCTTGCCCCGCCGGTCTATTTTCTCTTGACAGCCCGTTAGTTACACTCATATAGGTAAAAATTTAAGTTCCGTTTTTCGATTTCCCGAACGTGAGGCATCGACATCAGCCGGTGCGCTCATTTCGCTATTCTATTCAAAGGAGTTGAAATGACATTCCAGGAACTCATACTTGCGCTGAACAAGTTCTGGTCGGACAAAGGATGCGTCATTCAGCAGCCCTACGATCTGGAAGTCGGCGCGGGGACGTTCAATCCCGCCACATTTCTGCGGGTACTCGGGCCGGAGCCGTATAACGTGGCCTATGTCGAGCCTTCCCGCAGGCCGACCGACGGCCGTTACGGCGAGAACCCCAACCGCCTGCAGCATTATTACCAATATCAGGTGATTCTGAAACCCTCGCCCCAGGATCCTCAGGGGATCTATCTCGAAAGTCTCAAGAGCTTTGGTATCGACCCCCTGGAGCATGACATCCGCTTCGTCGAAGACGACTGGGAATCGCCCACACTGGGAGCGTCCGGGCTCGGCTGGGAGGTCTGGCTCGACGGTATGGAAATAACGCAGTTCACATACTTCCAGCAAGTCGGAGGAATCACCCTGAGCCCCGTCAGCCTGGAGCTGACCTACGGGCTGGAGCGGATCGCCATGTACCTTCAGGGCGTGAACAGCGTCTACGACCTGATCTGGAGCGGGAATGTCACCTACGGCGATGTGCATCATCAGGGCGAAGTCGAATGGTCGCACTACAATTTCGAAGAAGCCGATGTCGACATGCTCTTGAAGCTGTTCAACATGTACGAGGCCGAATCGCTGCGGATGAATGAGCGCGGGCTCGTGCTGCCCAGCTACGACTACACCCTGAAGTGCTCCCATGTATTCAATCTGCTCGACGCGCGCGGTGCCATCAGCGTGACGGAGAGAACGAACTACATTGCGAGAGTAAGGAACATGGCCCGCCTGGTGGCGCATGCCTATTACGACCAGCGCGAGAAAATGGGACACCCCCTTCTGAACAAATGGCGGGGCTAGGAGCGAGGTAAAAATGTCAGAAGCTCTATTTATCGAAATAGGTACCGAAGAAATTCCGGCCGGCTATATCGTTCCCGCCCTGGAAGCCATATCGCAGCAAATGACGCGTTTTCTCGACGAGAACCGGATCTCTCATGGGGCTCCGGTTACGGCGGGAACTCCGCGCCGCCTGGTCCTCAATATTCCCGATGTGGCCCCGGCCCAGGAAGCGATGCGTGTAGAGGTAACGGGCCCGCCCAAACGGGCAGCCTACGACGCGGAAGGAAAGCCTACCAAGGCCGCGGAGGGCTTTGCAAAAGGGCAGGGCGTCCGGGTCGAGGACCTCACGATCAAGGAAACCCCGAAAGGCGAATATCTCTGTGTCTATCGGGAGGAGGCCGGTTCTCCCACCCGGGAACTCCTGGAGAAGATGCTTCCGGACTTTATCGCTCGAATCCCTTTCCCCAAGTCGATGCACTGGGGATCGTATACGGTGACCTTCGCCCGGCCTATCCGGTGGATAGTAGCGCTGCTCGGCAAGGATCCGCTCCAGGTTGAATACGGCGGAGTCGTAAGCGGCACGAAGTCGATGGGCCACCGCTTCATGAGCCCGGTTTCCTTCGATGTCGTCGATTTCGAAAGTCATCGTGAAAACCTGAGAAAAAACCAGGTTATCATGAATATCGCAGAAAGGCGCGATCTCATTCGGCAAGGCGCAGATAACGCCGCCAAAGGCGTGGGCGGCAGGATTCTCGAAGACGAGGAACTGCTTGATGAAGTGACCCAACTGGTGGAATTCCCCCAGCCGGTGGTCGGCCAGTTCGAGGAGAAATATCTGGAGCTTCCTCCTGAACTGCTCATCACGGTCATCAAAAAACACCAGCGCTATTTTGCCGTTGTCGGTCCCAATGACGGCCTTCTTCCTTATTTCGTCACAATATCGAACACCGTGCCGAAAGATTTCAAGCTCGTCGGGGCCGGAAACGCCAGGGTTGTGCGCGCGCGGCTCGAAGATGCCCGCTTCTATTACAAGGAAGATCAGAAGGTTTCCCTCGACAACCGCGTCGAGCAACTCAAGGGAGTTGTGTTCCATTCGAAAATCGGTACGAGTTTCGAGAAGATCCAGCGTTTTAGCGAACTGGCCCGGATGCTTTCCGAAAAGCTTGCGCCCGAACGTACTGAGGCCGTTTTGCGTGCGGCATACCTGTGCAAAGCCGACCTGGTATCGGGTGTCGTCGGCGAATTCCCCGAACTCCAGGGAATAATGGGCAAGACTTATGCCCTGCTCCAGGGAGAACCGAAATCGGTTGCAAAGGCAATCTACGAGCACTACCTGCCCAATCGCGCAGGCGGACCTGTTCCGCAGAGCATCGAGGGCGCGATCCTCAGCATTGCGGACAAGATCGATACGATTTCCGCCTGCTTCGGGGTGGGGCTTCTTCCGACGGGAACGACCGACCCGTTTGCACTCAGGCGTCAGACCCTCGGGATCATCCGGATCGTTCTCGAAATGCCGCTCCGGATTTCGCTCTCCGAGCTTCTCGACAAAGCCCTGGATCTGCTGGCGTCCAGGCTTATCAAACCCGCGGCGGATGTGAAGCGCGAGATACTTGATTTCTTCGAAGGCCGCCTGCTCAACTACCTCGCGAGCCAGGAAGGATTGAGCCCGGATGTCATCGAAGCCGCGCTTGCGGTCGGAATAGACGATCCCGTCGAGGCAGTCGCCAGGACGAAAGCTCTTGCCGCTTTTACCGGGAGGCCCGATTTCGGAAGCCTTGCAACCGCTGTCAAACGCGTGGCGAACATTATCAAAGAGCCGGAGACCGCTCCGGTGAATCCCGCCCTTTTCAAGAGCCCGGCGGAAGGTGCTCTTTTCGAGGGACTGGCGGGAACGGAGTCCGCCGTCGAGAGCCGTCTTACGGAATCGGACTACCCGGGCGCCCTCGAGACGATGGCCCAGCTCAAACCGCTGATCGACGGGTTTTTCGATTCGGTCCTTGTCATGGACAAGGACGAGTCTGTCCGACGCAATCGGCTGGCTCTGCTCACGCGTATCCAGAAACTGTTTGCACGGGTTGCCGACTTCAGGAAAATTCAGACTGCTTAAGTGGCAAACTGAAAGTAAATAATTATTTTGAGGCAGGAGTGTATGCCAGGCATACATTTCCTGCCTTTTTTATTTTCCTGTTCTCGTTGAACGGCACCCGGCTGCAACTATCCGGCGCTCACGAGTGCCTGAAGGAGGGATTGATGCTGGATAAGCGTACGGTACATCAGAAAGTTCAGGAAGAGTGCGATTGTTTCGCAACGGCGGATCCGCTCAGGGAGATGGCTGCCCTGCCGGGTGAATCGGACCCTGTGGAAGGGGCACTGAAGTGGATTGCCCTTGCCGTTCTCCACGGAATCGATCGAAATGCGAAAAAAATTACGCTTGGCCGCAAGCCCGGCGGGAAGATTTGCGTTACCGCGGAATATCGGGAAACGGAGCTTCCCGAACCGTCCGCGCGGATTGGAGAGAAAGTTTTCGAAGCGATAAAGGCCATCACCCACATAGAAGGCGAAAAGGGTAAGATGCCTGTGGTGATTGGAATTCGGGACAGCAGCATCGAAATTGAGGTCAAGCTCAAGCAAAACTCGGAAGAAGAGGAAGTCGTGCTGAAGTTTCCCAAGGAATAGGACGGGAAGAATCAGACGCCCCGGGCGTTTGGATCCCAGATGACTTTGTGAAGCTGAATATTCAGTCGGACCGGCAGACGGTCTTGAAGTATCCATCCTGCGAGAGTGCGAAGCGGAATAGCGCCGAAGACCGGAGAAAAGTTTATTTTGTGTCCGGATGGAAGGGCTGCGACGGTCCTCCTTGCGAATTCATAATCTATCCGATCTCCGATCACGAACTTGAGTTCATCTCTTTTGGTAAGTCGTTCCAGATTCCCTAGATCGTTCTGCCCGTCCATGCCGCTGGATGGGCATTTCACATCAACTATCCGCCGGCAGCGCCGATCGACCCTGTCGATGTCTATACTGCCGTTGGTTTCGAGCAGAATTGTGAAGTTCTTCGCCAGCAAAGCCTCGACCAGGACAGGGGTATCTTCCTGGAGGAGAGGCTCGCCCCCGGTAATTTCCACCAATTCGCAGCCGAATCCGGAGACCCTCCCGACAATTTCCGGTATATCGACCCGCTCCCCTTCATCATAGGCGTATTGCGTGTCGCAGTAAGTGCACCGGAGGTTGCAACCGGAGAGTCTTATGAAGACGCAGGGCAGCCCCGCATAAGACGATTCGCCCTGAATGCTGTGGAAAAGCTCGTTGAGCTTCAGACTCATTATTCTTCCCAGTAAAAGGCGCCTGTTCCCGGAGTCTCGCTCACCTTGACCCTGGAAACATGAATCACCGGTGAGTTGAGCATGCCGGCCAGTTGCCTGTAGATAAACCTGGCGATGTTTTCCGATGTTGGGTTTTCGTCCATGAAGGCCGGCAAATCGTTCAGATCGGAGTGGTCCAGCCCCGCAAGAACCTCCCTGATAGCCGTCTTGATGTCGCGAAAATCAATAGCGATGCCTATCTCGTTGAGTTCGGAACATTTTACGAAAACCTCGATTATCCAGTTATGTCCGTGAACCTTGGCGCAGTCGCCCGGATATCCTCTCAAGCGATGTGCCGCGGAAAAATGACTCTTGACGTAAACTTCAAATACACCCGCCATCGGGCCTCCGATTGGAAGTAACTGAGATTTGGACAAATTCAGGTAAAGTATAAATATAGCCCGAGTTTTCCGTTCAAACCACGAAAAACTAAAACCATGGAAACTCCGACCGTCTTCTGTCCTCTGTCCCCGTCCATCGTCTCCGCTGGTTCCCAGGGGCCGCCTCATAGCCGTCAACTTAAGAGTGGGATTGTTTTGATATGCTGACGTTTCCCCCTCCGCTGGTTCCCAAGGTCCGCCTCATATCCGTCGACTTAAGAGTGGGATGTTTCGATATGTTGACGTTCCCCCTCCGCTGGTTCCCAAGGTCTCCTTGGGAACCCCGGCCCCGGGAGCGATGAGTTGCCAGCAACGGCCCCGTCCACACCGTTATTTTCCCGCAGATCGACTCCTCAACCACGTGGCAAACAATTCAAATTCACCGAAATCATATCGCAATTCTGTCTGAAAGGTGAAAAGCTGAATGATAGGCGCGGCTTTTGTGAGAGGAAGCAGGAGCTTCCCCACCGCTGGTTCCCAAGCAGCTTGGGAACCAGCGGTTGGCTTAAGTTGACGCATATGAGGTCCGCCTTGGGAATCCCGCCCCGGCAGGCCGGATGGCTTCAGGAGCCGTCCTCTCTGCCGGGTCTACTTCGCCGGGCTGAGGGAATGGTGGAGGAGCAGTCACACAAGGGCTGAAGATGTTGAAGCAACAGCACCGACCCTTTGTCTTGCTCCCTGCTCAGCCGCTATTTAGATTGAATTCTGGGGTTTAGGATGTTTCTCATGTATCGAGTCAGGGAGATGGAATGAGAACTGTTTTTGCACTGTTTAAGGACTATGACAATGCGCGGGATGCCGTCGGTGAAATGGAAGACAAGGGCATCTCTCTTGATGAAATGAACGCAATAGCACCGGACTACGTTGCAAAGTCACACATGGATGTCAATCTTCGAGAAATCAAGGTGGATGTATCGGGGAAGTTCGGCAGGGAGGTCCGCGGGCTCGCGCGCCTGATCGGAGGCAAGCAGGCGGTGAGAATATCGGACATCGGCGATGTATACGCGGCGGGGAAAATCGCCGGAATACTTGCCAGAGGCAACTGTGAACCGGTTTATTCGTGCAACGGGCTAAAGCCCGCCTTGATCGACATGGACATTCCGGAAGACATTGCCGAGACCTACAGTACCGGCATCAAGGGAGGCGGGGTGCTCGTGTTTGTCAGGAGCGAGGACGATCGTGCTCCGGAAGTGGCCGGTGTGATGAGGACGCATAAAGGTGAAGGAGTGAGGTCATTTCTGCACTGAGAGGTCCGGGCGGTTTTCTTTGAGTATGTGAGGATGCCGCGTCTTTCCCGATCCGAACGTATGACCAAATCCGGAGATGCCTGTTTGCATGCCCCGAGTCGGTTTTGACATATAAACGTGTTTATTGGATAATCGTATCGAAAATATATTCCCCATTCTCCAAATGGCTGTTGTTGATTTTGGAGGTGAGGACACTGTTCCGGGACAGAGAAGTGAGAGGCATGCAAATCAGAAGACATTTGGACATCCGCGGACTCTTACCGCTATTTCTTCTTCTCCTGCCTGGTATCCTCCTGCCTTTTTCTGAGGGCCGGGCTCTAACTCCTGATGAAATCAGCACCATCCAGGCCTACGAAAAAGTTGCGCCTTCGGTGGTCAACATAACGACAGAGCTGTGCGAATCCGAATTCTTTTATTGCGCGATCCCCGTCAGGACCGGGTCCGGATCGGGCGTGGTGTTGCGGGAGGACGGGCTCATTGTTACCAATAGTCACGTCGTTTCCGGTGCGCAGAATATTTGGGTTGCTCTCTCGGACGGGCGGCGGCTGAATGCAAGGATCGTCGCTTCCGCTCCCGACGAGGACCTGGCGGTGATAAAGATAGACCCGGGCGGGACCCCGCTTAAAACCATAGCTTTTGGGGATTCGGACGACCTCAAGGTTGGGGAGAGAGTCCTCGCAATCGGAAATCCCTTTGGGTTGGGACAGACGCTCACGGTCGGGTCCGTCAGCATGAAAGAAAGGTCCATAAAAGACGAGGGCAGAACGATAAGGGGGCTCATTCAGACGGACGCCCCGATCAATCCCGGCAACTCCGGGGGCGCGCTCGTCAACTCGCGGGGAGAACTCGTGGGGATCTGCACGGCGATTTTGAGCCCCACAGGAGCCAGCATCAGGATTGGTTTTGCTCTTCCGGTCAATCGCGTGAAACATGTCGTGCCCGGACTCATGCATCCATGGCCGAGGATCGTGGGCTGGGTTTTGGCAGCCGTACTGGTTGTTTTGTTCTTGAGGAGGATCTACAGGAGGCGGAGCAGCGCATACGATGTGAGGAATTGATGCGCTGCCGTTTTTTTTCGGTTTTACAGAAGCGAGTGAGGGGAACATGCGATCGAAAAAACTGTTGATATTGACGCTGCTGCTTGCTTTTCTTGCCTGGGCGCTTCCAGCGGCCGCTCTGACGGAGGATGAGAGGAACAATATCGAGCTTTACCAGCGCCTTGCTCCCGCCGTTGTGAACATAACGAGCACGGTGCTCGAACACGACTTCTTCTTCAACGTCATTCCAAGGCAGGGAACCGGGTCCGGGTCCATTATCGACTCTCGCGGATACATACTTACGAACAATCATGTCATAGAGGATGCCCGAAAACTCGAGGTAACCCTGTCGAATGGAAAGAAATACGCGGCAAAGCTCATAGGATCGGATCCCGATACCGATCTGGCGGTCGTTAAAGTAGAAGCACCTAAGGAACAGCTGACAGTGATTCCGCTGGGCGATTCGGCAGGTCTGAAGGTCGGCCAGAAGGCCATTGCGATCGGGAATCCTTTCGGACTAGGGCAAACACTCACAACGGGCGTTATCAGTTCGATCGGCCGCACTATGAGGGCTGCGAGCGGGACGCTTGTGGAAGACATCATCCAGACGGACGCCTCCATCAACCCCGGCAACTCCGGTGGTCCGCTTATCGATTCGTCCGGAAAACTTATAGGCATCACAACAGCCATCTTCAGCCCCACCGGGGCGAGCGTCGGGATCGGCTTTGCTATTCCCGTCGATACGGCCAAGCGGGTCGTAAACGATCTGATCCAACGCGGGTACTACGCCTATCCCTACCTGGGAGCGACTTTGATGAACCTCTTTCCCGATGTTGCCGAAGCCCTGAAGCTGCCGGTTCGATCGGGGGCGATGGTAGTGGAGGTTACTCCAAAGGGTCCTGCTGCAGAGGCCGGACTTAAAGGCGGCAATCGCCGTGCACAGATCGGCAATAACGTCGTTGTTGTAGGCGGGGATGTCATAACGAGTGTGAACGGAGTCGCCGTGCAGGATGCAGATGCGGCGATACGCGAGGTCCGCAAAATGCGCCCCGGTGAGAAGGTCCGGCTCGGAATCGTAACATGGGAGGGCAAGTCCGACACCGTCACTCTCACACTGGGCGAAAAGCCCCGGGGAGCCCGAGCGCGGCAACCCTGACTTTAAGCGGGCGGATCTCCGATCCGCCCGGTTTTTATTCTACTGTAGAAAGGCGGAATCCGGAATGGCGGAAACGGTTGAACTCTTAACCCATCGCAAGCCGAGACCGATCACCCTGGCCATTATGGATGGAATCGGATATCGCGAAGAGAAAACAGGAAATGCTGTAGCTGCAGCGACTACGCCGAACCTGGACTGGCTTCTCCAGAACTGCCGCTACATGTTGCTGAGGGCGCATGGGACTGCGGTCGGCCTTCCTTCCGATCACGACATGGGGAACTCCGAAGTCGGGCACAATGCCTTGGGAGCGGGCCGGTTCTACCCGCAGGGCGCAAGGCTCGTAAATGAGGCGATCGCCTCGGGGAGCCTTTTCGAAGGCCATGCCTGGAAGCGGCTCGTTCGTTACTGCCGTGAACACAACGGAACGATGCACTTTATCGGGCTCCTTTCGAACGGCGATATCCACAGCCACATCAAACACCTGGAAACCATGCTCGAACACCTGGCAAAGGCGGACAAACTGCCGAGAGTGCGAGTCCATATTCTGCTCGACGGTCGTGATGTCGGCGAGACCACCGCGCTGGAGTTTGTCGACAGGCTCGAAGCGCTGCTCAAGCGCTTGAACGGGGAAGATCATGTGGACTACCGCATCGCAAGCGGTGGCGGCAGAATGCAGATCACTATGGACCGATACGAAGCCGACTGGGGAATGGTCGCAAAAGGCTGGAAGACGCATGTCGCGGCTGAAGGGCGCCAATTTCGTTCCGCGGAGGAGGCGATAAAGAAGTATCGCGAGGAAAGACCCGGCGTAATAGATCAGGACCTTCCGCCATTTGTGATTGCAGACGAGTCCGGGCAACCGGTCGGCCCGATTCGCGACGGGGATTCGGTTGTGTATTTCAATTTTCGCGGCGATAGGGCGATCGAGATCAGCAGGGCTTTCGAGGACGAGAATTTCACCCACTTCGAACGGGTCCCCTGCCCGAAAGTGGCCTATGCCGGGATGATGGAATACGATACCGAGGCGCATATCCCAAAGAACTACCTGGTCGAACCTCCCCACATCGAACATACGATAGGGGAGTATCTTTCACTTAATGGTATGCGGCAGATGGCACTCAGTGAGACCCAGAAATATGGGCATGTTACCTATTTCTGGAACGGAAACCGTTCGGGTAAGATCGATCCCAACCTGGAGGAATACATCGAAGTTGCATCGGACAGGGTGCCTTTCGAGCAACGCCCCTGGATGAAAGCGGCCGAGATCACGGACAAAACCGTCGAGGGGATACTCTCCGGCAAATATGACCTGATCCGGCTCAACTATCC
>JAEZHY010000261.1 GCA_023416335.1 Pseudomonadota bacterium | reverse complement strand
GGACTACAGGGTGTGCGTGAAGCGATTTTACGCCATTCACTCGAGGTAGGAGCCGTATGAGGTAATTCCTCACGTACGGATCTGTGCGGGGGGTGCCGGGCAACCGGCATTCCTACCGCGACACTGTAGAAAAAAGAACTACTCCTAAGGACGGGGCGCGCAACGCGAGAGGCTCAACAATGATACCAAGTGCGACAGCCTTCGTCCGACAGAGAGGAAGCAGGAGCTTCCCAAGCCGAAGGGGCTGTTACCTAAACCTTTTTGCCGGGCATTTTGCGGCCAGGTTCCCCAACCCGTCATCCCGGCAGTGTTTTTGAGCCGGGATCCAGGTTTACAGCGGAAGCGCAGAGGCTGCGATAGAGCGGCCTCTGCGGCACAGCACGTATCGGATATTATCGCCTGCCGGGGCGGGGTTCCCAAGGCGGACCTTGGGAACCAGCGGTTGGCTTAAGTTGACGCATATGGGCCAGAGCTTGGAAGCAGCGAAACCTTTTTGTCGGGCATTTTGCGACCAGGTTCCCCAACCCGTCATCCCGGCAGTGCTTTTGAGCCGGGAACCAGAGTTTTAAGGCCTTGAATTCACGATTAATCCGCCCCAAAGCCTGGATTCCGATGTGAACTTGTCCTGATCGAAGGGAAGGGTCGGAATGACGAGGCTGAGCTCTGCGAGCCACCGGGGCTGCCGCGATGATTTGGGCAACAGCCCCTCGGACCTTGGATTGAATTCTGTCGTTAGGCCGGACGGTGGGCACCGATAAGGCTGGTGCCCACCCTACATCGTCCCTGTGTACCGGAACGGGCTCGTTTCAAAATAGATGATTGGGATCGCTCTAATTCGCCTGGAGGCGGTAGGGTGGGCACGGTTTCATCGTGCCCACCGTCCGGCCTCAGGAAAGAACTTTGTAGCGTTTTCAGGCTAATTCGCCTGGAGAAAAGTCGCCAGGCTCGCGTCATCTTCTACGTTCAGCACCTTCATGGTCCGATCGATCCGCCTCATCAAACCTCGCAGCACCTTCTTGGGCCCAACTTCCACGAAATTGGTGAATCCCGATTTAATGAGCCGCTCCACCGACTGCTGCCACAGAACAGTCCCGCAAATCTGGTTTATGAGCTTGTCGGGAAGGTCTGATGCTTTCTTGAGCGAGTCTGCGTCAATGTTGTTGATAATGGGGATTTGCGGTTCGGACAGGGCGCATTCCTTCACGCAGGGCGCGAATTGATCCCGCGCGTATTGCATACATTTGCTGTGCCACGGGCCGCTCACGTTCAGTTTAACGCATTTTGCCGCACCGGCCTTGTCGCACATCTCCGCCGCGGTATTTACTTCCACCTCGGGTCCAGTGATGATGACCTGCTCGACGCAGTTGATGTTTGCGACTTCCGCGCCGGCAAGCGTACAGATTTCGCGGATCTTTTGCTCTTCCAGGTCCATGATGGCGGCCATGCCGCCCGGCGACCTGATAGCCGCTTCCTGCATGAACTTGCCTCTGTATCTGACAAGCTTGAGCGTATCGTCCAGGGACAGGACTCCCGCGGCATAGAGAGCGCTGTATTCACCGAGGCTGTGACCGGCCGCTGCAGCGGGATAGATCTCGTGAATCCGCAACACGGTGAGGCAGGCAAGGTTCATGACCGTAACGGCGGGCTGGACGTTTTCGGTCTGTACGAGCACTTCTTCGGGACCTTCGAAGCAGAGTCCCTTGATATCCATTTTCAGGATGTCGCATGCGTGTTCGAACAGTTCCCGCACTTCGCGGTAATTGTCGAAGAACTCGCGGCCCATCCCGACATATTGCGATCCCTGCCCTGGAAACAAAAATACCCAGTTTTTCATTCCGGCTCCTTTCGAATTAGGCGGCAGCAAGAGACAGAGCTTCATCAAGTGAGTAGGGGAATTCGTACCGGATGGTTCTAGTAATGTCCTCGGGGGAAGTCAAGTCTATTTGAGAAAACGCCGGACCTGCAGGTGTATGCTTCGGTAGTGAGACACGGCTTTCGGCCGCAGTATCAAAAATGGAAGGGCGGAGAAATTAATTTATTCTCCGCCCTTACCTCCCTGAACGGGCAGGCCCTGGAAGTTTGCATGAAATCAGCACTCAGGAACAGCAGCATTCCGCATTGCATGCGGAAGGAGCCAGGCTCGGCGCGTCGGTGATTTCCGCCACTTCGACATCGAATGCCAAAGATCTGCCGGCCAGGGGATGATTGAAATCTGCAACGATTACCTCGTCATCCGCGAATTTGACGACAGCGGGGAGTTCACGCCCGTTTTCAGTCATGAAAACGATAACCTGCCCCGCGAAAGGTTCAAAATTGAGCGGCAGGGCCGAGCGTTTGAATGTGCGTTCAAGTCGCTCGTCTCTTTCTCCGTAGGCTTCTTCCGGTTCCAATACAAAAGATTTCCTTTCGTTCTCACTCATGCCCAATATCGCATTCTCGAAACCTTCCACCAGGCCGCCTGTCCCGATCTGGATTTCCAAAGGCTTGCATTTCTCGGTTTTGTCAAAAACAGCTCCGTCCTCAAGCTTGCCTGTGTAACACAGTTTTATAAAAGCGCCATTCTCGACCTTCTTCATTTTCCACTCCTTACTGGTTCCCCCGCTCGACATGGATTCGGCATAAATTCTCCTCGCGGGGGAATTTTTCTTGTTGGAAAGAGGCTGCATTCTGGCTATGGGAGTTCGCCGGAAGGACGAACTACATGATGTATCCCTGCTGCTGGTTCATGAGCCCCGAGTCGATGCCTTTTGAACTATCCTTGTCCGGAGCGGAATTTTCCGGATCATAAGAGTTTCCGGAATCCGGTAAACCCGGACCGAAAGACATGCCCTGATCGCTGGAATCCAGACGCTTCAATACAGGCAGGAATGTTGCTGAATCATTCGATTCTGAATTTTTTACAAACTGGAGTGAACCGTCCTGTTTCCGGGAACTGTCTTGATCCATCTGCTTACCGGATTGATCGAGGGATTGATCGCGGTCGGAAGGAGACGAGCCGAAGTTACCCTGATTCGGAGCCGGGTTTGTTGCTTTAGGAGAACTCTCACCGCTATTGTTCCCAAACGTATTCGATCCTGTCCATCCCTTGTCGAAATCCGCTCCACTCTCTCCCTGGTTGCTCTGGTTCATCGCGTCGGGGTTTGCCGGTGTGCCTTTGTCTTCCCCCCAGCCGAAGATGATCTTCCGGTATTCCGGTTTCATACTGTTTCGGTCTGCGGGAAGGATTGAAAGTGCGCCCTCACCCTGATCGCCGGGCATAATAACTTCGGGCGATGTCGGAATTCGCAACGTGTTTCCATCTATGTTCATCTGTGCGGCAAGGCTGAATCCGGCAAGCGGAATTATCGCGAAGATAAATAGGGCGGACATTTTTGGCATATTCATCAGAATCTCCTGAGGGTAAACTTAAGGTATTCAGAGTGATAGCAAGACAATGCTAATCGAGACTGTGTGATACCTTTCCTCTTTTACATTTAAGAACTGAC
>JAEZHY010000234.1 GCA_023416335.1 Pseudomonadota bacterium | reverse complement strand
GCTTCGCGTAGAATTACCAGTCCCTCTTGCCTGCGGCACGGGCAACCAAAACCACGTTGCCCGTGTCACCCACGGTTTGGTTCCTAGCGCGAGACGGTGGGCACGATGAAGCGCTGTGCCCATCCTGTAACCTTATCCTATTGTTTTCTTTCGTGTATTTCGTGCCTTTCGTGGTTAAGGGTTTTGTTTTTGCATTTTGGTTGCGGCTTTGCTGCTCCAGGCCTTTCGTGGTTGGAAAACCTTTGTCTTCGTAGTTTACACCCGGGATTTTCGACTCAGGACAGGGGGATCTTGGTTATCCCTGATCTGTTCAATCATCGCCTTCCACTTTCCTCTCAAGTAACTCCACCTGCGATTCGATAATCATGGTAAGCGCGGAATGCCTTTCCCTCTGATCACGATCCGGTACGATGCGGGGCCGGTGAGGGAAGACTTCAGCCGACCGCTCCGCCACGTCTATCGATTGTTCGAGCTATTCCCGTTGCCGGGCAAATTGGGGCCGGGAAAAGGACCGACGAAAAGATCAAGGCAGCAGGCAGGCACAGTCAAAAAGGACCGCATTTCGGGAGGGACAATATCCGAGTTTCAGACTTCAAAGTGAAAGGAAACTGAATGCCTGCTTTTGTGTTTATCTCTATGAGAAACGTTTTGCTATGTACCACTGCAGTGGTGCTGTTCTTGTCTTTCGCGCCCGCCTCGGCTCAGGAGGTTATTTCGACGCCCATCCTGCAAACTGCCCCAAATTTCAGGGACCTTGCGGGAATCTCGGCGAGCAACGGGGGAACCGGATTCGCCAACACGACCAGCAACGGCGGAGAGATGCGAACCGGGGTTTTTTATCGTACCGATGCCCTGAATAGTCTCAATAACGCGGATTGGACAACCTTATCGGCGTTGAATATCTTCCGGGATATCGATTTGCGAACAACATCAGAGATCACTTCGAACCCCGATGTGGTGCCGAGGGGAGCCATTTATACCAATATCAATATCTATGGCGTCGGGTCCCCGACACCCGAACCGTTTTCAGCCACTCCGACGGAAGCGATCGAGTTTATGAAGAAATCATACCGGGAATTCGTCAAGGATCGGACTCAGCTCGATGGATTTCGAGATGTTCTGCTTACCCTGGCCAGTGACTCCGGTCCCGACTTATGGCACTGTTCCGGCGGCAAGGACCGCACCGGTTGGACGGCCTTCCTTATGGAGAGCATAGCCGGTGTATCGCGGGAGACCATCATGACGGACTATCTTGCCACAAACACCTATACGGCTGCTTTGATGGCTGCCACGAAGGCGCAACTTCTGGCGGAGAATCCGACGTGGGACCCGGCGACCGTCGATGCGCTTTTGGGCGTTCAGGCCGGCTATCTCCAGGCCGGAATCGATCAGCTTATGGCTTCCTACAGATCGGTGTATGCCTATCTGACCGAAGGCCTGGGGCTCACTCAGGCAGACATCTACGTTCTGCGTGCAAAGATGGTCTACTACTCGATGCTGCCGGGCCAAAGCGGTATGGTCGGCAATGCCGCCTCCGGCGCCGCGCTTCTGAACGCCCTGCAGAACTCTCCGTTGTCGGGCCATTATACAGCCTTCAATTACTACTTGCAGTCGGCGGTGGATGCGGGCACGCTCGGGGGCGTCCCGGCACAGGTCGGCGGCCAGGTTCATGCCGATGCCGCCTCGTATCTGCTGCGTTTGCCTCAGTGGATCGATGATGCTGTCGCTCCGGAAACGCTTGGCGGCGATCTTCGCACGGGTCAGGGAAAATTTTGGATGGCGAGCATCGGGGGCGATTTCTGGTCCAACGGCCGCAGCGGCGTCGCAGGCAGCACGGAGTACAACGCAGGTTCGGTCATGGGAGCTACTTACCGCTTCAACGACCAGACCAGCGGCAATCTCGGCATTGGCTACAATTGGGGGTCGGTCCGGAGCGCCGATGCCGACGTCACCATCAACACGGTTTTGGCCACGGTTGGCGGACGCTATGGGTTTTCGAATCTCGAAGCCGGTCCTTATGTTACGGCGCGTGCAGATGTCGGTTGGGTCGACTACAAAAGCGACCGCTCCCTGGGCGGTGGGCTGGGAAATGCAACCGGCTATACCAACGGTGCAATCTATGGCGGCCTGGCAGGTGTCGGCGACGTCATCCGCTTTGCTCCATTTACCGTAACGCTGCAGACCGGCGTTCGCGTTACCGGCGTCACCCTCAACAACTTCAGCGAAAGCGGCAGCGATCTCGCCCTTGGCATGAACGGAATCAGTGAAACATTTGTCGGCATTCCGGTCGACGTGGATTTCAGCCTGGACAGGCAGCAGCTTAATGGCTGGAGCGTAACACCTTCCGCCACCCTCGGATATGAGCGGATACTCACCAATCCCCGGATCGAAAGCACCGGGACGCTTTACGGATTCGGTGTGAGCCAGTATTCGGCCTTTGACAGCCACGATCTCTGGAAAGCCGGTTTGGCCGTCACGGCCCAGCGCGATGCTTTTCTCGTCAAGGCCGGGGTCAACGGCCTGGTCGGTGACGGAGCGGGAAGCTACGGCATCAGCGGACAGCTATCCCTCAGTTACAGTTTCTAGGGGGACACATATAATTTTCTAAAGGCAGGTGGGCACCGGGCACTTCCTCCATTTGCCCGGTGCCTGCCGCCGTTTGTTTTCTACCTCGGATACCTTCATCGAACTCCCTTCACCCCGGTTCCCGGCGCCGAACGGCCGGATTCATACATTTCAGGCGAACTCTCCGCCATTGAAGGGGGGCGTTGCGTGCAACAAAGTCCGCGTCGCTTTATCACTGAATCTTTTCAAACTCTTCATGTTCGCGGGGCAATCTCACTATGAACCTGGATCCCTTTCCCGGCTCGCTCTCAACGCTGATGCTCCCGCCATGCCG
>JAEZHY010000212.1 GCA_023416335.1 Pseudomonadota bacterium | reverse complement strand
GTGCTCAGGGGAGCGCTCCAGGAGAAGAAGATGGAGCGCATGCGGTTGGCCGCGCGTGCGCAGGGGCTGATTGCGGGAATCAAGCAGATTATTCAGCCGGCTTCGGTGGTTCCGCTAAAAGAATTGCAGACCGCCGAAGCATTGGAGCTGATATCGGAACTGCACAAGCTCAGGAGAAAATATCTGCCGATTTGCAGGGACATCGAAGAGATCGAAAAGGAGTTGGGCTGATGCCTTCCAAAGGACCGCGGAAGAAAGCAGGAAAAGCGAGCGATCTTCCAGTGGATGTTCTCGACCAGGTTGACCGCCTGCTTGTAGAAGGAACGAGCTACGAGGACATCAGCGACTTCCTTGCCGAGCAGGGTTTCGAAATCAGTAAGACTGCCATTGGGCGCCATGGAGAGGAATTCTTCGAAACCTGCCGCAAACTTCGCGTAATGGAGGAAAAATCGCGTGTGCTTGCATCCCACGGCGGAGAAGGCCTGATCCTCGAAGAGGCCGCCTCCAGGCTCCTTGCCCAGACGATCCTGGAGGCTCTGCTGTCCGGAGAAATCCAAAAGGACCTCCTGCCGAAGATACTCTCCGATTTTACCCGGCTCCAGTCTTCAAACGTTCAGCGGGAAAAGCTCAGGGAATCCATGCGCCGGACCGAAAAATCCGCTGAAGACGAGGATGAGAGCGGAAGGCGCGGAGGTTTATCGGACGAGGCTGCCGCAGAAATCCGGCGCAAGATCCTGGGGCTTCCGGAATGAGCCTGCTGCTGCCGGTGTTCTTGCCATACCAGCAGAAATGGTTCCTTGATCGGGCGCCGGTGAAAGTCTGTGAAAAATCCAGGCGCGTGGGGATCTCATGGACCGAGGCTGCAGCCGGCGCACTCACGGCCGGGACTCTTTCCGGAATGAACGTCTGGTATCTCGGATATAATCGCGAGATGGCGCTCGAATTCATCAACGACACTGCTTTCTGGGTTAAATACCTCAACCTCGCTGCCGATAAGATTAAACAAACTCTCATCCGGGATGAAGCTAAAGACATTCTCGGGTACAGAATTCGTTTCGCATCCGGCTATCGTGTCACGGCCCTTTCCAGCCGACCCAGCAACCTGAGAGGGAAGCAGGGGAAGGTCGTAATCGATGAAGCCGCCTTTCACGACGATCTGCCGCAACTCATGAAGGCAGCGGTAGCGCTCCTCATGTGGGGAGGCAAACTCGCGGTCATCAGCACCCACAACGGCGACGAAAACCCGTTTAACGAACTCGTAAACGACATCCGAACCGGCAAGAAGCCCTATTCATTGCACAGGATTACCCTGGACGACGCTCTGCAGGAAGGCCTCCACAAGCGCATCTGCCAACACTCCGGAAAGGAATGGACCGCTGAAGGAGAAAATGCCTGGCGCCGCGAACTCCTCGACTTTTACGGGGAATATGCGGATGAGGAACTCTTCTGCATTCCTGGAAAAGGTTCGGGTGCATGGCTTCCGCGTGCCCTGATCGAAAACTGCATGGATGAGGAAATCCCGGTCATCAGGCTGACGTGCCGGCCGGAATTTGCCGAACTTCCCGAAAGGATCCGGCATGCCGAAGCCGCCGAGTGGTGCGTTAAGAACCTCGATCATGCCCTGGATTCCATGCTGAAGGAGAAGCCTTCCTTCTTTGGTGAGGATTTTGGCCGCAGCGGCGATCTTACGGTGATCTTTCCCCTTCAGGAAATCGGAGAGTCGAAATACCGCGCGCCCTTTATAGTCGAACTGAGAAACGTGCCGTTCAGGCAACAGGAGCAGATCCTTTTCCATATTGCGGACAGACTTCCCAGGTTTTCCGGCGGGGCCCTGGATGCGCGCGGCAACGGCCACTACCTGGCTGAAGTTGCGATGCAGCGGTACGGGAGTTGGAGGATCCGAGGCGTGATGCTCTCGGACAGGTGGTACCTGGAGAACATGCCCTCGTGCCGTGCCGCCTTCGAAGACAGGAGCCTGGTCATCCCGAAGGACCCGGACATCCTGGACGACCTGCGTGCGGTGCGCGTCGAAAAGGGCATAGCCCGTGTTCCGGAAAACTATCGGGGAAAAGGCCGCGATGGGGGGCAGCGTCATGGCGATGCCGCTATCGCGTGCGCCCTGGCGTGGTTTGCCGCCCGCCAGATCGAAGGAGGCCCGGTGGAATACGAAGGGGCTGCGGAAAGGCGGTCGGCTGGGTTTAGAGGGTATTGAAAACATTTGAAGGGACACCCGGAACAACTTGACATACCCTTGAGTAACACTTTCATTCGATTAGAGATTTTGCTATTTTTAAATCCGGCTCGCATATTTCATTAGAAGGTGCGGCATGGCTGAAGCGGCGACATTGGAAAAGCTCCTGGAATTGGCAAAGCAGCTCTCAGCAGTCGACAAGATTCGCCTGATCGAGCGGCTTGCTCCGCAGATCGAACACGAGTTGAAGTCCTGCAACCCTGCAGGGAGAAGGCTCCTTCGAGGCTTGTGGAAAGGTTTGGATCTTTCTGAAGAAGATATTGACCAGGCACGGCGGGAAATTTGGTCTGAGTTCCCGCGAGAGGATATCTGATGCAGGACTATGTTACGGACACACATAGCCTGATCTGGTATCTGTTGGACGATCCGCGTCTGGGTCCGGTGGCAAGAGGTTGTTTTGAAGCCTGCGACCGCGGTGAATCCATCATCTATGTGCCAACCATTTGTCTGGTTGAAATTATTTATCTTCAGGAAAAGGGGTGCATCCCTGCCGAAATGTATCGGCTCCTGCAGGCAATAGTGCAGAGCGGTTTGGCAGGCATATTCGTGACGGACCTGTCTGCTTCCGTTGTAGAAATGCTCCCCAATGTACCCAGGAACGATGTTCCTGACCTGCCCGACAGAATCATCGCTGCAACAGCTCTCCATCTGGGACTGCCTTTGATCAGCCGCGACCGCAAGATCAGACTCTCGGCAGTGGATACGATTTGGTAGGTAGGCTGTAATTCGTATTCTCCCAAAGCCTGCCAATCTCGCTGGAATTTCGAAAAGCTATGGACTTCAGTTGACACGTAGTCTCTCTCCTTTTTCCGTCCTCGCACTTTGTCCTTGCAAACTATCCGACAAGGTATAGAAACTGCAACTACTGCAGTCGCGGCGGATGGCCTGTCGAAACGAGCACCTCTTTCCAGGAGTAACGAGATGAGTTGGTACGATAATCCCATCGCAAACATGTACGGTCCGGATTTCCTTGTATTCTACGCTATCGTGATTGTAGGGGCATTCATCCTCTGGCGTCTTTTTTCCGCAAGTGCGAAGCGCGCAGGGGATTCACCCATTCCATTGCTTTCTTCCAGGCCTGATCCTTACGAGATCGCATATCTTCGAAACGGTCGCAACGGGGTGCTGGAACTCATCCTCATGAGTCTTTTCGAGCGTTCGTTTCTCGTGTCCAAAGACCGGAGAAAAATCGAGAAAAATCTGGGGCATCCCGATCCGGGCCTGCTCAATGAAATAGAGCGGAAAGTCTTCCTGGAGATTGGGTTTTCCGTACTCAAGAAAGATGTTTACAGGAAGGTCCGGGACCCCATCCGGGATTTCTGCGATGCAATAGATCTTCGCCTGAAAAGTGCTAATCTGCTGGTCTCACGTGAAGCCGTCTCCAAACTCAGGACAGTTAAGTGGGTGCTTGCAATCGGCTGTTTCTCACTGGGAGCTTACAAGCTCCAGATAGCACTCTCCAGAGGACATACGAATGTTATATTCCTGCTGGCGATGATGATAATCGCTCCAATTCTGATAGCCTTATTGTGCAAAATTCCGCGTCTTAACAACAAGGGGAAGGAATATCTCGATCGCCTGCAATCCTCACTCGCATCACTCCGGGACCGGATGCAAAGGCCGGTTGACAGCGGAGATTCCGTATTCGCAGATGCGTTGATCCTGGCCGCTGTTTTCGGAGGCGGGGTGCTGGTGGGTACGGCCTTCGGGGATATCGCCGATGCAGCGGCTATGCCTGTGGTACAGCCTTCTTCAGGTGGCTGCGGCGGAGGAGGTTGTGGTGGCGGAAGTGACGGCAGCAGCAGCGGGTGCAGTGGGGGTGGGGGCGGCGGTGGCTGCGGTGGAGGAGGATGCGGCGGTTGTGGCGGTGGTGATTGATGCCCGTCAGGCAACCAACGTTGGAAGCATGTGTGCCCGATCCCGGTAACGGATATGACCGCAGCCGAACTTTTGAAATTCCGGATGAAGCGGCGTACAGGCCGCCCAGCATACTTCTTCAGTGGCATATAACGGAAAGGTGCAATCTGCGGTGCGCCCACTGTTACCAGGAGAGCTACTCCCGCCCGGATCCGTCCCTTGAAGCGCTGCTCGGCATCCTGCATCAATTTACGGATATGCTGCAATCATGGAACCGGGGCTGCAGTCCCGGCCGGGAGGGGGACCGTGCGAGGCGGGTGGTCCCCGGACAGATCACCCTGACAGGTGGGGAGCCTCTTCTGCATGCGGATTTTTTCCCTCTGCTGGAGGCCATTTCCCGTCTCAGGCCTTCGATCCACTTTTCAGTCCTTACCAACGGTTCTGTTATAGACCAGGGGACCGCCGCCAGACTGCGCTCCCTTCGTCCGGCTTTCGTGCAGATAAGTCTTGAAGGCACGGAGGGTAGACACGATGAGATCCGCGGCCCTGGAAGCTATGGGGCCGCCCTTGCCGGAATAGATAATCTCGTGAAGGCGGGAATCAGGACACTGATTTCGTTTACCGCTCACAAAGCGAACTTTCGTGATTTTCCCGAGGTCGCCAAAATCGGACAGAAGCTCGGGGTCACCCGTGTCTGGGCCGACCGCCTTATCCCGAATGGAAGCGGGAGCGACCTGGATTTGCTTACACCTTCCGAGACCGCCGAGTTTCTGCGGATAATGCAGGAAACCGCATCGCGAGGAAAACGCGCAGGATCCGGGACCGAAATCGCCATGCACCGCGCCCTGCAATTTCTTGCGGCCGGTGGGCATCCGTACAGCTGCCAGGCCGGGAACTCTCTGATTACCATCATGCCGGATGGAGAATTGCTCCCATGCCGGCGCATGCCGGTCCGTGTCGGCAATGTGCTGGAAGAACCTCTCTCGGTTCTTTATCAGAAAGGCAAGTTATTTCAGAAGCTTCGAGATGAAAAGCGCATCAGCCGGGGCTGTGCCGATTGCATTTTTGCCGCTCTCTGCCGGGGAGGGCTCCGCTGCCTGGCTTATGCGGTAAAAGGCGATGCATTTGCCGCGGATCCCGGATGTCCCCTCGCGCGTCATAATTGAAGCCACTTCAAAAAACGGTCGAACCGGTTCAGAGAGACCTGACCCAGTATCAGGAATCACTAACATTTTTCCGAGCGGGCGAGTTCCACAGGGCCTCTCTCAGAGCGGCAGCTCTTATCTCGTCGAGAGCTTTGTCGAGGTACTCTTCGGGAACCGATGGAGTAAAATGGAAGAGGTCGGGATCCATTTTCGAATCCTCGATTGCTGGAGCCAAGAGTTTTTCTATCATCCCCGACAGGGAAGTCAACAGCCGGTAGCTCTCGTCAATGATGCGAAACTTGTCCGGATTAAACTCGGGCGGGTAACGTCGTACAAGGCGCTGGTAAGCCTTCTCGATTGCCTCGGGGGCGGCATCGGAGGAAAGATTCAAGTTGCTTAGGGCTTCTTCTCGGGTCATCTTCTGTGCTTCCGTTTAGAGTGTTTCCTGGCGCCGGTTTTGGCCGTCTTTTGCATGATTTGCCTGATCTTATCCATCGCGGCTCCGGCGGCGGCATCACCGGCTTCAACTCTCGCGACTATTGTTTTTTCAAGGCGGATCAATATAGGCGTATGCCCGCGGAGGACCTTGATATATCTCGACAGCTCATCCAGCATAGGTTCCAGAATATCCAGACGCAGCTTCGCAATTTCACCGGAATGCTCCATCATGAAAAACAGCGCGGCTTCCACTCTATCGGTGACCAGTTTGCCGATGGAATCCATGCCGTCAAGCGAGCCGCCCATATCCTCTTCGAGACTTGTGCCGCGCTGGAGATCTCTCAAAATGACCTCCCACGCTCCTTCCTCGGCATACGAAGCGTGGATCGCATTATACCAGCACAGGTGTCCGTCAATGGTAAGACAATTGTTGGGGTAACAGCGCAGAAAATCCCTTACGACATCGAACGTCCTGTATTCGGAAAGAGCTTCCAGTTCGCGACGCAAGATCCCCGGCTCCCGTGGTTCCGCGGCTTTTTCTCCGGGTACGAGTGCCGAGAGATCGGAAAATACCAGGTTCTCGTAGAATGAGAATTCCAGGTTACGGCAGAGCTGCAAACTGAAAAATTTCAGGAGATCCTTTTCCTGGCCGTACCGGAGTAGAAGGTATTTGAGCGACCTTGCTTTCGGGTAGAAGAATTCATTCCCCTCTTTTGCGAGCCAGATCATGTCCTGCTGTGTCGGTGGAGCCAACTGATCGAGATATCTTTCCGCTCGCCTTCGCAAGTCGCCGTTGCGGTAATGAGAAGCCATAAGAAGAGTCAGTAGACCGATTCGAACTCCGGCGCAGTCGGCGCTCATGGAAGCGTCCAGGAGGTCCATTATGTCCTGGGCATTTTCGATGAGGTCTCGAAAAATGTCCAGGTCCTCCATGAGGATGGGCTCCATCACGCGGACCAGTTCTTTTCTGTCCCGCTGAGGCAAGGTCAGAAGGCGCCCGGAGATATCGCCGAGGATACTTCTATGGAGAGCCAGGATTTGTGCCGCTCGTCGCCGTATTTCAAGACTGGGCGCCCCGGGCAAATCCTCATCCTCCTCCTCCCAATCATCTTCATCTTCAAAAGTATCGGCATCCCATCCCCCCACCTCGTCAGGCTGGCTCTCACGGATTTTTATCCGCATTTTGGCCAGAAGAGTCAGCTTTTCCTCCAGGCTCAGCTTGTCCGTTTTCCAGGCAAGGTAATCAGCCCGATCTACATCTTCTTCTGTATCTGGTCGGGTGCGAACTTCCGGCAACCTTTGTTCCAATTCCCGGAGTTTTTCTCCCGCGAGCCGGGGGAGAAGGAACGGCATTGAACCGAGCAACTCTGATGCAAGATTAGTGGTAGCCTCCGGAGCGAGGCGTTGGCACATGAGAGCGACATTGTGTACGACGGGGTGTACGAAGATTTCCGTGAGGGCCGGTGGGATTGGGGAGGTGTGAAAGTCAACGTCGTCATCGAGTCCAGCCACATCGGGGATACTGATTCCATCCCATCCCCGGGAAGCGACATTCTTACGATTGAGATTCCGTGCCTCCGAGATCAATATCCCCAAACCGGCCAACTCCCGTCCCAGTTTGACGGGGAGCATTTTCGCAAGCTGCTCATAGTGGCGGCCGGTGATCTTTTCGGGTTCCCGGATGAATTTCTTCAAAGCGGCCCGTATCTTGTCAGAGCTTTGAAACGCAGAAACGAAAGCGGCGAAATTGGATTTGAGTTTTTCCGCATCCGGGGGTAATCCCGTCAGCTCGATTACCTGGTCCGCGGTATTGCTGCCTTCCATGTAACCCTTGAGAAGCATGAGAAAACGAAAACCTGGATCTTCGGGTCGCGATTTGACTGTGTCGATCTCCCGGCAAAACTCATCGAATTTCAGCTGATGTCTCAGGGCATCCCTGATTACCGCTTTCCATGATTCTTTGTATTCATTCGGATTGGCTGAAAGGAGTTCCTCGCTTTCCAGGAGCCGCAGCAACTCCCAGTAGCGGCCGAGCCGAAAGTGTTTTTCGATGTCTCTTCGAATGCGCTTCTTTTTACTCACCGGCTTCCAGTTCCTCCTCGATCTGCTCCATCAGTTCCAGAAGTTGGTCTTCGAGTTCGTCCACCCGGTCTTCATCTTCTCCGGAGCGGACGGCAGCTTCATACTCCACTATTACCGGAAGAATTCCGTCCCTCAGTTCTTTATCCAATCCGGCTGTTGCCGCAAGTCTTCGGGCCTTCTCGGCGATGTAATTGACCGGGGATTCGGCCGATCCGTTCAGCTCCCGATCGTCGACCTTCCGGTTTCGAATGTCCAGAGTCACTTCCTTCCGGTTGTCGCAACCCTTCTGATCGAGGCAGATGCGCACAAGCCCTTCTTTGTCGTAAGCAAACTCAACCACTATCGGAGATTTAGCGGGTGCCGGCTTGAGTGGGTAGAAGAAGCTCCCTACGAGGGTATTTTTCGCGCAGGAAACGCTCTCGCCCTGGAAAACCTCCACCTCGACCCCTGCTTGTTGATCGCTTATCGTCCAGTAAACCTCTGAGCGGCTGACGGGAATTCGCGTATTTCTCCGGATGATCGTGGAGAAATAGTCGGCATCGCCCGTGTCGGGATCGATTGCATCGATGGTCTTGACGCCCAGAGAATGAGCGGTCACGTCCAGCAGGATCTGTCCGACCGAATCCCCCGTTATGAGTCCGCCCTGGATAGCTGCTCCGAGAGCGACACAGAGGTCCGGATCGACAGAATGTGCCACGGGCTGTTCGAAAAGATCGGACAGCATTTCATGCACGGCAGGCATCCTGGTTGCGCCGCCGACCAGGATAATCTTCCCGATTTCTCCCGGATCCAGGTGTGCATCCTCCAATGCCTTCATCACGATGGTCTTTGTTCGTTCGATCAGGTCTTCCGTAAGGGACTGGAATTCCTCCCTGGTAATTTCATGGTCTAGATTGACCGGTTGTCCGTTCAACATCGTTACTGCTATTTCGTTTACTTGGACATAGGGGCTGTCTGACAGGGCAATCTTGGCCCGCTCGGCAATATCCATCAGCCGCACCTTCAAGGAGGTGTCCTCCTTGATTGTTATTCCCCCAGGCCGGTTCCTCAATACCTCGAGCAGGTACTCCTCCAGCCGCTCGTCGAAATCATCACCTCCCAGGCACGTATCTCCGCCCGAAGCAAGGACTTCTTTAATTTCTCCCTTGATTTCGAGGATGGAAACGTCGAACGTACCCCCACCGAGATCGTAAACCAGGACATAAGGCGAATTACCGTTTTCAGGTGACTGCACGTGATCGTACACCAGGGCTGCGGCCGTGGGCTCGTTTACGATGCGAACAACTTCCAGCCCCGCAAGCTCCCCTGCCCGGATCGTGGCCCTCCGCTGAGCATCGTCGAAATAAGCGGGCACGGTGACGACTGCTTTTTCAATCCTTTCTCCCAGTTCTTCAGAGGCACGCTCGGCCAGGGTCTTGAGAATGTACGAAGATATTTCCTCGGGCGACGAATCCCAGTCGCCGACGCTAACCGTGGTTTCTCTACCCATTAACCTTTTGACCGACGTGACTGTGAGTTCCGGGAAAGCAGCACGGCGGTTTTTCGCCTGCCTGCCAACCTGAAAGCTGCCTTTTGCCAGGTCGAAGCTCACGGCCGAGGGCAGAATGGCCGACCCTTCCTCGACCTCGATCGCTGTAGGGGCTCCATTCTTCAGAAAGGAGATAACGGAGTTGGTGGTCCCCAGATCTATGCCGCAGACAATCGATCTCATGATGCCGTCCCTTCGGAAATGAGCGGTTCGTCTTCCGGTGCATCGACAATCACCCTTGCAGGGCGAATGACTTTTCCGTTCTGAATGTAACCGGGTTGAACCACTTCGGTCACTTGCAGCGCATTCGACCCGGGGCTGCGGTTCTCCACTGCTTCATGCATTTTCGGATCGAAAATGATCCCTTCGTCAAGAATTATCTCAATACCGAGTGAAGCTGCAAACAATTCCAGCCTCTTCATCACCATTCCGAGTACCTGGGCATGCTCGCGTGACATGAAGCCGGGATGCCGGAATGCCCGCTGAAGGTAGAAAACCGAATCGCAAAGCTCGGTCAGGGAATCGATACTCCGGCCGCTTTTCGCGGCTGCTGCGGCCTCCTGCTCCCTGCGGACTTCCTCCATCAGTACCGATTGTTTCCTAAGGAGCTTCCTGATGCCCTGAATTTCTTCCAGCACCGGATTCCCGGCCGCATCACTCTTCTCCGTATTTTTTCGAAACCACTTGAATTTCAAAAAAGTCACTTTTATCTCCCAAAAACTCATTTACAGAGGACAGGACTCTTATACAGGTTTTAATAAAGGGTCTGGAACAGAGGTGTTTATAACACACAGGGGTCGCCGGCAAAAGTCCGAAGCGGCATATGTCTCTGTGCAGAATCGATGGAAGAGTGCGATATTTCAGACATTATCAAAGGGAGAGACCCCCTTCTCAAATTTAGATGAGTACCCTCCCGGCCGGTCCCGGAACCGGAAACATGCAATCTGGCACCGGCGGAAATAAGGGGCATGATGATTATATTCGTTCGCATGGTTTCTTAAGGCGGCACGGACGCCGCTCCAATTTGTCTCATGGAATTTTCACCAGGGAAAACACAGGGATGCGGTGCAAAGAACATTGCCTGAAAAGGCTCATTCTGGGCCTCGCAGCAGTGGTGCTTTTTGCGTGGGCCGGGGTCGCCGCCGGGGACAGCGTGGTCAGCTACGATGTCGCCATTCGGGGTGTTGAGGATAAATCCTTGCGCGAAATCCTGGAATCGGTTTCCAACACGGTGACGTTCAAAAACAAGCCCCCGGCCACCCTGAGCCTGCTCCAACGCAGGGCCCGTACCGATATTCCCGACATGCTCCAGGCCATGAGATCGGAGGGCTACTATAACGCGAAGCTCGAGCTGACAATCGATGAGAAAACGGAACCTCCCCTGGTTGTCTTCAATGTCTCACCCGGTCCGCTATACCGCATCGAGTCGATCGACATAGAAAGAGCAAAATCGGCAGAACCGGAGTCGCCGGTAAAACTCCCAACCGCCGGGGATATCGGGCTTGAATTGAATGAGCCGGCCAAAGCCGATTACATTATCGACGCCCGCAATAAGCTCGTCCTGTTGCTGCAAAAGCTCGGATTTCCGTTTGCGCGGGTGGACGAACGGGTTGTCGTCGATCACGCGACAAAGCTCGTATCCGTTACCTTCCCGGTAATGCCCGGCCCGATGGCGCATTTTGGGCCCACCACTTTCAGCGGTCTCGAATCGGTCGAAAAGAGATTCGTCCAGGGACTGCTCCCCTGGAAAGAGGGAGACCGGTTCAATTCCAATCTCCTGGAAGAGGTGCAAAAGAAACTGGCACAAACCAGGCTCTTCTCGCTCGTCGAGGTCAAGCATGCTCAAGGCCTCGATGAAGCGGGGCGGCTCCCGATCGTGATCCAACTGAAGGAGAGAGCCAAACGGAGCATGAGCGGCGGGGTAACTTACCAGACCGACCAGGGTCCGGGGGCGACGGCGGCATGGGAGAACCGAAACCTTCTGCGTGGTGGCGAAACTCTAAAATTGCAGGCCGGGGCATCCGGTTTTGGCTACTCGGGAGAAGGCCTGTTCAAAAAGCCTCAGTTTTTGCGTAACGACCAGCTTCTCGCAATCGACAGCCGCCTGGCAAATGACGATACCAACGCGTTTACCAGCCAGAACTTCAATACCTCCCTATCCGTGGAACGGGAATTGGCCAAGGGCATGCGCTTCGGCCTGGGCCCCGCATTCAGGGTATCCCGGGTGAAAATGGAGGCGGACCCCCTCGGCAGGAAAGAAAGTTTCGACCTGGCCTCGTTTGCCGGGTACTTCAACTGGGACACAAGCGACAACCTGCTGAATCCGGCGAAAGGCTGGCGGCTCGGTGTCACACTCTCGCCGTATATGGATGTAGTCGATGGGCATTCGG
>JAEZHY010000188.1 GCA_023416335.1 Pseudomonadota bacterium | reverse complement strand
GTCCTGGACGCGGCACGTGCAACCGCGGCGGAACTCAGTATTCCTTTCGTGAGCTGCCCTACCATTGCTTCGACGGATTCTCCCTGCAGCGCGGTCGCCATCATCTATACGGAATCGGGTGTCGTGGAAGAAATCCGCATCCTGCCGTGCAATCCGGCACTGGTACTGGTCGATACGCAGGTAATCGTGCAGGCGCCTCCGAGGTTGCTGGTTTCCGGTATGGGGGATGCACTGGCAACCTGGTTCGAGGCTCGGGCCTGTAACAGGTCCCAATCGAGAAATGTTCGTGGAGGGTACTCGACTCGCAGCGCCCTGGCTCTTGCCGAGCTTTGTTACCGGACCCTTCTCGATGATGGAATCGAGGCGTTGAAGGCCGTAAAGGCCCGGGAAGTCACTCCTGCATTCGAGAGGATCGTGGAAGCCAATACGCTTCTTTCAGGATTGGGGTTCGAGTCATCCGGCCTTGCCGCGGCGCATGCCGTTCACAACGGCCTGACCGTTGCCCCGCAAGTCCACTCTTTTTACCACGGTGAAAAGGTGGCCTTCGGGACCCTGGTGCAGCTTGTACTCGAAAACAGCCCGCAATCGGAAATCGATGAGGTGATGGGCTTCTGCACTCAGGTAGGACTGCCGGTCACTCTGGCTGAAATCGGTCTGAAAGATCTGCCCGGGGATATGCTGGAGAAGATCGTTCTTCGCGCAGTCCAGCCGGGTGAGTCCATTCACAACGAACCCTTTGAGGTGAACTCTGCCAAGGTGGCCGAGGCTATTATCGAGGCGGATAAAATAGGAAGATCGTGGCAGGAGGGCGGGAAAGGTGCGAGCCGGAGTACGCCTCGCTGAGCAGGTTCTATTTTGATGTTGAGAATGCCGGGGAAATACCTCAAGAACCACATTTCCCCTCCGAGGCGCTCATCCGAGAGAGGGGTCATATTCTCAGGAGACGATAACCGCCAGTGAACTGCCTTCCTCAGCTATGCGGTGCTATCCCTTGGGAAGGGCGAGGACATCATAGAGGGAAGTTCATGTTGAATCAAATCGTCCGATAAAACCCATTGGCCAAATGGTCAAGATGCCTTACGAGCAGGCCGGGTTCTATCGCCAATGCCCAGCAAGAGGGATTTAACCGAAATGTCCTCGTCCAGTTCTTCCCAATGGAGTCCTGAACCGCCACCGCTGATGATATAATTTTCCCTCTGGATTTGGGTCGCATTGAGGAGTCGAGGGAAGTACGCCAGAGGTACGCCAAGCTGCCGTCCATCAGTGAGTTCAATCCACAGATTATCTGCATCAAATTTTATTCTTTTTGCTCGGGGCTCAAAGGTTGAAGTGTTCATTCCAGTACCTCTCAATGAGTTCTTTATTCTCTGCAGCTACTCGCATGAGTTCGCGCAATTCTGCTGAATTCATTGCGTAAGATTCTGCAAGGCTGACCTCCGGCACCAGCCAGAACTTCGCTGTGGAAACGCCGTGAAGCACATGAATATGTATCGGTTCAAGCGGATCTCCTTCGTTCGAATAGAAGAAGAAACGATATCCCTTGTACCTGAAGACTGTCGGCATGTGCAGGATATCTCCTTTGCATGTGGCTCACCAGCTTTAGGTTCGGAAAAAGCCATGCCAAACCTCCAGAAGCTAATGCAATGCATACACCAGCCGTCCTTCGGGATCGGGAAAGGGACGACCGAGGTCCTGTGCCGTTTCGATCCATTCCTCGACGACCGGTTCGAGATTGGCCAGGGCCTCCTGGTAGGTCGCTCCGTCCGCTGCGCAGCCGGGCAACTCTGGGACTTTGGCAATGAAGGCCTGATCCTGCTCGCTCCAGTAAATGATGACTTCGTAGCGAAATTGGCCCATCGCATTCCTCTGTTCCGGTATATCGGATCATTTCGCACTTAAGCTGCTGCTGACCCGGAGGTCCTTGGAGCAGGTGCGCCTCGCAGCAGCCCCAGGGTGCTCAGGTCTTCATCGATATCAGGCCAATGAATGCCGTAGCCGCCGCCGGAAACACGCCAATTATTCCTTTGATCGATACTGGCGTGCAGCAGACGTGGGTACCATGCCAGAGGTGCCGTGATCGTGCGACCATCTATTAAATCAACACTAATGGTGTCCTCGGAAAAATGGACGCTCTTGACGCGTTCACCCGCCCTAGGTTCGGAAGAAGTCATGCCAAGCCTCCAGAAGCTGTTGTTGATTTTCAGTCGTAATAGATTCTATCTTTCTCAACTCTTTTGGGCTGAAACCCAAGTTGTATGCCAAACTCACGGGAGATAGCCAGAACTTGGCCGATTGATCATCCCGATCAATGTGGACGTGTGGCGGCTCATTTGGCTCGTGACTGTAGAAATAGAAGCGATACGGTCCGGTCTTCAGAACGGTTGGGGTCATTAAATAATCTTCCCGATTCGGTGGCGACGCTCGATGCCCCATCACTTCCGATTGGTGAACAATCGAGCACGATGCGGAGAGTCGAGGGCTATGTAGTCGCCGATCTCCTCTATGTCTTGTTCGGCAAGGTGGGAGAATATGCATTGCATTCGTTCACTCAGGATGAAGTACTGAGTTTCTTATACTTTGCTTCAAGCCTGCCAAGCACTTCCTCTGCAGGCCTATCGGGGCCGCTTTCGACACCTTCCTGGATTTGCGCGCGGAGGTTCAAGATTTGTGCTTCCCGCAATTCTTCGCGCTCTTCCATAAGGCGCAATGCTTCCCGGACAACCTCGCTTGCGTTGGCGTAACGTCCGCTCTCGATCTGTTTTTTGATAAAGCGCTCAAAGTAAGAGCCGACAACGTAACTGGACGGCACTGCAAACTCCTCTCTCCTTATTATCAACAATTATCAATATTTGATAACACAAGAGGTGCAGAGTTTCAAGTGATCGTCAAACTAGATATACTGATCCCCCAACTCCGTAATAAGCTTCTCCAGATCGCCACCCGTTTCGGCACCCAGGTCCCTTGCTGCGGTTTGCAACCGCTGCTTCATATCGGGGTCGTCCAGTTCATCGAGGGACCGCATGCCCCCTCCTCTTCGTCCGAGCCGAAAAAGGAGCTTGTCTTCCGGTGAAAGTGCCAGGTACCGGTCGATAACGGCCAGCATGGCAT
>JAEZHY010000156.1 GCA_023416335.1 Pseudomonadota bacterium | reverse complement strand
CGGCTCGCCGTTCACTCCTGTTGAATTTCCATAAGAGTCCGGCTCCATCCAAACCGCCACGCTGGCGGCACGGTTTGAACCAGGATAAGAAACTTCCACTCCCGTTGCGTTGAGGCACGGTTTCCTGACCGTGCCGGCCTGGTATCGGGCAGGGTGGCCCAGCCAGCGGAACGGCAGCATGGTAGGGTGGGCACCCCCTTTTTGGGGGGTGCCCACCACCCGGCAATCCCGACAAGCCCTGATCCAACGGGGAGGACGGTGGGCACGATGATCCCGTGCCCACCCTACCCGGCTTCCGCGCACACGTTCAGGCACGGTTTCCCGACCGTGCCGGGCTGCGGGTCCCAAAACGGCGCCGTCGGGAAACAGCGCCATAACCAATTGAAACCGCGCCACCAACGCGGCTCAATGAAAGAGCCAAAAGGCATTCTACTCCGGATCGAGCATGCGTCCGCGGACGATTATATCACCGCAGAACTTCGAATGAATACGGTCGAGCGCCCTGTCGATCCGCCCATCCCTGCTCTCGTACTTCTCGGAGATCATGGTCATCTGTTTATAGCCGGAAGAAAAGTTCGAAATACCGATTCCAATAAGGCGAACCTTCCCGGATAGTTTCACTTCACCCAGAAGCTGGCGTCCCGTTGAAAAGAGCAATTCCGTCGAGTCGAATGGTTCGGGCAGAGTGCGGCTCCTGGTAATCGTTTTGAAATCCGAATACTTCAGCTTCAAAGTCACGGTCCGGCCCTTGAACCCCTCTTTCCGAAGATCGCGACCAACCTCCTCCGCCTGAGACAGTAAAATCTTCTCCAGTCCAGGGATACTGTCCATGTCCTGCCGGAAAGTCTCTTCGGCACTGATCGATTTTGGCTCGGAATACGGTTCGACGGGGGAATTGTCCACCCCCTGCGCCCTTTCGAACAGAACCGCGCCCCATTTACCGAATTTCTTCATCCAGAAGGGAAGAGGAAGTTTCAGAATATCCGACACCAGCACAATGCCCAGTTTCTTCAGCTCCTCTTCGGTCCTTTTGCCCACCCCGGGAATCTTTCGGACGGGAAGCGACTGGAGGAAAACCTCCACCTCCTCTTCCTCAAGTATCGTCAGCCCGTCGGGCTTTTTGAGGTCCGACGTAATTTTTGCAAGGAACTTGTTCGGCGCTACCCCGACGGAACAGGTCAGGGATGTCGCTGCCCTGACCGCATCTTTCACGCGCAGGGCCAAATCCCGCTGCGGCCCGTGCAGCCGTTCCGTTCCGCTGATGTCGGCGAAGGCCTCGTCGATCGATACCTGCTCAATAAGAGGGGAAATTCCTCCCAATATTTCCATTACCTTGCACGAAACTTCCTTGTAGCGGCTCATGCGCACAGGAAGAAAAATCGCATGGGGGCAGAGCTTCTTTGCCTGGAAAATGGGCATTGCGGAGTGGATTCCGAATTTTCTTGCCTCGTAGGAAGCGGTCGATACAACACCGCGCACTCCGCCGCCAACGATTACGGGCTTGCCGCGCAGTTCGGGATTATCCGCCTGCTCAACCGCCGCGAAAAATGCGTCCATATCCAGGTGCAGAATTCTTCTTTTCACCGACTCACTTCACAAGCATGACAGGGCAATGGGACAAAACTCCCACTTTGAAGCTGATTGTCCCCCACCCTTCCGTCGCGTTCTCCATGTCGAGTTTATGAGAACTCATGATAATCAAATCGAACTCATTGTTCCCCGCGAAGGTCAGGATCTCGTAAACCCGCCTGCCGTAAAGAATCATCTTTTCGAGCGCATATTTCTCGCTCTGGTAGTCGGCCATAAGCTTATCCATCTTTTTCGCTGCACGGGCCCCGAGTTGCTTGTAGAACTTCTCGAAATCAACCGTATTTGCGTCATCGATAGTCTCGATGACGTGCAGCAGGGTTATGGCGACGTTCTCCTCGAGAACCGCCATCTTTACAGCTATATCCATTGCTTTTCGGTTTCGATCGGTCAAATCGGTCGGTACCAGGATGCGTTTGAACATTTCCTCCTCCCGGGAAAATCTGAATGCATAGATCCGACATCATGCTGAATTTAATATTCATGCAAGCCCATGGCCATACAACAAAACATCTTTCGAGGCAACCACCGGTCGACATCATCTATACTAAATGAGGGTTCCCGTTTTAACTTTCCCGTCCCCCTACGCGTGTACCTCCTGGTTGCGTTTAGGAGCGCAAAGGTTTAAGTTGAACACGTCGAATTTCCGACCAGGGGCTTATCAGCTTGCGTCGTTCGGGTTTTATTATCTGCAAGCCGCTGAAGAATTTCCGTCGTCAATTATCGTTTCGTTTACGGAACATTTCCACCATCAACAAAATCGATTCAGAGATTTGGAATAATGACAACCAGGAAAATAGGAGTCTATTTAATAGGCGCACTTGGTTCCATCTCCACGACCGTCGTCGCGGGATCTCTTGCCCTGAAAAAGAAGCTCGTGCCCCCTACAGGTATGGTCACGGCATCTGAAATCTTCAACGATATAAGCCTCGTTCCGGTTGAAGACCTCGTCTTTGGCGGATGTGATATACGAACAGGAAAGGACCCCGAAGATATCTTCGAAAGAATAGCCCCCGTCCATCCGCGCATTTTGCTGGATATCAGGGAAGAGATACTCGCATTCACCGACGAGGTCGATCGGGGGTGTGTCCGGAATTGCGGGGAGGCGATACAAAAGCTCGCGTCGCAAACTTCTTCGCCCGAACTTCCGCTGGAAGCCGAACTCGAGCACATCCGATCCAATCTGCGGTCATTCAGAAGCCGCCACAACCTCGAAGAGATAGTGGTTGTTAACCTTGCATCCACCGAACCGCCCATTTCTCCACATCCATGTCATCTCGATATGGATGCTTTCAAAAAGTGCATTTCCGATAATCTCAAGGAACACGTCAGGGCGAGCACCCTTTATTCTTATGCGGCACTGCAGGAAGGATGCGCCTACATTAACTTCACGCCATCCAACGCGGCCCTTCCGCCCGCTCTAATTCATTTCGCGGAAGATCGGTCACTGCCTGTCATGGGAAGTGACGGAAAAACCGGGGAGACCCTGGTCAAGTCGGCTCTGGCGCCGATGTTTTCCTGGCGCAACCTGGAGATCATGAGTTGGGAAGGCTTCAACCTGCTCGGCAACATGGACGGGCAGGTCCTGAACAATCCAGGCAACAAGGAATCGAAAATCCGGACAAAGGACCAGGTCCTTTCCAAAATATTGGGCTACTCTCCTCACAGTACGGTCAATATCGATTATGTTCCGTCGCTCGACGACCAGAAAACCGCCTGGGATTTCATCCACTTCAGAGGTTTTCTCGGTGCGAAAATGTCGTTGCAGTTCATCTGGCAGGGATATGATTCAATTTTGGCCGCGCCCCTCGTCCTGGACCTCGTGCTCCTGGCGGAACTAGCCAAAAGAAGAGGCGAATCCGGGCTTATGCCGCATCTCGCATCGTTTTTCAAAGCGCCTCTCGGGGTCGATAAGCACACCCTCCCAGAGCAGATCCGAATGCTCGAGGACTATGCGGCATCTCTGAAGAGTTCGCCATCGACTTTCAGGAAGTCCTGAGAAGCCGAGACCTTAGAAACCCTGGATCCCGGCTCGAAAGCTATGCCGGGATGACGGGATGGGAGCCTTTGCCGCTCCCCCCGACTGGGCACTTGCACCAGATTTCGGCCCTCTTGGGCCGATCGCTCGGCGCTGCTTGCTGTGTCTGCCCCGGTGCCTTTGCGGGGCGCCACAGCAAGCGCCAAGTAAGCCGCAGAGCGGCGCAGGGGGTGTGGGGGCCGCCGGTCCCCACGCTATTTGGAGCCTTCTTGAAC
>JAEZHY010000135.1 GCA_023416335.1 Pseudomonadota bacterium | reverse complement strand
ACCCAGAAGTGGGCCTATTCAGAAAAGGACAAGCTGTGGAGGGTCACCAAAAGCGGTTTTCAGGCATTTACCAACGACGATATCGGTATATAACGATCCTCAATTCAAATTCGGTCATGGGGCGGTTTCCCGACCGAGCCATTTCACGGCTCCGGGGGCCGGCACGGTCAGAAAACCGTGCCTCAACTCAATGGGGTTGAAGTTTTCACTCTCGTTTCAAACCGGGCCGGTAGCGTGGCAGCTTTGCCCTTATGAAACTTCAGAAAAGTGAACGGCACGAGGCGAATCCGGGCTATTCCGATTTGACGATCTCAACCTGGTAGATTTTCGGCCAGAATTTGCCTGTTACAAAGATCCTGTCTCCTTCGGCATCGTAGGCAATCCCGTTGAGGACTTCGGCATTGTTTCCAGGCGGAAGGGCCATCCTCAGGCTCGACATCTCGATCCAGCCGGTCACTTCACCCGTTTTCGGCGATATTCTCGCCACGACGTCTTTCAGCCAGATATTTGCGAAGATCTCGCCCTTCATGTATTCGAGTTCGTTCAGGAGCTGGACCGGTTTTCCCTTGCTGGTCACGGGCAGGACCTTCTCCACTGAGAAAGTCTCGGGATTGAGATACGTCAGCTTGTTGCCTCCGCTGCTCATGATGAGATTATTTCCATCATGGGTCAGCCCCCATCCTTCGGAATTGTAAGTGAATTGCCTCTGGACGGTAAAAGTCGCGGGATTGTAGACGAATCCCGTGTTCGAGCGCCAGGTGAGTTGGATGAGTTCCCCTTGCCGGAATGTCAGACCTTCCCCAAAAAACCGGTTCGGCATGGAATATTTCTGCACGATACGTCCGGTTTCGAGTTCCACCTTGCGCAGGCTCGACCTGCCGTTCAGTCCCGTGCTCTCGAACATGAAACCATTTGCGAAGACCAGGCCCTCGGTAAATGCTTCAGGATCGTGGGGGTACTCTTTGACAATCTTGACGGTGTACGCCGGTACGGGTGGAGACTCGGGATTCTGAGAATCCTTCGGCGAGGAATCCTGCTGGGCTAAAGCAAACGGGCAGGAATCCCCCGTTACTCGGAATAGGATCTCCTGCCCGAACAAGACAAATGAAAATATCAGCAGAAAGCAAAAAAAGGCGAGAGCCAACCTGCTCTCATGCATTCTGGTTCTCAACCGAAACTCTTCCCACGCTGTAGTAGCAGAAGCCAAGCTGCTTCATCGCCGCCGGACGGTACACGTTTCGCAAATCGACGAAGACGGGCTTTTTGAGTGCGCTTTTGATGCGCAGCAGGTCGAGGGCACGGTACTCATTCCACTCCGTCATGAGCACAACGGCATCCGCGCCTTCGCATGCTTCATAGGGGTTCGAACAGAACTTCACGCCCGCGAGCAGCTTGGCCGATTCTTCCATTGCCTGGGGATCGTGGGCTCGAACCGTGGCGCCATGTTCGACGAGCTTCGAAATTATGGTGATCGCAGGAGCGTCACGAATGTCGTCGGTCTCCGGTTTGAAAGCGAGGCCAAGCACCGCAATCGTCTTGCCGCCTTCATCTCCGCCGAGCGCCTGCTTGATCTTTCGGGTCATTCGCGCCTTCTGGGCTGAGTTCACTTCAATCACTGCTTCGATGATGCGGCAGGCAACTCCGTTTTCCTGGGCAATTCGCAGCAGGGCCTGGGTGTCCTTGGGAAAGCAGGACCCGCCGTAACCGGGACCGGCGTGCAGGAATTTTCTGCCGATTCTGCCGTCGAGGCCGATGCCTCGCGCCACATCCTGAACATTGCCCCCGATCTCTTCGCAGAGATTGGCTATTTCGTTGATGAAGCTGATCTTGGTGGCCAGGAATGCATTGGCCGCATACTTGATTAATTCGGCCGTTTCAACCGTTGTAAGGACAAACGGCGTCTCAATCAGGTAGAGCGGCCTGTAGACTGCCTGCAGGGTTTCTTCGGCTTTTTTGGAGTTTACGCCCAGCACGACGCGGTCGGGCCGCATAAAGTCGTTGATTGCCGCGCCTTCTCTCAGGAATTCGGGGTTGCTCGCAACGTCAAAGCTCGCTTCGGGGTTCGTTTCTGAAATAATGCGCCTGACCTGGGCGGCAGTGCCCACGGGAACCGTGCTCTTGTTCACCACAACCGTGTAGTCCCTCAGATAGGGAGCCAGTTGCCGGGCGGCTTCATAAACATAGGTCAGGTCTGCGTATCCGTCGCCGCGGCGGGATGCGGGCGTGCCGACCGAGATGAAAATAACCTCGGCCTGGGGTATTCCGGGACTGTATTCCGTTGAGAATATGAGGCGCCCCGCCTGCGTGTTCTTCTTGACCACCGCTTCGAGACCCGGTTCGTAGATCGGAATATTTCCGTCCTTGAGCCGATCGATCTTCGATTGATCGAGATCTATACACGTTACTTCATGGCCGAATTCGGCAAGGCATGCGCCGCTTACCAGTCCCACGTATCCGGTTCCGATGACTGCTATTTTCATATGGTTAAGACCTCTGCCCAGTTTGATTGGCCGGCGTATAAGCCGGAAATTAAGGAGCTGATCCGATTTCCGGAATTCAGCGCGAGGAACTTATCAAGTTTATGAGATTAATACAAGAACCGTTATCAGGTATTCTCAAAATTATCAGTACGCTAGTGGATTCCTCTCAGGCTTTCGTGAGACGGTCCTTTGCATATTCGAAAAAGACTGAAATGAAAAAAAAGACTGCCGCAACCATGATTATTGCGGCCCCGGAAGTCAGGTTGAAGCTGTAGGAAAACCACAGTCCGGCAAGGGAAAATATGCAGTTCAAAAGGACCGAAACCACCATCATTTCCTTGAGCGAACGGCAGAACTTTTCCGCAATGAACGGCGGAATCGTCAGGAGTGCGATTACGAGTATCAGCCCGACGAGTCTGATGAGCATAATCACGGAGAGCGCGATCATACCGAGCAGAACGTAATAGAGCACATTGACCCGGATCCCCATAGCCTTGGAAAACTCCTCGTCAAACGACATCGCGAGGAAGCTGTTGTACAGGGATAAAACGATCACCACCACACCGACATCTATCAATCCCATCATCAGGAGATCGGCACGCGGAACCGCGAGAATGCTCCCGAACAGGTAGCTCATCAAATCAACGTTGTAGCCCGACGTGAGGTCTATCAGAATTATTCCCAGGGCCATTCCCACGGCCCACAGCACGCCTATGACGGTGTCCGCTCTCTGCTTGTTGCTGAGGGTCACCGCCGACATGATCATCGCTATAACCAATGCAAACCCGGCAGCTCCGGCCAGAGGCGGAATCTTGAAAAAGAACGCAATGCCGATCCCGCCGTAAGCGGCATGAGCGATTCCCCCGGAGATGAAAACGATCCGGTTCACCACCACCAGGGTACCAATGATGCCGCACGCGATGCTGGTCAACAGACCGGCATAGAGAGCATTGCGCATGAATTCGGATTGAAAAGCCTCGAACATGTGTTCAGGATTCCTCGTGGTCGTGCTTGCGCAGAACGCGGTGCGGCATACCGTGGGCAATCAGATCGACAGGGCAGTGGTAGGCGGAATGGATCATTTCGTCCGTAAGTTCGGCCGCATCATGGTGGAAAAGCGTCTGGTTGAGGCAGGCAACCGATTTGATGTAACTAGACAGGACGCTCATATCGTGGCTGACGATTACTATGGTTATGGTTGCGTTCAGCTCTTTGAGGAATGCATAGAGGTCCGTCTGGAACTTTGCATCCACGCTTGCCGTGGGCTCATCCATGAGCAGTATTTTCGGTTCGGCGGCCAGCGCCCTCGCGATCAACACCCGTTGCCTCTGGCCTCCCGACAGCTTTCCTATCGGACGGTCGCGATAGTCCCACATTCCAACTTTTTCGAGCACATGCCTGGCGCACTCGCGATCTTCACCGGTGTAGCGGCGGACTCTGCCGGGATGGCCCAGCCGGCCCATGAGGGTCACATCCGTCACGGAAATCGGAAAACCTTTATTGATGCCCGTGTCCTGAGGAACATAGCCCACGAGCCCCGAGTGTTCGGACGGACCTTGGCCGAAAACTCTCACCCTGCCCTGCGCGGGCTTCAGAATACCAAGAATGATCTTGAGCAGGGTCGTCTTGCCGCTGCCGTTCGGTCCGATTATGGCCAGGAAATCCCCTTCTTTTACGGAAAGGTTCACATCAACCAGAATAGGATGGCTGTTGTAATAGAAAGAGACATTGCTGACTTCGATTGCGGGAGTGGACATCGACGTATTCCTCTTACTTCCCGCCAAGAGCAGCAGCAATCTGCTCTGCGACCTGGCGCAGGTTCTTCTCCCAGTCGGGAGCGAGGTCGTCGGCATATACCAGTTTGGCCCCAACCGCGTCCGCTATGGTTTGAGCAGCCTTGGGAGAATACTGGGGTTGAACGAAAATGCTTTTCACATTCAGTTCCCGTGCCCGTTTGATCAGGTTGTCCAAGTCCCTTGCCTTGGGTTCCTTCCCTTCCACTTCGACGGGCACCTGCTTGAGTCCGTACGCGTCGGCAAAGTACCCCCAAGCGGGATGAAAAACCATGAACGACCCCGTTTTTCCCGCAAACATATGTGAAATCGAAACGTCCAGATCCGCCAGTTCGGAAATGAACTTCCTGTAATTGTCTTCATAAGATCCGCGGTTCTGCGGATCGTTTGCTGCAAGGGCTTCGAAAACCGCGCGGGACTCCAGCATAACGAGCGGAGGCGAGAGCCAGACATGCGGATCTTTGGCCTCACCGTCTTCATGGGCACCTGCGCCGTGAACGTGCCCCGCGTCGGAATGGGCCTCCATTTCGCGCTTTTCCACAAACCGATCGGTATGCACGATCTCCATCTTTGGATTGGACGACGCGATCCTTTCCAGCCAGAACTTCTCGAACGGCACTCCGCATGCAAAGTAAATTCTCGATTTACCGACCGCGGCCATCTGTTTCGGTTTCGGTTCATACTGCTCGGGCGTAGCCCCCGGAGGAACCATAACCTCGACTTCAACGAAGCTGCCGCCTATCTTTTCAACGAAATACTTTTGGGGAACTATGCTTACCGTAACCGGAACCGGATCCGCCATCGCGGAAGCCGGCCTAATCAGTGCAAAGCCGACCGCGACCGCCAGGAGCACGGACAATATTGGTTTTCTCAGAAGTTTTTGCATATTTCGCCTCAATTCAGGAGCGAACTCAAAGTAGTGAACATTTCATAATATGACGTTTTTGTTCAGATTGCCACAAACTATTTCTATTTCGGTATAAAGATGCAGGATGATCGACGCAGCTTTTGCGAGAGGAAGCAGGAGCTTCCAAAACAGGGTTCCCAAGCCGGAGCTTGGGAACCAGCGGGTATGAGCGGATATGGTTAGCGTGGGCAAATGAGCATGTATTGCCCACTCATCCTGGGATTTAGCTTAGGTCGCGATATCTTGAGAAACCGTCATCACCTCTTCTCGGCGGGTTTTTCTTCGTTCATGTAATAGTCGAGTCCGAAGTGCGTGATCTGTTCCTCGCCCATGAGGAACCGGAGCGTGTTCTTCAGCTTCATGGACTGGATGGAAAGATCGTGCTCGGGGTAGAGGTTCTCCTTGACCATCGGGCTTTTGAAATAGAAGGAAAGCCATTCCTGGATGCCGCTCATCCCTGCCCGTTGCGCGAGGTCGGTAAAAAGGACCAGGTCCAGGATCAGCGGAGCTGCAAGAATACTGTCGCGGCAGAGGAAATCGACCTTTATCTGCATCGGGTAGCCGAGCCATCCGAAAATATCGATGCAGTCCCAGCCTTCCTTGTTGTCTCCGCGGGGCGGATAATAGTTGATCGTGACCTTGTGATAGTAATTCTTGTACAGCGTCGGGTAGAGGTGCGGCTGCAGGATGTATTCCAGCACGGAGAGCTTGCTCTCCTCCTTGGTCTTGAACGAATCGACGTCATCGAGGACAAACCCGTCGCGGTTGCCGAGGATATTTGTCGAATACCAACCTTCGAGCCCGAGCATGCGCGATTTCAGTCCGGGGGCCAGGATGGTCTTCATCAGGGTCTGGCCCGTCTTGAAATCCTTACCGGCGATCGGGAGCCCGTTCGAGTTGGCCAGGTCCTGAATTGCGGGAATATCCAACGTAAGGTTCGGCGCGCCGTTGAGAAACGGGACTCCGCTCTCCAGGGCCGCAATCGCGTACAGCATACTCGAAGGGATCCGGGGATCGTTATTGTCGATGGCCTTGTTGAGGGCTTCCATCGACTGGTGGATATCCTCGGGTTTCATGTGCACTTCGGTGCTGCCGCACCAGATCATGATGCAGCGATCGAGTCCGTTCTTGGACTTGAACTCCGCGATATCGGCCTTGAGCCCTTCCAGGCGTTCGCGCAGACCCGGCGCTTCCTTCACGTGCGTGCCGTCGAGGTTTTTGACGAACCGGCGATCGAACGCCGCTTTCATCGGCGAGATCCCGCTCAGGAAATCCTTGATCGAATCAAGGTGGTCCCTGCTGAGCACGCGCGCGTACAGGGCCGCCTCGTAAGCATTGGCCTCGTAGATGTCCCAGCCGCCAAAAACAAGGTCATCCAGGCCGGCCAGGGGGACGAAATCCTTGATCTTGGGAACACGGTGCTCGAAGCGTTTTCCGAGCCTGATGGTCCCGAGCTGCGTAAGCGACCCGACCGGTTCGGCAAGACCGCGCCGAACAAGTTCGACCCCTGCAACGAAGGTGGTGCTGACCGCCCCCCCGATTCCAGGAATCAAAATCCCGAGTTTTCCTTTCGGCGGCTTGATCGCCTCCCCCTTTTTCAGATTGTCCTCTTTCAAAACCGATCCTCCATTTTACGTTTCGACTAAAACAGATTCTATCGCCCTGCACTTTCCAGGTCGAGCAGAGCACGTTTGATGTCCAGCCCACCGGAAAAGCCGCCCAGCTTACCACCACTGGCAACGACCCGATGGCACGGAATGAAAAGGGGCACGTGGTTTCGTCCGCAGGCCCGGCCCGCAGCCCGCACAGCCCCCGGACTCCCGGCTGCTGCAGCGATCTGGGTGTAGGAACGGGTCTCCCCAAAGGGGATGGCGGCAATCGCCTTCCAGACGCTTTGGTCGAACACGGTGCCCTTTCTAAGGTCCAGACGAATCCCGGGCAGCGGCTTTCTCTCCTCAAGGTATCGGAGAATCGCCGCTTTGGCTTCTCCACGCAATCCGGCATCATCCCGGGGTTCCGGAGCGGCTTTCGGATATTCTCTCAGAATTGAGCTTACAATTACTTCCTCTGAAGGGCGTTTGGGGCCGAGGAAGTCCACAAGGGCTATTCCCTCCGAGCTTTCCGCGACCACCAGCCATCCGAGGGATGATTCAAAAGACAGGTAGCCGAGCATATATTTCAATCTTCCATATATTCAGAAATATATGGATTGGTTTCCATCTCCCGCTCCAGAGTGGATCGGGGCTGATCGCCGTAATCATGGCCGGGCCACACCACGGTTGCGGGCGGAAGAGTTTTTACGAGTTTCTGCAGAGACTGGATCAACTGCTTAAAGGATCCGCCCGGCAGATCGGTTCGCCCGACCGCTCCGACAAAAAGCGTATCGCCCGTGAAGAGATTCCCGTTTATCAGTATGCAGCATGCCCCCTGGGTGTGTCCCGGCGTGTGGATGAACTTCATAGTGAGATTTCCGAAGGCAAGTTCCTCTCCGTCCTGAACACGAATGTCCGCGGGGCCGGGTGTTGTGAATCCCATGTTCCTGGCGAACATCCTGCTCTCGGGCCGCTGGTAGTAAACATCATCCGATGCATGCATGACAACCTTGGCGCCGGTTGCCTGCCGAATCGGTTCGTTTCCACACGTGTGATCCGCGTGTCCGTGCGTATTGACTATATATTTAAGCGTGATCCCCTTGTCCTTCAAAAGCTGGACGAGATCTTCCTCGTTTCCGGCAGGGTCTATCAGAACGCCCTCTTTTGCCTGTTCGTCATAAATCAAATAGCAGAATACCTGCATGAAACCGACCGGGATTTGTTCTATTTTCATCCGTTCCTCCGGAATTTGGGCGTTTCGGGACTCCCCAAAATTCGCATCAAAATGAACCAAGTTCATAAAAATGTCAAAGCACAATAGGGCACCTTCAAAAGAGCGACGGAACATCATTTGCGAACCAACATCCACGAATAATTATATTAGATCTAACGGTGTTTTTCATGGATTCGATACGGGAATGGAGAGAGCCTCATATGACATTAGCCGATTATTTTGAAACTGCAACCGGACGCGGCATCCTCGCCACAGCCGACAAAAACGGCAACGTCGATGCCGCCGTATACGCAAAACCCAAGATCCTCGGCGAAGACACGATTGCATTCATAATGCGCGACCGCCTGACCCACGCCAATGTGAACTCAAATCCCAACGCCACCTACCTTTTTGTCGAAAACGAGGGAGGAGGATACAAGGGCATCAGGCTGTATCTGACCAAACTGAGCGAAGAAGAGGACAGCGAGCGGCTCTACGCTCTTCGCAGGAAAGACCACAACGCTATAAAAGAGACTCGGGAAGAAAGAGGTCCGCTTTTCTTGGTCATCTTCCGAGTCGACAGGATACGCCCCATAACTCCACGAGGCGGCAACCCGCTTGAGGGGGAAAGGCCGGCGGAAAAAACTGTTGCCGAGACTCTGCATTGATCTGCGCAAGCACAGGAGCAGTGACCATGACGGCCACAAACTGGACGCAGAAAGATGAAGGGTGACCGGCAAGTGCGGTAGGCATCTTAAGAGCCGATGGCGCCACCCCCCCGTTTGGGAGACCCGATGCTCAAAAGGGTGCATTTTTATATCGCGTCTCCGATAGGAGGGCGGAGGAGCGAAGCGGAGTAACGCTTAATCGTGCCCACCGTCTTGCACTCGGAACCGAACCATGGGTGACACCGGCAACGTGGTTTGGGTTGCCCGTGTCGCAGGCAAGAGGGACGATAATTCCAAGCAAAGCCTCTTGTCCTCCGGCAACGATAAAATCTGTTGCCTGGGCCACCCGCAGACCATCGGTTTCTTGTGGGCAGGTTTTATGCGCCCACCCGAAGTACCCGGGGCATAATAACGTTCGGGGTAGATTCCTTCCGGGCTCAATGAAAGGAGGATTTGGACAATGAGCGATGATGAAAAACGTCGGAAACTGGTCGAGTTTCTGGACCGGCATGCTTTCGACCCGATCCTGAGTAAATCGCCGGAGGATTTTTCGGATGACAAGAAGAAGAAATTCCAGAACGTAAAAAAGAGCACCGAGAGCGAAAAGAACCGCTTTCACAATGACTACCGAAGCGCAACCGATGTAAAAAACAACTATCTCAGCGACCTTAATTCGAAAACGGCGAAGAAGAAAAACTCTGAACTGGAAGAGCTCGGCCTTCCACAGCTTCCCGAGTTCCGCGACCAATTCATGCATCTATGCGAGGAGCTTCACGTCTGAAGTCGGGGAGAAGAGTACTGAAAGCTCAATAAGGGGGCGGAAAGTATGAGCGGCGCTCTTCCAAAATGACCGGGCGCCGCTTTTCAAAGTCGGATTCAGCGTAAGGAACAGGCTCAAAATCGAGTCAAATGTCTATTGCCCAGCCCGGCTCGTCTTTGCCCGAGACTGCATGGGTCACTCGCTCTTATGCTCGTCCACCATCCGGATGGCTTTGGCCGGGCACTCTTCCGAGCAGATGCCGCATCCCTTGCAGTAATCGTAATCGATTGTGACGGGGATGGTCTTCTTCACGATACCTTCGGGACAGTACATCCAGCACATGAAACAGGATTTCCGGCCGGTCTTGGAAGGAATGCATTTTTCATGGTCTATCTCAGGCCTGGAGGATCTCCAGTCGCCGGTCTTGCCGGCTTCCGCCTCACACAGCTTCGAACACGCTACCGTAAAGGGGTCTCTTTCCACTCTACTGGAACCCATCTCATAATCCTTCTGAAAGCATATGCCGGGTCGGCACAGATAGATCTAAATTCCGCTGAACAGGAAACCTAGGCGCTGGCCTGAACCACTCCGTTCGAAACCCTGGTTCCTTCGTAAGCCATTCTGGCCCCGAGTACGTTCTTTTCAGCCGCTTCGCCTTTGAAATGGTTCCTCAGCGCCTTTTCGATACTTTCGAGGCTGACGAGGCCGGTTGCCTTCGCGAAGCCGCCGAGGATTGCGGTGTTGAAAAGTACGGTTCCCGATATTATCAACCCCGCCCTGGTGGCCCATTCAGTGGCATCCGTAGCGGCCACTTTCACGGGAGCTTTCAGACTGATCGCTTCGGGCGCTTTGGAGCTGTTGATGATGACCATCCCATCGGGCTCGATACCGGCAACGACATTTACGACCCGAAGAATCGTTTCGTCCAGGACGACAACGATGGCGGGCTTCTGAACCAGTGAAAAGGTCCTCACAGGTTCGCGGGCAAAACGGTTTGTAGCTATGACCGGAGCGCCTCGCCTCTCGGCACCGAAAAACGGAGCCGCAGTAACTCCCTTGAACCCGTCGTAGTAGGCCGCTTCGGCCAGTATCTCAGCAGCCGTCACCGCGCCCTGACCGCCGCGGCCGTGCCATCTTACCTCGATGTACTTGTTGTTCATTGCGCCTGAGCCCTCATTTCCGAGTTGTTCGAAACTGAAAGATGAGCTTTCTCCGCAGAGCGAAGTCCCGATCGCCCGTGCCTGCGGAATTTGAATATCGGTTCGCGAGGATATCTCCCCATTACAGCGTTTTTCACTTGATCCCAATGAAATTCAGGGGTTCAACCTAAATAGCTTTTTCAGGCACCGGAGTCAACAACGCACTCGTTTCGGGATGGGATCATTTTGGCACAATCGGATATGTTACTCCGAAATGGAGTGCAGTATTACCGTGCACCTGCGAACCATGGACGAAATTCTTGGTATGGGTTGGCAAGATCAATCTTCGGGCAAAACGAACGTTTTTAGATCGAAAAACATTATCCGTGTTCTTTTTGACACATCTCGCTCGTGATAATAATCAAATCCATTTTTCCGGTAAAATCTTAGAACGGGTTCTTCATTATAGGCATCGACAGTAATAAAGCGGCATCCGGTACGGTTCTCTCTTCTGAAAAGTTCCTTTACGAGGTTAATCAGAGCTGTTCCGACATCTTTGCATTGATATTCTTTCCTGACACCCAGTCTCCCTATTTTGACCGCCGGTAATTCAGTGTAGCGAAGCCCTTCCGGAATTGTATCCATTTGTATTTGCGACCCTCTCCACCGGATAGTATCGTTGGACAGGCTGACAAAGGCAAAGGGGAGGATTGGGGCTTTCTCGTAGCTGAACGAATAGGTTTCCGCCATCAACTCAGACTGGTGTCTGCCCGCATCATTACGGATGAAATCATTTAAATCATCATTCCCGCAATCGAAATTGCTGAATTCGGAAAAATCTAATACCTTGGAAAATAGGAAACCATCATCGGTGAAGATGCTATTTCGAGTGGAGGAGAGCATCTTGGATGGCGAGTTCTTTTGCTTGACTCAGTTTGGGCGTAGGTTTCCTGTAGGAAGGCTTGTCCATGTTTTCCTGAACCTTCTTCAGGAACTTATCAGCTTCCTGCGGAGTCAAAATCGGCGTAGGCTTGATTGGGAGTGCCATTTTCTTCCTTTCCTCGCAATGGGGCAAATCCTACCATCTGCCACCATTAAGTGCCGTATACGCAGATTTTAACTATCGCGTCAAGTAAAAACCACCCCGGGCACTGCCCTCGCTCCTCCATAAACGTCGAATTCCTTTAAAGCAATGCCCGCGTTCGATTTCCGCACAAGATGTCCCTTCGTTCACATATGAACAAGGCTGAAGCAAGCAGCTACTGAACTAATTGCGGAGAGCAAAGAACCGAGAATGGAAATGACCCGCTCCCCTCGTTTCGGGTTTGCAATTGCCTGCCGCTTTGTTCTAATTGGCGGTAATAAACCACGGAGGGAATCGACACAATGGAAAACGAGAACCGCATAATCGGTGAGATCCTCATCGACACAGATACGACCATCTACTTCATAGATCAGTCCCGTCCCATTACGGGCGGCCGCCAACAGGTGCAACTCCTCATTCTCGTCCCCCTGAAACCTCGGGAAAGCCATTTTGCCGGTTATCCGGACCCCGCAGGGGCTCTCCGCGAATTCACATCACTAATTGGAGAGACCCCTGTTGAGTTTCAAGTAGTGAAGGTCAGAAACTTCATTGCAGAAGAGCAAGTCGAAAGCACCCTGGAGGGCATGAAAGAGGATTTCATCAACTCAGGGCTCGATTACCTGAAGAAGCCCAATTTTGCAGGCAACTGCATCCGGAAAAAATATGAAGCTCTCCGCAAAGAGGAGGCAATCCGCCGGGCCCACTCCGAAGCCGTAAAGACGGCCCGGGGGTGACAAGCAGGAAACGGGAACCAGCGGAACCGGCCGCATTCCTGGATGCGGTTTGAACGAGAACACTCTGCAAGCCATTCGAGGCTGCCACGAGATTTTGAGGCGCGATGGGTGACAACCCATCCGGGAATGATTGGCCCGGAGAGGGATAAATGGTGCCTGGAAACGCAGGAAAGTCGCCAGACCCTCTTGCCTGCGGCACGGGCAACCAAAACCACGTTGCCCGTGTCACCCATGTTTGGCCGAGTGCAACGACGAAGCGTTGTGCCCATCCCACAACCTTATCCTATTGTTTTCTTTCGTGTATTTCGTACCTTTCGTGGTTGAAAGCTTTTGCCTTTCGTATTTTGGTTGCGGCTATGCTGCCTCAGGTTTTTCGTGGTTAAATGCTTTTGTCTTTGGCGTTCAAGCCGCTTTTTCCATTCTCCAATATGAAGCATTTTTCCGGGCAAAATCTTTGAAAGAAATTGGAGACCTTCCGGTCGCCCGGCGCACGCCGTCGGTAACCTCCGCCATTACACCCGCACGCACTGCCGCATACAGGTCGGCAAGATACCGCACAGCCTCTTCCGGCCATCTGCTTTGCCGCGCTCTTTGCATCATCGTGTTTTCAGATATTGGACGGTATGTGATCTCTCGACCGGAAAAATTCGAAATGATCCGGGCAACCTCAGCATAATCGAGGGCTTCCGGTCCCGAAAGGTCATACTCGGCCCCATAGCGCTTTTCCTGAAATGATCGGGCTGCCGCTTCGGCTATATCCTTCACGGAAATGAAGCTGGTTTTGCCGTTGTCGGCTGCCAGGCTGATCTCTCCCCCTGCTGCCAGTGTCCCGATGAAGCCGGTTGTGAAGTTCTCCATAAAGAAGTTCGGGCGAAGTATCGTACAACCCATGCCTGAACCCAGCAAATGGCGCTCGATCAGTTGAAGCGGACCTTCGTCACCGGGATTAAATCCAAATACGGAGTTGAAAACAATATGCCTGACGCCGCTCTCCTTTGCCCTGTCGATGAAAGGCATCAGTTTCCGGTGTGCTTTGGGGTCCAGCGGCGGTACAACCAGGAAGATTCCCGTTATGTCGGAGAGCACCCTCTGATATGTGCCGGGATCGTTGTAGTCGAAGGCAACGGGTTCGATGTGCTCGGTCCCCGAGATCGTGGAAACGCGCCTGGCTGCGGCCCTTACGAAAATCCCCCTCGTGACGAGTGTTTCGACAACTGCCGTGCCCACCTGGCCGGTTGCACCTGTTACAAGAATACGCTCCATTTTCTTCTCCATCCGAAAAAAGCAATAATCCACCGCCCTCACCAAGCGGCGCAGATCAAAACGATTAAAAACATCAGCGACATACTATGAATTTAGTAACTGAAATCGACCGAGAAAAGAGAGGCACGAAGTAGGGTCCGGTTAGTTGTGGCGCGCAGGGTTGATGGTGGATTTCTCCTTGACATTCAGTGGTCTTAACTCATAAGGACAGCTGAACAACTTTACTTCCTATATATAGAGATATACCGCAACGATGATTTAAGGCCAATCATCTTTGCTGCCTCAAGTTCGGTCTTTGGATTCAGGGAGGTTTAAAGACTATGCTGTTGCCTGAAATCGTATCGATCTTCATCGCAAATTGAATCAGCTTTTTCAGATTTGCCAAATTCGAAATAGTTTAAGAGGGAAGAGCAATGAAACTGAAAATGGTGTTCGTCCTCTCAGCGATTTCTGTGCTTGTCGGCATCTCGGAACTCACGGCTGAAACAGGAACCAGGCCCACCTCGACTCTGCCCGACGCACCTCAAAATCAAACAGCCGCCATAACAGCACAGGGGCACCGCCCGCTCTACTTTATCGAAAACAGGGGCCAGGTCCACGAAAGAGTGCGTTTCTATTCGAGGGAAGGCGGGCAGACTACATGGTTTTCAGCCGATGGGATTAAGATAGACCTTTACGACCGAACCGATTCCAAACAGAAGAGATTGCCGGCACGGTTTTCCCTGACTCCCGCAGAAACTCCCGTGAATACCTCCTCTCTGCAGATGATTCCCGCGGGCATGAGCCCGGAGGTGGAAATCACAGACCTGGAACCGCAGGATTACAGGGTCAACTATTTCATTGGAAACGATCCGAAAAAATGGGTCAGCGATATTCCCACCTATCGCGGCGTGCTCTACCGTGAAGCCTACTCCGGCATAGACCTCAAATTTTACGGAAACGAGCGCAGGCTGGAGTACGACATAATCGTAAAGCCCGGAGCGAACCCCGATGAAGTCAAATTTCGGTATGCCGGGGTCGAGAGTCTGGAAGTCACGCCCGGCGGCGACCTAGCAATGAAGCTGCCCCACGGTGTGACACTCGTACAGAAAAAGCCCGTTGTATACCAGGAGATCTCCGGAGTCAGAATTGCCGGAGAAGGGCGGTTCAAAGTATATGACAACACGGCAGAGCACGCCTTCGGGTTTGCGGTTGCCTCCTATGATGAGCGGTTTCCATTGATCATAGACCCTGTTCTGGTCTATTCTACCTATCTCGGCGGGTCCGGGGATGATCACGGCGAAGCCGTTGCTGTGGACGACAGCGGTTGTGCCTACGTAGTCGGACAAACGCAGTCCCTGAATTTTCCAACCGCCGATCCGATCCAGCCCGCCGGTTCCACAAGCAGAGTCGGATTCGTCACAAAATTGAACTCTGCCGGGACAGGTCTTGTGTACTCCACTTATTTCGGCGGGACGGGGCAGACAACGGCCTCTTCGGTCGCAATTGACGGCTCGAACAATGTGTACGTGACCGGCTTCACTAAATCGCCGGATTTTCCTCAATACAGGAGCATCCCGGGACAGATAACCCAGGCAACGACATCCGGGAGCGTGTTCGTTACGGAGATCAATTCTCAAGGCAACACACTTGTATACTCCACTCTTCTTGGCGGCAGCGGCTTCGGGATGGGGCGAGGCATAGCAGTGGGACCGGACAGGAACGTCTATATCACCGGCAATACCCAGTCCAGCGACTACCCGACCACTGCCAATGCTTATCAGACAAGCAAGGTCGGTACTGAAAACGCTTTTGTGACCAAACTTGGGCCTACGGCAATCCATGTCATTAGCACAAAACCTACTCCCATCATTAAGGTTTATCCGGACATAATCTATTCAACCTACCTGGGGGGAAGTTCCTATGATTGCGGTTACGGCATTGCCGTGAATTCCAAATCGGAAGCGTGTGTAGCCGGAGAGACTTCTTCATCGAATTTTCCCGTTTACCGGGCAATTAACGGACAAGGTTCCAAACCGTCCGGCAGCTCCAACACCGGATTCGTCACCCAGTTCAGCTCGGATGGACAACACCTCGTTTTCTCGACATACCTTGCCGGAAGTACCGAGACTGTCGCAGGATCGCCCGCGATCGACAAAGATGACAACATCTACGTGGGCGGCTGCACAATGTCGTCGGATTATCCGATTTTGAATGCCTTTCAGCGCACGCTTTCAGGGAACCAGGACGGCTTTATTACCAAGATAAAGCCGGGCAGTGCGACGGCCGCGGCATCCATATTGTATTCGACCTTTCTGGGCGGCGGGAACTCCGACTCCGTTACAGCGTTAACGGTTGACGCCGGCGGGAATGCATATGCAGCAGGCTGGACGCAATCCAGCGATTTTCCGGGTATACCCGCGACCGGTTGGATAACGACGGGTTTTCTGGCCAAATTGGGTCCTGCCGGCAATAAGCTCCTCTACTCAACGGCGTTGGGAAACGGCATCGGTGGCGTTGCGCTGGACGGGTCCGGAAATGCATTCCTGACGGGCTATGTGGGATCGGCCGTTTTGAATACGAAGAATGCTTATCAGCCGAGCTTTGGGGGTGGGACCGATGACGCATTTGTGGCCAGGATAGCGCAAGACACGGGTGTCGAATACCTGCAGTTGCTGTTGGGCAGTGATTGATCCCGTATTTTTCGGACGAGAGTAGAATCGAAAGCAATTTTGAATCAGGTAAAGCGTGCCCGCCATTTTGCAGAAAAGCGAACGGCGGGCACGTTAGTATCTACAGCTGCATCTGCACGGTCCCGGCCTGGCCGGTGTTGTGGTCGATTGCGAGCAAGGTAATCTGTTTGCCCTTGAGGGAATTCAGGGCGGCGAACAGGAGATCGGCACTGCCGACAGGCTGGTTCTCTATCTGAAGTATTACGTCGTCTTTTTCGAACCCTGTCTTCCCGAACGCGCTGTTGGGATCGACTTCCGTAATCACAAGTCCCGCCTGCGAACTCAGGCCGTATTTTCCCGCTTCCTGAGGGGCCATCGGTCTGACCGCAATCCCGAATTGCTTCTTCAGCGACTCCGCCATCGCCTTTTGCTGTTCTTCCTGGCTCCCCACCTTTACCGTCAAGTCCTGTTTGGCCCCCTCACGCCAAACCGTGAGTTTCACCTCTGACCCGACCCCGGCGAGGGATACGCTGTTGCGCAATGATGACGGATCGTCAACCGGTTTGTCCTGGTAGGCGATTATGACGTCCCCCTGTTTTATCCCCGCCTGTTCCGCCGGACTGCCTTTGACGACGTCGGCGACCAGCGCCCCTTTTGTACTGCTCAGGCCGAATGATTTCGCCAGATCGGGAGTGAGGTTCTGGAGACTGATTCCGAGCCAGCCGCGGACCACTTTCCCATTCTTCATGAGTTCCTGCGAAATATGGGAAGCCACGTTGCTAGGGATGGCAAACCCGAGGCCCTCGAACCCGCCCGATTCGGACAGGATCGCCGCGTTGATGCCGATCACCTCACCCTGGAGATTCAGGAGCGGCCCGCCGCTGTTACCGGGATTGATGGCAGCGTCCGTCTGCAGAAAATCCTCGTAGCTGGTCGGATCGGAAATACCGCGCCTGTGTTTGGCGCTTATGATTCCCTGGGTAACCGTTTGGTTCAGACCGCGCGGATGGCCGATTGCGATGACCCATTGCCCGACCTCCACCTTATCGGAATCCCCGAGAGCAAGGTGGGGGAACGGGCCTTTTTCGACGATCTGTATGAGCGCGAGGTCCGTGCTCGGGTCCGCTCCGATCACCTTTACGGAATCACCCGTAAATTGCCTGCCGTCCGCGAGCAAAACCTGGATCTTCGTCGCCCCTCCGACCACATGGCTATTGGTGAGGATGTGACCCGCATCGTCCAGGAGCATGCCGGTTCCGATCCCTACCACCTCCTGCTGGGGCGGCTTTTGAGGCATCTTGGGATTTCCGAAAAAATATCTGAAGAACGGATCGTTTTGAAAGGGCATAAGAGGATTGGGGGCCTCTCGACGCTCGGTAACCTGTATGTGTACGACGGCCGGGATAGCTTGTTTGGCAACGTTTTGTATTGCATTAACGAGGTCGATTGGCTGGTTTTGCGCATCGGAAGTACCGACCGAAACCCAAAAGAAGACGATCGCGGCCGACAACGAAAGCAGTATCCTATGATTATGACTCGCTGAATCCTTCTTGAGCATCTCGCCCTCCTGTCTCAGTCTCATATACAGTCGTCTATGGGTGCATACGGCCGCCCTTATCAACTGTAAATTGAGGCAACTATAAGTACTCATTTATTAAATGCACGCTGTAGAATGCTGGACCGGCTAAGGCTAACCGTCGTTTAGTTTCAGGATGGCGGGATCGATAGCAATCTCAAGACCGGAACGGCTCAGAACTGTCGATTCCCAGGTTTTGAAAAGGTCTCGTGTTTCCCCTGCACAGGTGCTTATTGGTTGGCGGGCACGCTCCCGGGCTTGTCTTCAGATTTTTCCGTGGGTGGCGAAACGACCCCGGTGATTTCTTCGTCAATCCAGGCAGACAGCAGTGTGTGCGCTACCGCTAGCACCACGGGTCCCACAAAGATGCCTATCAGTCCGAAAGCTATCAGGCCGCCCACCACACCAGCGAAAATGAGCAGTAAGGGCAGGTCGGCGCCTTTCTTGATCAGAACGGGACGCAGGAAATTGTCCATGACTCCGACGATCAGCCCCCAGATGAGAAGGAAAGTGCCCCAGCCCGTGCTGCCGCTCCAGTATAGCCAGATCACCGCGGGAATCAGCACGAGCGTGGGGCCGATCTGGGCTATCGCCAGCATGAACATCACCGCTGTCAGGACGGGAGCAAAAGGAACACCGGCGATGGCCAGGCCTATGCCGCCCAGGATCGATTGCGCCAGGGCGGTCACCACCACGCCGAGGGCTACGCCTCGCACCGCCTGTCCGGCCAGAATGATCGAATGGTCTCCCTGCGGCCCGGCCAGTCGATGTCCAAAACGCCTCACCCTCGATGCCGCATGCTCACCGTGGGCATAAAGAATTGCCGAAAACGCCACCGTCAGGAGGAATTGCAGGACCAAAGCTCCAAAGCCGCCGACTTCGGTAATGAACCACCTGATGGCATTGCCGCCGTACGGCGCAAGTCTTTTCAGGAAATCCTGTATTCCGAGGACCGCAACCTTCTCCCACGCCGCCTTGAGATCGGCGCCAAGGATCGGCACATTGTGAAGCCCAGCGGGCGGGGGAGGGAACTCAAAGTCGGACATGGACTTGACCCAGGTCCCCATCCGATCGGCGTTGGAGACAATGGTATCGATCGCCAGCCACAGAGGCACCACCAACACGCAGAGGAGGATCACCGTCATGACGGCCACGGCGGGCGGTCGACGATTCCAAAGCCGGCGCTGAATCGAGATCATCAGGGGCCAGGTTGCCGTCACAATCATCACGGACCAAATCGCCGCGCCAAGGAAAGGTTTGAGTATCCAGAGAGACGCGCCGATCAGGAGTCCGATGAAGAGTATCGCGAGAAAGATGCGGGTGATGTCGCGTTGGGTGTCAGCCATATGGTACCGTCCTTCCGGAACAAAATGTTAAGTCCGGCATTAGAGATGACAAAGACCGGATAACCGGCCAAGCGGAGTTCCAATAATCGAACAGGCACAATCCAAAGGTGACTTTGGCGCAGGTCCTGTAATTTTTCCAAACATCCATATACCGGACGACGCACCTCTCGTCACGCTGGAAAATACGGAGGAGCCGGTTGGTAATCTGCTGCTTTCCCCATTTTCCACCGCTCCGCCACTCTCCACTCTTGCCTGTGCGACCGTGATCGAGAATGAAACTCGTATTCGGATATGCGGCAGCGACGGTAAGGTTTTCGCACCTCAGGCACTTGAGTCGCTTGTTTCCTTTTTTTGTTTGTTCCCCGGTTAAAGCAACATAACGAAGCGAGCGTAGGCGTCTTAAGGGCCAATGGGCGCCACGCCCCTATTGAGAGACAAAGGCCGGAATCTTTTGTGATGGTGGAATGTAAAACAAGTGGACGGTGAGTCGCGTAGGGTGGGCACAACGCTTCATCGTGCCCACCGTCTTGCGCTCGGAACCAAACGTGGGTGACACGGGCAACGTGGTTTTGGTTGCCCGTGCCGCAGGCAAGAGGGACGGTAATCTACGCGAAGCCTCTTGTCCTCCGGACCCAGGCAACGTTAAAACCTGTTGCCTGGAAACACGGACAAGTTGTCATACGGAAAAAAGAAGCCGCATTCGATAGCCCCTGAACTTCCCGGCAACTGAGTGGGGAAAGGATCTCAAAAAACGATAGGTTTCCGCTCCCATCCTTTTCCGGTTGGTGCCCGACTGGATGAATATGCTGTTTGACAATTCTACGAGCCGGCGTTAAGATTTTTTGCGTAACAGCCGTTAGGGGTGCCCTGCAGGACCGGGCTGAGAAAAAACCCTTAATACCTGATCTGGACAATACCAGCGTAGGGAAATGGCTTAGGAAAAAAGACCCATTTCGTTTCCTTCAGACCGTTTCCCTGCCGGGGAACGGTCTTTTTTATGATCGACACAATACGCCGGCTCACCGAAACCGAAAAGCAGGTTTACCGCCGCAACATACTTCTCCCCGGAGTCGGCGAATCCGGCCAGATCAAGCTTCGGAACAGCAAGGTCCTCGTTATCGGACTGGGAGGCCTGGGAAGTCCCGCCCTGTTTTACCTGGCGGCGGCCGGGATCGGGGAAATAGGGATTGCGGACGGGGACACGGTCGATTTATCCAATCTTCAGCGCCAGATCCTTCATGGCCGGGCCGAGGTCGGAAAACAGAAGACCGAATCCGCCCGGGTTGCCGTGTCCCGATTGAATCCCGAGCTTAACCTGAAAATCTGCGAGACGGTTTCCCGCGAAAACGCTTCGGACATAATCGCCCCTTACGACTTCGTCATCGAAGCCACGGATAATTTTCAGTCAAAATTTCTGATAAACGATGCCTGCGTGCGGCTCGAAAAACCCTTCTCCCATGCCGGAGCGGTCGGAATGCATGGGCAGACGATGACCGTAATTCCCGGTGAGGGGCCCTGCTTTCGCTGCGTCTTCGAAGACGAACCCCAGACCGGGACCTACGATACCTCGGACAGGGTGGGAATTCTCGGAAGCGTTGCGGGCGTGCTTGGAACGCTTCAGGCAACGGAAGCAATCAAATACCTGCTGGGCATCGGAGACCTCCTGGTTGGCAGGCTGCTAACCTGGGATGCACTGGCAATGAGATTCAGGGAGGTCAGGCTCCCGATGGACCGAAAATGCAATGTATGTGGGCCGGAGAATACAGCCCGACCAAAGAAAGGGTAAGAATCGAAATGGATGAAAAACTGGTCATTGCCGGACGGACCTTCAGCTCCCGGCTTCTCATGGGCACGGGAAAGTTCTCCTCTCCCGAGACAATGAAAGCGGCCCTCGATGCTTCCGGCGCCGAAATCGTTACCGTCGCATTGAGACGGGTCGAACTGGAGAATCCGCAGGACGGCATCCTGAGCGCCATAGACATGAACCGGTATCTGCTCCTTCCGAATACTTCGGGAGCAAGGGACGCCGATGAGGCCGTGAGGCTGGCGCGCCTGGCCCGGGCGGCCGGGTGCGAGCCCTGGATCAAACTCGAAGTAACCCCTGACCCGCGCTATCTTCTGCCCGACCCGGTCGAAACGCTCAAGGCCGCAGAAATCCTCGTCAAAGAGGGCTTTATCGTCCTGCCCTACATAAATGCCGACCCGATCCTGGCAAAACGTCTCGAAGAAATCGGAACCGCGACAGTGATGCCGCTCGGCTCTCCTATCGGTTCCAACCGGGGTATCCAGACACGGGATTCGATAGAAATCATAATCGAAAACGCCGGCGTTCCCGTCGTTGTGGACGCCGGACTGGGCGCCCCTTCGGATGCGGCCGAAGCCCTCGAAATGGGGGCTGATGCCGTCCTCGTCAATACGGCCGTGGCCGTGGCGGGGGATCCCGTGGGGATGGCCGCGGCTTTCAGGAAGGGAGTCGAAGCGGGCCGTGAGGCATTTCTTGCCGGGCTGGGGCGGCCGAGGAAATTCGCCGAGGCATCCAGCCCTTTGACAGGCTTTCTGAGGTAATGAGATGAGCTTTTACGACGAGATTCAGAAGACAAGCTGGAAGGAAATCGAGAAAGAAACGGCAGGCAGGACCGCTTCCGATGTGGAAGCCGCTCTCGCGGCAAGGGCCATCGATCTGAACGGTTTTATCAGCCTTCTTTCTCCGGCGGCCGAACCCTATCTGGAGGAAATGGCCCAACGGGCACACACTTTGACTCAGCAGCGTTTCGGCAAAACCATCTCCATGTTTGCGCCGCTTTATGTCTCCAATTTCTGCACAAATAACTGCGCTTACTGCGGCTTCAACGCGAAAAACTCCGTAGGGCGTCTCAAGCTCACACCCGAGCAGGTCCTGGAAGAAGGCCGTTTCATAAACCGCATGGGTTTCCGGCACTTGCTGCTCGTATCGGGAGAAGCTCCCAAGCTGGTCCCGGTGGAATATTTCAATACCATTTCGGACATGCTCCGGCCGTTCTTTTCGTCGCTTGCGGTGGAAATCTATCCCATGAGCACCGACGATTACCGCTCTATGATCGACCACGGGGTGGACGGGCTGACGGTTTTCCAGGAAACATACAACGAAGAGTTCTATCCCGAGATCCACCTTGGCGGCAAAAAACGCGACTTCAGGTGGCGGCTCGAAACCCCGGACCGGGGCGGGGAAGCGGGGTTCCGGCGCATCGGGCTCGGCGCCCTCCTCGGCCTTACAGACTGGCGTGTCGAGGCATTTTTCATGGGGCTTCACACAAAATACCTGATGCGGAAATTCTGGAAATCCCAGGTCTCGATCTCATTTCCAAGGCTGAGGCCGGCGGCGGGAGAATTTCAGCCGCTGCACCCGGTTTCCGACCTGAATTTCGTGCAGCTGCTGACGGCCCTCAGGCTCTTTTTGCCGGACACGGGGTTCACGCTCTCTACGCGCGAGCCCGCTTACTTCCGTGACCACCTGATTCCGCTCGGAATCACCTCCATGAGTGCCGGGTCCAAAACCGACCCGGGAGGATACACACTGGGGAAGGAAGCCGAAGCGCAGTTCGAAATCGCGGACCACCGCACCCCGGAGATGGTGGCCGAAGTTATCCGGCAAAAAGGCTACGAACCCGTCTGGAAAGACTGGGACGAGGTCTTTTTGAAAACAGCGAACGGTGAGCAGTGAACCGTGAACTGAAAAAATCAGTGAACAGTGAGCAGTGAACAGAAAAACCGGTACCGGTCGCCCGCAATGCTGTTGCTCTAAGGAAATACGCCGCTGGTTCCCAAGGTCCTCCTTGGGAACCCCTCCCCGGCAGGCCGGATAGTATCCGGTGCGTGCCGGCCGCTAAAGGTTGGTCGTATACGTCCAAAATACTGGGTCTACCGGGACGGGGTCATTAAAGCAACAACATTGGGCCGTAGGGTGGGCGAGCGGTGCGGGGTATGATTCACCGTGCCCACCGTTCCCTCCCTCGAATCAAGGCTCATTGGACTGGCTGGGAACTAAGGGTGGCCGAGGCAGCGTCTTTTTGCTGCCTGGGTCCGAAGGACAGGAGGGGCGGAGGTTAGTTCCCCTGGCGAAAAACTGCAAGAGTGAAACGATACTGTCTGTCGAGCCTCTTGCCTCCGGCACGGGCAACAAAATGACGTTGCCCGTGTCACCCGTGAACGGCAAGCCCGGGGTGGGCACGACCTCATCGTCAAGAACTGTTGTCAGGGAACTTCGCCCGCTGGTTCCCAAGGTCCTCCTTGGCTGAGAAATCCTGACTTACTTACGGGGAATAATATGGAGATCACGATAAACGGCGAAAAACGGCAATATTCCGGCCCACCGCTGCTGGGGGAACTCCTGCGCTCCCTCGAGATCAACCCCAAGGCGGTGGCGGTTGAACGAAACATGCGGATACTCGCCCGGAGCGCTATAGAAACCGAGCCCCTTGAGTCGGGCGATTCCCTGGAAATAATCAGGCTTGTCGGAGGAGGATAGGTATCCCGGCAATGGTGCTGCGTTAAGGAATTTCGCCGCTGGTTCCCGATGTCCGCCTCATTGGCGTCAACTTTACCTCGTTCTTCCCCCAAGTAGTTGTGGCGAGGTTTCCCGACGCGCCACTTCGGGGCACTCGTTCGCTGGTACTCAAGCTCCGGCTTGGGTACCCGGCTTTCGAAGCTCCAGCTTCCTTTGGCCGGAACATGGATGCAAGCATAGTTCCCTGTCTGCCGAACCGTTGCTCCTCACAACATCCATCAATCTTTCCCCACCGATCCTCCAAAATACGATGGTCTTCCCGCTCCGTGCCACCCGCCATTTCCGGGTGCGAAGCACGAGAGGACTGAAATGAAGGTGCCGGAAGCGCGGCAGAGAACGGCCACGAACCTATTCGGCCTACCGGGGCGGGGTTCCCAAGGAGGAGGGGCCGTTGCCCAAATGGAGATGAAGCTTCTTTAGCGGGCATTTTGCGACCAAGCCCCCCAACCCGTCATCCCGGCAGTGCTTTTAAGCCGGGAACCAGAGTTTTTAAGAGCTTGAATTCAATCAATCCGCCCCAAAGGCCTGGATTCCGATGTGAACTTGTCCTGATCGAAGAGAAGGGTCGGAATGACGGGTCCGGGCTCTGTGAGCCATTCGGGCTGTCGCGATGATTTGGGCAACAGCCCCAGGACCTTGGGAACCAGCAAGGGGGGGAACGTCAACACTATCGAGACAATCCCACTCTTTAGTTGACGGCTATGAGGTCCCCTTTGGGAACTCAATCCCGATAGGTTGCATCGTGCATGACCGCTCTCCCTCCTCGAGCATTTTTCAGATAGCAGATTTACAAGATTCCGGTTATTTTCCACTGCTCATACTTTCTTTGCCTTTGACCTTTTTCAGGATGCCGCATGCCCAAAGAATCTGCCCACGGTAAGCAGCTTTCCGAGCGCGAAGGGCGGAGCTTATCTACTGCCGTTCCGTTCAAAGAAGCTCTCAGGTTCTGGATCAAACTGGGTTTTATCAACTTCGGGGGACCTGCCGGCCAGATCGCCATAATGCAGCACGAACTCGTCGATGCAAAGAAGTGGATACCCCAAAGGCAGTTTATAAGAGCCCTGAACTTTTGCATGATCCTTCCCGGACCGGAAGCCCAGCAGCTTGCAATCTACATCGGCTGGCTTCTTCACGGAACGCTCGGAGGAGTCCTCGCCGGGGCTTTCTTCGTTATTCCTTCCATCCTCGTTCTGCTCGGCCTGAGCTGGATGGCGGCCGCATCATCCGATGTTCCCGCAATCGGGGGGCTCCTTTACGGCGTGCAGCCGGTTGTGATAGCTATTGTGGCATCTGCAGTTTTGCGTATCGGAAAGAAAACCCTTTGTCACCGCTGGCTTTTTGTTTATGCGGCGCTGGCCTTCATTGCAATTCACTTCCTCCATCTTCCCTTTCCCTATGTAATAGGAGCCGCGGCGCTGAGCGGGCTCATTCTTCAACGGTGGCGGCCGGACGTCTATCTTTCCTGTGAACTGCTTCACCGCGCATCGGAAAACGGCACTGAAACGCTTTCAAGCCCGGAACCCCGTCCTTCACTCCGGCGCAATCTTTTCCTCGTTGCCGCTTTTTTGGCGCTCTGGAGCATCCCCATCGCCCTGCTGTGGGCTCTTCCGGGTCTGCCGGACGTGCTTACCCGCCAAGCCCTTTTCTTCACCAAGGCAGCGTTCGTGACTTTTGGAGGGGCCTACGCGGTCCTCAGTTATATTGCGGATATGGCGGTAAACCATTTCGCATGGCTGGACGCTCACCAGATGGTGCAGGGGCTGGGTCTTGCCGAATCGACTCCCGGGCCCCTCATTATGGTGACACAGTTCGTGGGTTTCTTCGGCGCATGGAATCACCACGGTGCGCTCAGCCCGTTGCTTGCCGGTACACTTGGCGCACTCGTTACAACCTACATGACTTTTCTGCCCTGCTTCTTCTTTATCCTGCTCGGAGCGCCGTACATAGAAAGGCTCTCGGAAAATCAACGTCTTCAGGCGGCCCTCGTGGGGGTAACATCCGCGGTAGTCGGAGTTATACTGAATCTGGCTGTATTCTTCGGCGAGAAAGTCCTTATTCCGGAACACGGCGCATTCGACTTTTTCGCGGCCGGGCTGGCAACGGTATCCTTCGCACTTTCCATGAAGTTTCGCCTGCCCCTGCACTACCTCGTACCTGTGGGCGCACTTGCAGGGATGGCCCGGAACCTGCTATTTTAGAGGCCTTTCGGGAAAATCCCGGTCCACGGAGCATAGAAATGGAAATGGATTCGGTAGCAAACAATCTGGCCCTGATTCGGGAAAGGATCGAGGCCGCTTGCCGCAGAGCAAGCCGCGCCCCGTCTGAGGTCAAGCTCGTCGGAGTCACCAAGACGGTACCGGTCGAGCGGATCCGGGAAGGGATCGCGGCCGGGATAACGATTTTGGGAGAAAATTATATCCAGGAAGCTCAGAACAAGAGACGCGAACTGGCCGGTCTTCCTGTTTCCTGGCACTGCATAGGGCACCTCCAGACAAACAAGGCAAAGATAGCAGTCGAGTGCTGCGACTGGATAGAGTCGCTGGACAGGGAGAGCCTCGCCCTGGAACTGGACCGGAGGGCCGCAAAAGTCGGCAAACGCATGCCGGTTCTCATCCAGGTAAATATCGGAGGAGAAGAAACCAAGAGCGGAATAGCGCCCGCGGAACTTTTTCCTTTTTTCAAGAAAGTGTCCGGGCTCGAATGGCTCGACGTGCGCGGACTCATGGCACTCCCGCCCTTTTTCGACGCCCCGGAATTGGCTCGCCCTTTCTTCAGGCAGATGAAGGAACTGTTCGACGGACTGCGAAGGGAACACCGCCAATCTGAAGACTTGACGGAGCTTTCGATGGGGATGAGCGGCGATTTCGAGGTTGCGATAGAGGAAGGGGCCACGCTGGTACGGATAGGAACGGCCCTTTTCGGAAAGCGGCCTATTTTGCGGCAGTGAGCCGCTGCCGCTGGATTTCCGCCAGGGCAACCGCGGCGGCCGAAGCGGCGTTCAGCGAATCGAGAGGGCCTCCTGCCGGTATGCGAAGGAGAAGATCGCACTCGCTTTTCACCAGCGGTCGGATCCCTTTCTGTTCGTTTCCGACAACCAGACAGATCGGAACGGTCAGATCGGCTTCATACAAGGTTTTGCTTCCTTCCAGGTCGAGCCCCGCCACCCAGTATCCCGCCTGTTTCATCTGCTTGAGCACTCGTGAGACGTTCGTGATCTGCGCGACGGCAATGTAGGACGTCGCACCGGCGGCGGTTTTCATGACCGCCGAGGTCACCTGCGCTGCCCGATCCCGGGGAATTATCACCCCTTTTGCCCCCAAAAAGCAGGCGCTCCGCATGATTGCCCCAAGGTTGTGTGGGTCCTGGATGCTGTCCAAAAGCACGAGAGGATCGTGCTCGGCGGGTTTGCCTCCGATTAGAGATTCCAGCGACGCATACGGATATTCGGAGATCTTGAGGGCCGCTCCCTGGTGGTGTGTGTGGCCGGCAAGTTCGGTCAGGTCCTCACGCGTGCTCCGGCGCACCGGAACGCCTTGTGCGGCCGCGAGTTCCTCCAGTTCCCGCCCCCTCTGATCGTTGCGGGCGATAAGGAATTCTCCGCCGGAAATCTTCCCCGCGCGCAAAGCTTCCCTGACCGGGTTGATTCCTGAAATCCAGATTTGCTTTTCAGAAGGTTTCTTCATCAGGAGAAGTTAAGCATCAGGCAGGGGAAAGCGACAGAAGAAAGGCCCTGAGCTTCGTGGACTGAACGGTCCGACTGCAGCGGCCGGCACGCAGGATCGCCTTCATATCCGCAATCGCCTCCTGCAGATCGTCGTTTATCACGATGTAGTCATACCAGGGAGCTTCGAGCAATTCACGCTGTGCAGCAGCGAAACGGATGGCAAGTTGCTCTTCCGATTCCGTGCCGCGGCTGCGAAGGCGCTCTTCAAGGATATTTAGCGAGGGAGGCAGAATAAAGATCGTTTGTGCGGCCGGATAGGCACACCGGACAAGCCGGGCACCCTGAACGTCGATGTCCAGAAGCACGTTGTTTCCGGCCTTCAGCCACTTTTCTATGGGATGCACATCCGTACCGTAGTATTCACCGTGAACTTCCGCCCACTCCAAAAACCGTCCCGAATCGATCCCGTTTCGAAATTCCTCTTTGGCGATAAAATGATAGTCTTTCCCGGGCACTTCTTCGGGACGCGGCGGGCGGGTCGTGCAGGATACGGAAAACTTCAGTTTCGGACACTCCTCCAGTACGCTTCTGATTATGGTGGATTTCCCCACACCGGAAGGAGCGGATACTATAAAGAGTTGTCCGGAAGCTGCAGGCGGGAACATGGGCTAAAGCTGCTTGATCAGATTGGCTTCTCTGGAATTACCATCCATCAGAAGCCTCTGTGCAATTGTTTCTGCCTGAACACCGGATAGAATCACATGGTCGCTGTCGGTGACTATTATCGACCGGGTACGGCGGCCCATGGTCGCATCGATAAGCTTGTTTCCCTGTCTGGCATCCTCCTTGAGTCTCTTCATTGGAGCCGATGCCGGGGATACGATCGCTACGACGCGATTTGCAATCACTGTGTTGCCAAAACCGATGTTGAGCAGCTTTACTTCCATGATTTCTCCTGAGCACAGTTCAAACCGTTGGATCGGAAAAGGCACAGAAATCCGCGGGGTCTCTGTTGAGCATACAAGGCTTAACAGCTCCCAATTTTTGCCGTATGACGCAAGGTTGGGTGATTTGCCTCCGGTAGATTCGTGCTTTGCCCCTAAAAAGTTCCTGTTTTGAACAGGTCAGACGATTTTCATAGAATGCTTGAGGAAATGCAAGAAAATTTCTGGCAACAATTCATATTTTCTGAATTATGGAGTGATAATGGCAAGTTGATAAAAAGGGAGAACGATTACTGTCTTGCACTTTTTATTAAAGCTTCCCAGACACTTATCCGAATCAATATGTGGAGCAGAAGACTTCAACTATTGCAAATAACAACAGAATCCGGACATATACCTTCGTCCCGGCAAAAAGGCGACATCGCCAATCTCCCACGCACAACCCTAACCCGGCAGCCAATACCTTCAGACAGGTCGTCAAGACGTAAAGAACTCTGGTTCCCGGCTCAAAAGCACTGCGGGATGACGGGATTGGGAACTCCGTCGAAAAATGCCTGGGCAACCAGGTTTATTTCCATTTGAGCAACACCCCCCCGGAGCCCGGGAACCAGCAGAAGGCTTTTTCAGCTCAATATTCACAGTTCACTCTCTCTTCCTCACCATTCTAAAAATTGACGCAATATTGTTCCTCTCCGGTCAAAGCCTCTTCTTCGTGAAACGCGATCGGGATCGATACACGGAACGTGACCCCAACATCCGGATTGTCCACCACCTCGATGCAGCCGCTGTGCGCTTCAACGATTTTCTTGACGATCGGAAGTCCGAGTCCGGTTCCTTCTTTCTTGGTGGTAAAGAAAGGAGAGAAGATTTCCCTTCTCTTGTCGCCCGGAATGCCGCATCCGCAGTCGATGACTTCGAGAACGAGACTCCTGCCCAGCGTGTCGATCCGCGTAGTGACGCGCCTGCCCTCCGGTGAGGCCTGGATGGCGTTCAGCAGGAGATTCATGAGCGCTTGTTTCATCCTCATGGGGTCTATCAGCACGGGAGCCGTTCGGCGCAGATCCGACTCAAGTCTGACACCCCTCTCGTTTGCAACCGGTTCGAGCAGGGTAAACGTCTCGAGTACCACGTCCACAAGGTCTTCCCGGGACCTGTTGAGTTCGAGAGGCCGGGAGAAATCGAGCATGTCTTTCACCATTTTCTCCAGGCGCCCGGTTTCCTTGAGCACGATATCGAGCTTTTTCCAGTCGGCATTTTCGGATTCGAGGTGATTTTGAACGATTCGGGTAAAACCGCCGATTGCGATAAGGGGAGTCTTTATGTCATGGGCCACGCCGGAAAGAGCCCTGCCCATTGCAGCCAGACTTTCCGCCTCCCGCAACGCTTTCTCCGCGCGCTCGCGGCGAATCAGGCTCCACATTCCGTCCAGAAGCAAGCTGATCTGCCGGGCATCGGAATCGTCGTAATCGGTATCCTTGTCTCCAACTACAGCCAGGGCAACTATTCTTTCCCCGTCGAAAACGGGCACGGTCATGAGCCGCTCGATCGGCTTGGGATCGGGATATCCCTCCAGCGAAAGCTTGATCTTATTCCTGTCGTTCAGGATCAGGTGACTTCTGCTCTTCATGGCCTCGGCCCAGATACAATTCTCGGCAACCGGCCATTGCGCGCGTTTACCACCCCCGCCGCAAACATCCAGTACGTCCTTTGACCATCCGTACGCGGTCATAACGGTTTCGGTCTCGTTCATGAAGCCGAGCGCCCCGAACTTGCTGCCGGTGATTCTTACCTGCTCGCCAAGGACGAAGTCCGCAATTTCTTTTGTTGACGCGCCGTTCATCTGGCTAAGGTTCCATAATGCCTGAAGGCGCATCTCATCGACCCGCAGCGCCTCATTTGCCTTGGCAAGTTCCGCCGTTCGTTCCCTGACTCGAACTTCCAGCACATCGTTGGCCCTTCGCAGAGCCTCTTCCATCCGCCTTCTCTCGGTGACGTCGCGAGCGGTGCCTACTATCCCGGTGACCTTGCCTCTCCTCATGAGCGGGACCGACATGCATTCGAGCAGTTTTATCTCCCCCGACCTGGAGACGATGCGCAGTTCGGAAGGAGAGGTCTCCCCTCTCAGAACCCTTCGAAATCGATGGAGAGTGCCTTCTCTGTCGTCCGGATGAAGCAGCGCCCAGTAATCCTTCCCTACCCAGTCGCTTTCAGACCAGCCGGTGACGGTTTCAAAGGCGGGATTGACGCTTTCGATCTTTCCCTGGACCGAGACGGTATAAATGATGTCCAATGCGCTCTCGACCAGAATGCGGTACCGTTCCTCGCTTTCCTTCAAGGCCGTGTTGGCGGCTTCCAGGTCGGCAGTCCGCTCCTGCACCCGGATTTCGAGTTCGTCCCGGGCATTCCTCAACGCGGTTTCGGTACGTTTGCGCTCAATCGAGTAACGGATCGTGCGCTCCAGCAGTTCTTTGGTAATGAGTCCCTTGACGAGGTAGTCGGCCGCCCCGGCCCGCATGGCCTCCAGGTCGATATCGTGGTCTCCCTGGCCCGTCAGGACGATTATTGGAATGTTGCAGGACATCCGTGCAGACTCATGCAGAAGTTCGAGCCCGTCATGCACGCCAAGACGGTAGTCAAGCAGACACGCATCATAGCTGGTTGGATCGCAGAGTTTCGCTAGACCTTCTTCATAGGTCGGAGCCCAGTCGATGTCGAATTTCATGCTCCGGACTTCGGAAAGCAAGGCTTTGACTATGATGTAGTCTTCCTCGTCATCTTCTATGAGCAGAATGTTGAAATGAAGCTGATCCATATGAAACCCTTTGTAAGTAAGCCGAAACCGTTTCGGCAACAGTAATTTATCCGGATGATCTTACGACCCGGGGACGCCAATTATTATAACTCGAACACAAGTCGCCGGATATATTGCTTTTTTAGGCAAGCAGCATCTATCCGCAAGCATGTGCATCGGATCACCCGTCCCGGCGTAAAGGCAGTGTGACGATAAACGTTGCCCCCTTCTCCGGACTGCTTTTCGCCGTTATACTGCCCCCGTGCCGCTCGACTATTTTCTTGCAGATTGCCAGGCCCATTCCGGTCCCTTCATATTCACTGCGGCCGTGCAGGCGTTGAAACGGCACAAAAATGCGGTCGAGGAACTTTTCCTCGAAACCGATCCCATTGTCCTCCACGCATATCCGGCAGACCGTCTCCTCCTTTTCTGCATATATTTTGATGATGGGCTTTTGACCCGGCTTCTGAAATTTCAAAGAGTTGCCGATGAGGTTCTGAAACAGTTGCTTCATCTGTGTCGAGTCCGCTTCGACAGCGGGCAGGTCGCCTATCTCGATTTTGCCGCCCGTGTTTTGCACCCGGTACTCAAAAGTCTGGTAGACTTCGTCCAAAACGGAATTCAGACTGATCCCTTCGAACGACTCCGCCTTAGTGACTATTCTCGAGTACTTCAAAAGATCGGAGATAAAATTCTCCATCCGCCCGGCGGCACTGGACATACGGTCGATGTAGTCCTTTCCGGTATCGTCGACCTTGTCCCTGTACCGGGTTTTGAGCATTTCGCCGAAGGCCTTGATTTTACGTAACGGTTCCTGGAGATCGTGCGAAGCAACGTAGGCGAACTGCTGCAATTCGTTGTTCAACTCCTCCAGCCGCCTGGTGTATTCCTGGAGTTCCCTTTCGGCGTTCTTCCGGTCCGTTACGTCTATTGCAATCCCGCAAATCGCATATATCCGGTTTTCCAGGTTCCGAAGCGGGAAAAGGAGCGCTGAAAAATCTCTGAGACCCCCTGCAACCTGGACCTCCTCCTCGAACTCCTGTGCGCTCCCGGTTTCCAGGACCTTTCGATCGTTTTTGACAAACCGGTCGGCAATGTCGGGCGGGAAAATTTCGTGGGCGGTTTTTCCGATTACTGCCTCGGGGCTTTGACCGAACCCCTTTTCAAACATTCGGTTCATAACCGTATATCTTCCATCGAGGTCTTTCATGAAAATGTAAACGGGAGCATGATCGATAATATTTTTCAGCCTCTGCTCGGTCTCGCTGAGGACTTCTTCCGCCCGCTTCTGCTCCGTAACATTGTCCAGCGAAAAGACAAGGAACTCTATCTTGCCGGAGTCGTCGAAAATCGGCTCCAGGCATAAATCCCAATAGGTCGTTCCCCACTCCGGGCGGTCCGGATTTTTATACGGCCACCTGTAAATCTGAAGCGGTTTCCCGCTTTCGACCACCCGCTCGAAGCCGGTCCGCATTTGGGATGAGGGAAACATTCTGAAATAGTTTTGCCCGGGAAACTCCTCCGCCTTGCGTCCGCAAGCTGCGGCATAAGCTTCATTTACACGGATGAAGTTGAATTTTGGATCGAGAAACGCCAGAGGCGAGATGGAATGCGCGAAGAAGGCGTCTATCTGCATTGCCTGCGCTTCCAGGGAACTGTTCGCTTCCATCAGTTCCCTGGTGCGTTCCCTGACTCGCGTTTCCAGTTCTTCTTTTCCCCTGCGGAGCTCGTTTTCAAGCAGCCTCCGCCGGGTCACGTCTTTGAGGATTAGATACAGTCCATTTATGGAAGGATAGGCATCGATCTCGACCCACCTGTCAATGGGGCCGGAAATAAACTCCTCGCAATGCACAGGAGTGCCTGCCTCCACCGCACGTTCGCACTCGGCAAGAAGCAACCCTCTTTTCGCATCCGGGAACACCTCGGAGAGAAGGCTCCCTACGACATGCTCCCTCTCCAGGCCCAGCAGAATTGCTCCGGCCCTGTTGCAGTACTGGATCCGCCATTTCCGGTCCAGCCAGAGAATCCCGTCGGTAACCATCTCCAGAATGTCATGAAATTGGCCATGCGAAAGCCACGGTTTCCCGCCGGCAGGCGCATCCGATCGCTTTCCAACCTGTTCGGCCCCCGGGGGCAGGGCTCCGATGTGGCCGCCTCTTCGCGCATGAGACTTCCCGTCATTCCGGCCGCCTTTTTGTATGTTGCCTTCCGTATTCCAGGGCTCCATAAGCTTTTCGCTTTCTCCTGACGGCGCAGAAAGTGAAAGGGGAGAGTAGGAATTCCGGGTGAACGGAGCCGGCATCGAAGTCCCTGAAGAGAACCCCCTTTCAGGCCTTCTCGCTCTTTTATCACATTCAAAGATAAGGATTCTGATCTAATGGCAAATACTGTGTAGGATGGATTCTGAAATACCGGACGAACCCTTTCAGGTTCACTCTCTGTGGACTGTAAAATCTTTGAGATTTCATTGGCCGGCAGATTGGGCCGGGAAGGCGGGCTATTTCACAAAAGTTGCCCCAATCCCGTCATCCCGGCGGTGCTTTTGAGCCGGGATCCTGGGTTTTTAAGGTCTTGAATTCACAATTGCAATGACAAAGCCCCGCAAGGGGGCTTCATCGTATTCCAGCCGAAAACAAGCTTCGGCAGCCAGGTTTCAAGGGGCAGAGCTTACCTGCCTAATTTCTTCAGCAGGCCATCCGACCACAATCCGGCCTTTTCCAGATCGGGATAAGCGGTGGAAGCCTTCTTTACCCAAACCGGCCGATCGCCGTCCTTGAAGACGATACCTGCTTTTTCACATTCCTTCTGGGCTTCGGCTTCGAGGCTCTGGCCGTAGGCGACGAACCAGTCGGCCGACTCCTGAGACGCTTCGGTCAGGGCTTTCTGAATTTCGGGAGGAAGCGAGGAATATTTCATATCGTTGATCCAGGTAACGTCGTACAGGTTCACCCAGTCAAGCTTCGTGCAGAAATTGAGCTGTTCGAAGAATTTCTCGTCCCTGATCTGGACGATATTGTGAACCATGCCGTTTACGACGTTCTGGCTGAGGGCCATGAAGACTTCGCCCCAGGGGAGCGGTACCGCGGTCGCCCCGAGCTTGTTCCAGGTATCGACCAGCGCTTTTGACTGCCAGACGCGGAGCTTGATGCCGTTCAACTCTTCGGGAAGCATAACCTGGCGTTTCTGTGTCCACAGATGCACCGCGGGCCGGAAGGCAAATCCGGGAAGTGTGCGAATGCCCACCTTCTTGCGAACCCTTTCCCGAACTTCCTGAAGGTATTCGTTCTTAACCAGTTCTTCGCGGGTAAACATAAAGGGGGTGCCGAATATCGTGTAATCCTTCTCGAAGGCGTCCATGAAACTCTCGGCTTCCATGCCAACGTCCACGGTTCCCATCGAAATACTCTGCATTATTTCCTTGATGCTGCCGAGTTGCTGTGCAGGGTAAATTTCGATTTTCACCTTACCGCCGGTCTTTTCGCTGACAAGTTCTGCGAATTTCTGGGCCTTTTTGTCGAGCATCCCGCTCCGTGCGGTGATGTGTGCGAGCTTCAAAACGATCTGGTCCGCGGCTTGCGCACTCACACCCACAGCAAGGATCAGGAAGAAAGACAAAAATACCAGCGATATCCTTTTCATGAACATCCTCCCATGATGTTTTCAAAAACACAAAATCCGGAACAAAAAGACTTTTCTCACAGGCAGTGCGAATTGCCAAGTATTTTTGAAATATGCGTAAAGCCCGCTGTTCCCTTAGGAAAAATCGGACTTCGGATGAAGGCGGCTCAACAAGACGCGGCTATTTAGACCGACTACCCTGAAGACCTCCCGTCCGGGTCTTTGACCGGCAAAAATCCGCACAATATTATGGAAAGAGGACAGTTCCCTCTTCGTCTTCCTGGGGGACGGCACGGATTCTAAAACAACGCGTGGGAGACTCACAGCTTTTCTTTACAGCTCCAAGAATGTTTCAGCTATCAATCCGAGGCTATTTATAAAAAGAAGGGGCTGAAAAGAATCAGCCCCTCGCAGGAATCACGTTCAGAGTCGTTTGAAGCCCTTCTTTAGTGCCTCAGCATCAACTTTGGCAAAACAATCGACAAGTCAGGCCAGACCGTAACGATGACGGTCGCCGCAACGGTCAGCCAGAGATAGGGCATTGTGGCCATGTATATCTGCCCCATAGTGATTTGAGGCGGAGTAATACTCTTCATGTAAAAGGCCGACGGGGCGAATGGCGGCGAGAGATACGCTATATGCATATTCATGCAGTACACCACGCCGAACCACACGCTGTCGAAACCGAATTCGAGGATGATGGGCAGGAAGATGGGAATGGTTAAAAAGAGAATGCCGATCCAGTCGAGAAAGCAGCCGAGAAAGACCCAGATGATCTGCATGAAGACGATCGTCCCCCAGGGACCGAGATTCATGGCTTTGAGCGAATTGGTCACGAAGGTCGTACCGCCCGCAAGGGTATAAGCGCCGATGATGGTCTGAGCACCGAAAAAGAGCCATGAGAGCATGCAGCTGATCCGAAGCGTTTCGGAGAGGCACTCGCCCATCATCTTCCACGAAAAGCGCCTGTTGATTAATGCCGCGATTATCGAAAACAGTACGCCGACCCCAGCCGCTTCTGAAGGAGTCGCTATCCCGGTATAGATCGAACCGAGAACACCGGCCGCGATCAGGAAAGGCATCACCAGTTCTTTCAGGGTGGCGAGTTTTTCGCGAAGAGGCATATTCCTTTCCTCTTCGGTAGCCAGAGGGGCGCTTTCGGGATGGCGCCAGCAGCGCCACACCACATAACCTACAAAGATAACCGCTAGCATGGCGCCGGGAAGCAGTCCCGCCAGGAAAAGCTCGCCCACCGAGCAGCCTGCGGTCATGCCGTAGACAATGAAGACGACGCTCGGCGGGATAAGGGTGGCAAGTCCTCCGCCCGCGGCAATACTCCCGAGAGCGAGCTTGTCATCGTACTTTCTTGCCAGCATCTCCGGCAGCGCAATCAGGCCGAAAGTCACAATTTCGGCCCCGATGATTCCGACCATGGAAGCCATGATGGCATTTGCGATGATGGTCCCGATGGCCATGCCGCCGCGGATGCCTCCGGCCCAGACGTTAACAGCCCGGAAGAGTTGGTCGGCGACACCGGACCGCTGAAGAATTCCGGCCATGAGCACGAACAGCGGGACGGACATGAGCGTGTAATTCATGCTCATGTCGAAAACCCGGGAAACAAGCATCACCATAATGTTGGGATCGAAAAGAGACAGGGTCATTGCAACGGCGACCGCGCCAATGGACCATGCCAGAGGCAGTCCAAGGGCCATCAGTCCCAACATTCCGACTACGATTAAAAGACTGATCCATTCGATGCTCATAGGGTTTGGCCTTTAATGACAAAATAAAGATCGCGTATAAATCTGGCGGTCTGCTGGAGAAGGAGCAGCACCAGTGAAACCGCCATGGCTATTTTCATCGGCCAGAGGGGGGGGTTCCATGGAGTCATGGTGCACTCTCCCAGGCATGTCGACTCGTAAGCGTATTTGCTCGTTGCCCATATCATTACCGAGATATAAAGGAGGAATGCGAAATAGGTAAGGCAATCCACAAGCGCCCTGGTCCTTGGTGAGAACCTGCTATGGAGGATATCGACCCGCACGTGGGCATCCTGCTGCAGGGTCCACGCTCCGCCGATCAGATACAGCAAAGCACAGGCAAAGACGGTAAACTCGGCCGCCCATACGGTTGGACTGGATAAAAATTCGCGCGCGACGATCTCGTAAGTAATGACCAGGGCCACCACCATGGAGAGCACACTTACCACTTTCCCCGTCCAGATGCTCATGGCATCGATAAATGCCAGGATCTTTCTCATATCATTCCCTTTGCTCTCATACGGCGGGAGAGGGGCCAAACGCCTCCCCTCCCCCGCAAACGGAGTCTATTTGATCCGGCCGAGTTCTTTCAGCCATGCTTCCTGGGCTTCGATCACCTTCTTGGTCTGCTCGTTTTTGCTTTTCCATTCCTGCCAGATTGTCTGAGCAATCGCGCGGGCTTTTGCCTTTTCCTCGGCAGTCCAGACCATCACGTGCTTGCCCTGGGATTCGGCGGTGCTCACAAGCTTCACTTCTTCCATGGCGATCCGCTCGACGGAATCCCAGCACCACTCGCGGGTTGCGGCAACAAGGATCTGCTTGATGTCTTCAGGCAGCTTGTCCCACTCTTTCTGATTTACCGTGAAGTCGCCGACCGGCATCGAATGAAAGCCGGGAGAGGTGAAGTAAGGGGCCATCTGATGGAAACCCATCTTATCGTTGATGGAAGCGGTTGCCCAGTTCGTGGCTTCGACAACGCCCTTGTCCATGGCGGAGAAGATTTCCGTTCCGGGCAGAACGACAACCGAGGCGCCGGCCTTGGTCATGAATTCGGCTTCCATGCCCTGCGGTTCGCGGATTTTCAGGCCTTTGAAATCATCCATCTTGCCGATAGGTTTCTTTGAAGGCCAGGATTCCACGCCCCAGAACATCACGCCGACAGTGTAGGCGCCGAAAGGTTTGTAGAGTTCGCGGAGCATTTCGAGTCCACCCCTGTAATGCATGAAGGTATCGAGTTCCCAGGGATGTTCGTAGGCGAAGATCAGGTCGGTAAGGGCAGCAAAGGCGGGGTTTTTTCCGCTGGCATAGCCGGGCCATACGTGAATGACCTGAAGAACGTTGCTTTGAAGAGCCGTAAGAGTTTCATTGGTAGGAACGATTGCGCCGGCCGGATAGGCTTCGATTTCCAGACGACCGTTGGTCATGATCTTGATTTTCTTGCAGAGGTCTTCAAAAGTCTTCTGAGGGGTTTCCTGGGCAGCCCAGAGCGTCTGGGCCTTCCACTTGATGGGGGCATCGGCAGCCATGCCGGGGGCTGACAGACACAGTGCTGCCAGGGTCAGAAAAACAACGGCGGCAAATCCTTTTTTAAGCATGTTCTCCTCCAACTAGGGATCAGAAAGGTTGTTGTTCGGGGCTGGGAAGCCCTTCCATCCGCCTCGCAATTCGGCATCACCCTCGCGGGGTGCAGAATCGAAACTCCAAGGCACTCGACCTGAATACTCTGCTTGTAAGTAGGATGGTGTGATGATAGGATGATTCCACTCTCAGATCAAGAAGTATTTGCAGTGAGGACAATTTTGTATGTACTTTGAATTACAAGCATTTTTTCTTTTACATTCACTTGTCAATTTATTCTTGACGCAAGACGAGGCAAATCGTAGGATCACAGATCATACTATCATATGATCATTCACCGCCCTATTACCGAAGCGGAACGGAATCGCCCGTTTCGGGCGGATTTGATATACCGGCACCCGTTTATTTCGTCCGGTCGCATTATGACGCCATAAATCTTTATTAATGGGGCTCTCTATGGAACTCAGCAGTCTCAGGCGGATGAGCGCCGCCGATGAGGCATTCAAGGCACTTCACGACATGATCATGTCGGGCCGGCTCAAACATGGAGACAAACTCCCCCCGCAGGACCAACTGGCGAGGCAATTAGGGGTCAGCAGGAATACGGTCCGGGAAGCAATCAACAAACTCACGGTAATGGGAATGCTCACCGCAAAGCAGGGCATCGGCACCCTGATCAACATTACCAGTCCTTCCTCTTACATGGCTTCCCTTTCAGACCACCTCATCCTGCAGCCGGCAACCGTCCGGGACTTCATGGAGGCCAGGATCGTCATTGAAGTTGCAACCGTCCGCCTGGCTGTTATCCGGGCGGACGAACATGTGCTGGCCGATCTCGAAAACAATATCAGGATGCAGAAAGAAGCCATCAGGAACGGCGGGATTGACGATTTTGTTCCCCTTGATGTCGAATTTCACATCAAACTGTCCGAGGCAAGCGGGAACAAGGTGCTGTCGCAGTTTCTCTGTGCCGTGACGGATCTTCTGAGCAAGTTCATCAAGGAAGTGTCGCTGCTGCCCCGCGCCGTTCAGAACGCCCTGTCCTTTCACAGGGATATCCTGAGGCTGATGCGAGCCAAGGACGTCGAAGCAGCCGAATTGAAGATCATCGAGCACCTTTATGACGTTGTTAAGAATATCGAACGCAGCACGGGGATGGAGGTCGGAACGGTATTTCCGTTCAAGAGGTGAATAAGGCAGTGAGCTGTGAACAGTGAGCTGTGAACTGAAAGGATTGCCCGGGAGGGCTAAATGCTGGATCCCGGCTCAAATACTTGCCGGGATGACGCGATGGGGTTGGAATAGAAGGCAAGCGCAAGCGGCGCAGGGTGGGCACAACGTTCCCCGTACCCAGCCTCCGGCCTTCCCAGCCCGATCGGCAGCCGAGAACTCAGAACCGGACTAAATTAGGCCGGACAAATAATAAAAGGACTTTTCAAATACACTTGGAGGAAAGCCATGGGAATGAAACCGGATTTCGAGCGTATCAGGAAGGCTGTTCGGCATGAGGAGTCCGATCGGGTTCCTCTTTGCGAGGTGCTCATCGAATATCCCATACAAAGCAAGTTTCTCGGCCGCGAAGTCACTGCGGACGATGTCGCTTCGCAGGTCCAGTTCTGGGCAGAGGCCGGCTATGATTTCATTCCGCTGACGGTGGGGATGATGAGCCCGGGCAAAGTGACCCAGGAATCCTCCATATCGCGCGTGATTCGCGAGGTGATGCTCAAAGACTCACCGGATGCAAACGACGACAAGGCATGGAACCTGGAATACACCAGCTTCATCAAAACCCGCGAGGACTTCGAAAAATTCCCCTGGGAAGTCGCTGCAAAACTCGACTTTTCGAAATTTCACCAGGTCAGTGATCTCCTGCCCGAAGGGATGAAAGTGATAGCCGTTTCCGGCAAGATTTTCACCCTCACCTGGATGCTCATGGGATTCAACCATTTCGCGATGTCCCTCAAACTCGAAGAGGACCTCGTGGCGGATATATTCCGCAAGGTGGCGGAAATCCAGTTCAAGGGGCTCGAAGAGATCCTCGCGATGCCCTACGTAGGCGGAGTGTGGGTAGTAGACGACCTGGCCTTCGGAAACGGTCCGATTATCTCTCCACAAGCCTACCGTGACCATGTTTTCCCATGGTACAGGGAAATGGCCCGGCGCTGCCATCAAGGCGATCGGCTTTTCTTCATGCATACCGACGGCAATGTGATGCCTCTCATGGAAGACTTCATCGAAATGGGCCTCGACGTCTTGCAGCCGATAGACCCCAGCTGCATGGACATCTTCAAGGTTAAGGAGATGTACGGCGATCGCCTGACCCTGGTAGGCAACGTGCCTAATGAAATGCTCAGGAGCGCCGCCCCCGCCGAGGTAGAGGAATATGTCAGGAAACTCATCGCCAAAGCGGGTCCCGGCGGAGGCTACTGCGTCGGGTCGGGGAATTCCGTCCCGGAATGGGCAAAGTTCGAAAATTTCATGGCCATGCGCGACACCGTACTCAAGCATGGCTCTTACCCCATAAAGAAATAGACTCGTAACAGACTGCATAGAGCGAGAAGGAAATCTCGCGGGAGGAAAATTGTGAGCGACAGGATAGAGCAGATAAAGCAGGCGGTCGTGAGCGGAAAGAACAAGGAAATCGAAGCGCTGGTCCAGGCTGCCGTCGATGAGAAAATCGATCTCAACACGATCATCAATGCAGGCCTGATCGACGCGATGGACGTGGTCGGAAAGCTGTTCGGCAAAGGTGAGATCTACGTGCCCGAAATGCTCGTTTCCGCGGTCACGATGCAGAAAGGCCTGGCGGTAATCAAGCCCCTGCTCAAAGAAGAGGATGCGAAGTCGAAAGGAAAGGTCCTCATGGGGACGGTGAAAGGGGACCTGCACGATATCGGGAAGAATCTCGTCACCATGATGCTCGAAGGCGCGGGCTTCGAGGTAATGGACCTGGGCGTCGATCTCAGTGTCGAGAAGTTCGTCGATAAGGTCGCGGAAATCAAGCCCGACGTTCTCGGCCTCTCAGCCCTCCTGACCACGACAATGCCCGAAATGCAGAAGGTCATCACCGTTATTCAGGAAAGAGGCCTTCGCGGAAGTGTTAAAATCATGGTTGGCGGGGCTCCGGTGGACGCAAAATTCGCGCAAAAGATCGGTGCCGACGGTTACGGCAAAGATGCAGCCGAAGCGGTTCAGCTGGCGAAACAATTCACCGGGAATTAATGACGGTCCCGAAAGCAAGAGGCCGGGCAAGAGGTGAACGGCGAGCACGGCCGCGCTGACTGCGAACACGGTAGGGTAGGCACAGGCTTCAGCGTGCCCACCGCCCGGCCATCCCGATGAGGTTTAATCCAAGAGGACGGATGGTGGGCACGAGGGTGAGTCAATGCTGTTGCTTTAAGGAAATACGCCGCTGGTTCCCAAGGTCCGCCTTGGGAACCCCGCCCCGGCAGGCCGGATAGTATCCGGTACGAGCTGTCCAAAATACTTGGCCTACCGGGATGGGGTCAT
>JAEZHY010000118.1 GCA_023416335.1 Pseudomonadota bacterium | reverse complement strand
ATGACCCCATCCCGGTAGGCCAAGTATTTTGGACAGCTCGTACCGGATACTATCCGGCCTGCCGGGGCGGGGTTCCCAAGGCGGACCTTGGGAACCAGCGGCGTATTTCCTTAAAGCAACAGCATTGGGCCTTCAGGGGTGCCCACCATCCTTCCATCCCGATGAACCCTGTGCGAGTGGGCGTGCGGTGGGCACGATTAGGCTTTACCCCGCTCCGCTCCCCCACCCGCGCGGCTTACCATGTACCATTATCGAAATTCATAAGAGATGCCCTTGCCGACAGGAAGGATTTGGGCGATGTATGAAGCCGACAAGTGGGAAAGTAGCCAAACCTGGTTATAGTATATGATTGTGCCTGTATTTTCAGCTAACTCGGGGAATTGTTGGTGAGAGGCGGTTTTTCGAAGATGAGTTCCGGTCCCGTTTCCCAGAACGCCGAAACGGAGAGTTCGTGGCGGTCCGCGCGGATTATTGCGCCTTACTTCAGACGTCATTTCGTCAGGCTGACGGGCGGCTTTCTGGCCCTGGTCCTGGTCGACCTGCTCCAGTTGTTCATTCCGCGTGTTGTCAAGTGGGCTGTCGACGGACTGCAGCAGGGACATGCGACCCGGCGTGACCTGGTCGAATGCGGCCTGCTGATTATTTCGATTGCGCTGGTGATCGGCTTTTTCCGGTTCATCTGGCGTAATCTCATTCTCGGTTTTTCACGGATCCTGGAAATCGAGCTGCGGAACAGAATGTTTTCGCATTTGCTTCGCCTCGATAAGTCATTCTTCCAAAAATCGACTACCGGCGAAGTAATGGCCCTTGCAACAAACGACCTTTCCGCAGTACAACTCGCCTCCGGTATGGGACTGGTCGCCTTCGTGGACGCCGTCTTTATGGGATTGGCCGCCATCGGGTTCATGCTCTATATCCACCCCGGCCTGACGGCAATTGCAATCGCACCCATGCCCGTTCTTGCGATCCTGACCCGAATTCTTTCTTCCCGTCTGCATCTGCGTTTCAAACGCGTTCAGGAACAGTTTTCAGTACTCACTGAGTTTGCCCGATCGACTTTCGCTTCAATTCGGCTCGTTAAAGCATACAACCAGGAAGAACTGCAGGCCAGGCGCTTCGGCGAAATGGGGGAAGTATACGTCCGCAACAACGTGAGACTCTCGATGATATACGGAACGCTGTTCCCCGTTTCCGGTTTTATTGCGAATACCGGAATGCTCCTGGTGCTCGTGTTTGGCGGCAGGCTGACGATATCCGGGAGTATCACTGCTGGTGATTTCGTCGCCTTCATCAGCTATCTCTTCATTATGACATGGCCGATGATGGCTATGGGATGGGTGGCGGACCTGTTCCAGCGCGGGATGACGTCACTGTCTCGGATCGAAAAGCTCCTCGATGAGGAGCCGTCCCTGCGGGAACGAGCCGATGCCGTTTCACGAGAGATCAAAGGCGGGGATATTCGCATCAGGGATTTGTCGTTTGGGTATCCCGGGCAGGGTGCTCCCAGTCTTCGGGGAATAAAGCTTTCAATCCCGGAAGGTACCTTCCTTGGAATAGTAGGCAGAACGGGAGCGGGCAAGACGACGCTGTGCAACATCCTCGCACGGGTTTACGCGGTTCCGGACGGGACCGTTCTATATGACGGCATTGACGCCAATTTGCTGTCCCTCGATTCGGTGCGGAGTGCCATAGCTTATGTGCCGCAGGAGGTTGTGCTTTTCTCGGATACAATCGCGTTCAATATTGCGCTTGGCAGGCCTGACGCCACAACGGAAGAAATAGAAAGAGTGGCCAGGGCCGCGGCCATCCACGACGAGATACTCGCAACTCCCGAAGGTTACCAGACCAGGATAGGGGAAAGAGGCATAAAACTCTCCGGCGGGCAGAGACAGAGGCTGGCGATTGCGCGGGCGCTGCTCCTGGACAGGCCCATAATAATAATCGACGACGGCCTCTCGGCTGTCGATATGGAAACGGAACACGCGATAATACGATCCATTGCCTCTTACCTGGAAGGGAAGACCTGCATTGTCGTCTCCCACCGCATAGCCCCTCTGGCCGATGCAGACCAGATCGTGGTAATGGATGAAGGAAAAATCGTCGATCGGGGTCAGCACGAAGAATTGATCGAACGGAATGCGTTCTATGCAACTATCTACAGGCACCAGACCAGCGGGTACAGTCGAAGCTGAGCTGTTCATGAAAGCGGGAAATGCATCAGGACCAGGAACAATTTGAAGAAGAAATATCGCGATACGCAGGGGATTTCAGCCTGTGGCGGCGACTGCTGCGGTTTATAGTCCCGCAATGGAGGTGGGTCCTTGTCGCAGTCGGGCTCTCTTTCATAATTACCGGCGCAAGCCTCACATGGCCGAAGCTGGTACAGATCGCGATGGACAAGTATATACTAAACGATGCTCTTGCCCAACCCGAGCGGCTCCATGGGGTGGCCTGGATTGCTGCACTGTTTGTTGCGGTGATCGTGTCCGGATTTGTGGCCAACTTCTTCCAGGTGATAGCACTGGAATGGACCGGCCAGAGGATCATGCACGACCTGCGCCAGCACCTTTTCACTCACGTGATCAGGCTCAATCTCTCCTTCTTCGGCCAACACAGGGTCGGCAGGCTTGTTACCCGCCATACGAACGATATTCAGAACATGTATGAAATGTTCACTTCAGTGATCATCACCCTTTTCAACGAGGGAATAAGGCTGGTGGGCATTCTGGGCATGCTTTTCTGGATGGATCGACGGCTTGCGCTGCTTCTGGCGCTCACCTTTCCCATCATGGTCCTGATAACGCTCTCCTTCGGGAGGCTCAGCCGCGCGGCCTTCCGGAGAATCCGCGCACACCTGGCGAGCATCAATGCATTTCTTCAGGAAGCGGTTTCCGGGATCTCCATCATTCAGCTTTTCCTGAGGGAGCGGGACGCGCACAAACGGTTCATGGGGCTGAACGGAAAATATTTCGATGCCGCGATGTACCAGATAAGGGTTTTTGGAATATTCGTTCCGGTAATCGAAGTGATGAGTTCCGTCTCACTCGCACTCATAATCTGGTACGGAGGTGAGCAGGTCCTGAAAAACTACATGACCATTGGCGTGCTGGTCGCGTTCATATCGTACATGAGGCTCTTTTTTCAGCCGATTCGCGAATTTTCCCAGAAATATACGATCGTTCAATCCGCCATGGCATCCGCCGAAAGGATCTTCCAGCTTCTCGAAACGGAGGATTATGCTCCTCCTGTCGTTGACCCCGTAGCGGTAGGCAACTCAGCGGGACGCATAACTTTCGAGAACGTGATGTTTTCATATGAGCCCGGCAGGCCGGTTATAAAGGACATCTCGTTTGAAGTGAAAGCCGGAGAGACACTCGCCGTAGTGGGGGCGACCGGGTCCGGTAAGACCACCCTCATAAATCTGCTCGAAAGGTTCTATGATCCGGAGGGAGGAAAGATTCTCCTGGACGGTGTCGATACCGGGCGGCTCGATCCGAAGTGGCTGCGCGGGCAGATCGGACTCGTCATGCAGGACATTTTCATTGTACCGGGGTCGATCAGAGAGAATATCCTGCTGGATCGCGACCTGCCAAAATCGGAGGTCGATCGGATCGTCCGCATGTCGCAGCTCTCGGCCCTTGTGGAGAGCTTGCCTGACGGGCTCGAAACGCAAATAGGCGAGGGGGGGATGGATCTCTCCGCCGGCCAGAAACAGTTATTGGCATTTGCCAGGGTGCTGGCGCGCAGTCCCAGGATTCTGATTCTCGACGAAGCTACTTCGAACGTGGACACGGAAACCGAAATGCTGATCGAAAAAGCGATCGGGGCCGTAATGTCGAACCGTACGAGCATCATTATCGCTCATCGGCTTTCGACCATCAGGCGTTCGGACCAGATCATCGTAATCGACCATGGTCGGATTGTTGAGAAGGGCACTCATCAGAGCCTTATGGAACAAGGCGGGTTGTACTATCACCTTCAGATGCTGCAGAACGGTTCCATCAGGGAGATTCGCGAACCGGCTGAAGCGGAAGCCGGCAGTTATTGAGAGCGAGCGGGTTGTCTTGCTCCGGAAGGCAGGTGCCGGAGCATGTTGCCCGTGCACACGGTGAATACCACGGCAAGGACCGAATAAAACGGGAACAGGCGCTGGGAAAAGTCCCTGAACCCTTCGCAGACGATACAGGAAACGATTGTCAGCGGCAGGGCGGCAAAAAGGACTATCGTGGTGAAAAACTCGCTGAGTCTTTTGCCGAAGAGGCTGAGAATCATCGAAACGACTGCGATGATCGGAATAACGATCGTTAGTACTCCCATATTACGAGAGAAAAAAGTGATGCCCGTGTAGCGCTTTTTCCCCGTATTCCCTTGAATAATTTGCCGGCGAGTCGCTCCTAGGATCGGTTGATCTGATATATGTGAATGCGTGGGACAACTTTGAGAAGAGCAGTTTGGGGTTCCGCGCATAGTAGAGGCCTATTTTTGTCAGGGTTACCTTCGAATAAAAATCCTTCCTGATATCCTTATTGGCTGCGTTTTCCGTAAATACGTCCCAGTAGCTCTTTCCGACAAAGTTCAGATATTCCTCCCGGTGCAGACGGAAATCCGCAAGGGCCTTTTCCCTGATCGGATGGTTTACGAGCACGCCGTTGAAGTAACTGTTGAAAATGCTTTGTTCTCTCGTGCGGCTGGATCCGGTCCAGACCAGAACGAGAGAGAGGATCACAAGGATAAGCACAAATTTTATTCGGCGGGCATTTGCAAAAAAAGGGAATGCGTAAAAAATCGAGAAAATGAGATTTTGAATCCTGGAAACGGAAGCGCTGAATACGAGTATTTCAGGCAAGACGGAAGAAATGGATTTGCGAATTATTACGGACATAAAGAGCAGGAAAGTAATGAGGAAAACCGGCTCCTGGTGAAACGATTGAAATAGGTAATGAAAAGCGAGTCCGAGTAGATGAGCCCGGCAAGAAGACATACAGAGAATTGAGAATAAATGTTCAGATCTTTGCAGATTGCCTGAACAAACAGGAAGAATGCGAGGAAAAAAAAGAAGGAGTACAATGCTCCAAGGTAGATAATGCTATAGGTCTTGCTGTTCCGACAGCCCTGTTTATTAGTGTCTGTTGATTTTGAAATGGGATTAGTTTTAGTCAAATGGGAATTATCAGGCAGAGACTACAAGTGATGGGACAGGCTGTCAACCGGCAATGAGGCTTGCCGAGGTTGGCCATCTTCTGTGAGGACCTTGCGGGGGATGCCGCCATAGTTGCCTGGAATAGCGGCAGCCAGTGTACGGTGGGTACCCCCAGTTTTTGGGGTGCCCACCGTCCGGCCATCCCGGTGTGCCGGTGATCCCGGAGATCGGAGTTAATTCGGTGAACGGGGTGGGCCGGTTTTCTGAGACTTGTCACAGGAGATGGACGGTGGGCACGGTAAAGCTCGTGCCGACCCTACCGTGCCCACCGTTAACTTGTCCGGCAACAAGCCCCTGAGCTTGAACGGCTTGAAACCCCCGAAAGTAAAAACCTCCTTACAAGCCGATCTATCGGTTCGCAGGAGGTCTTCCAGGTTCAGATGCTTCGAATTTTGTATGAGGGACCGGCTAAAAGCGCTAGTTCCAACTCACCACGTCGGCATTTTCGCCATCGCCGCCTTCCTGACCGTCGGCGCCCAGTGATACGAGATCATAGTCGCCATGTTCGCCCGGGCAGCGGTATATATATGCTTTGTCCCACGGATCGTTGGGGATTTCTTTCGGGAGATAGGGGCCATCCCAGTGGTCGAGCCCGGGATTTTTCCTGAGGGCTTCAAGGCCTTCCTGTGTGGAAGGATATCTTCCCGCATCCAGCCGGAATTGATCGAGAGCCCCACCCAGGAGGGCTATCTGGGTTTTTGCCGCCTTCTGCTTGGAAGTGCCGATCTTCTGGAACATCTTCGGGGCGACCAGGGCAGCCAGCAGGCTGAGGATGATCATAACGATCAAAAGCTCGATCAGGGTAAAGCCTTTTTCGGATGCTCTTTCCCCTCTCTTTCGAGAAAACCTGTTTGGAAACATGCTTCGGCTCCATTTAGCATTTAGGTTGGATTTTGCCGCGGTAAGGGATTTTCGGTTTGGGTTCATACCTGCGTTTGTGCGATTGCGTTAAGACTAACCGCCGTATCCAAAAGTGTCAATGGGACCCGGTAAATAGCGGCATCGGCGGGCCCTGGAAATAGCAAACGGTTCCGGACGGGGTTTTATCGGCACTTGTCAGAGCTTACGGCTGCTCCGGCATCAGTGGGTCCGAGTCGTCCGGGGTCAGCGAATCCACCGTGAAGCTGGTGGCCTCTCCCCGCAAAAAAAGCCTTCCGTCGTCACCGACTGCGAAAGGAGCCCTGTATTGCCTTTTGAATTCGAGGATAAATTTACCTTCCACCTGTTTTGCAGTGACCTTTTCCCCATTCGGCAGGCAATACTTTTGACCTTCAACGAGCTGCATGCAAAACTCCTCTCAAGCGGGAATGGAAAGCGGCCGTTATTTTGAATATAGCCGAAGATCAGGTTACAATAGTACAATACAATTATCGGAAAAAGGGGCAAGTGAAAAGTTGTGCCCAGTCTTGCCCGAAAAGAATCGTGACAAAAAGTGAAAAAATAGGCACGGCAGTGCTTTACACCACATATGAGGATAATTATCATCACCCGAGTTATCATCATCACGTGCCGAGGGAGGAGTGCCATGAGAGAGAAATTTGATAATGTTGATTATCTGATAGGCAGCCAGGCTGATAATCTGAATATAGAGGCTGATAAGATCGAATCGGTTCCTGTTGACCAGGTCGTGCCTGCGGTTCCGACCGCCGATATTTCGAAGGATGCGGCGGATGTGAACCGTGAGGAGAAGATCGAACTCCTGATGAAAAATGTGAAGGAATTCATTCGGAATATCGACGTCAAAGCTCTGTAGTTCGACGCCCGTATTGCCTGAAAACCCCCTTTTGCAGCTTTTGTGAGAGGGGTTTTTTGTTTTCTCGCGATGGCGGAGCAACGATCTCCCGAGACGAAAATGAAAGCCGGACTGAGGAAAAGGCTTCCAAATATTCAGTTTCATTCCGCTATCGGAATTGATAAGCCCGGGATTATTGGATATAACCTTCCCTCACAGGGGATTATCCCTGCTGAATCTGACGATGCAGGAAGGGTTTGCTTCTTCATGAGATATGGGAAAGGCGGAGGGCTGTCCGTCGCAATTCTGTGTTTTTGCCTTTCATTTTCGTTCGTGTTCGCTCCCTGCGCAGGCGCCGTAAACGAGGTGATACAGCCGCCCGGAAGAGTTTTTGGAGACTGGCTTGTTACGCACATGGCCGCCGAACCGGGTACGCTGAATCCCATCACCGCCACTGACGCCTCTGCTTCCAGCGTCGATGGATTTATTTATGAATCCCTAATCAAGAGAGACGAGCGATCGATGGAACTGGTCCCGCAGCTTGCGGACCGATGGGAGATTGCTCCCGATCATCTGACATTCACCTTTTACCTGAAGAAGAGCATCAAGTGGCAGGACGGCGAGCCTTTCACTGCAAAAGACATCAAATTTTCGTTCGACCGTATCAACGACCCCAAGGTCGATTCGGCTCATCTGCGCAACTATTACCAGGACATTGATAGGCTCGACGTCATTAACGACTACACGGTCCGGTTTCACTATCGAATACCCTATTTCAAAGCCCTGGAGTTCTGCGGCGGGATGCCCATTGTGCCGGCCCATCTTTTTAAGCCCGGCGAGGATTTCAACGTGCACCCGATCGGCCGAAACCCGGTCGGGACCGGTCCGTATAAACTGCTTCGTTGGGATACGGGCAAGGAAGTCGTGCTTGTTCGAAACGAATCATATTGGGGTGATAAGCCTGCCATCGACAGGATTGTCTTCAAAATCATCACGGAACATGCCGTAGCCCTGCAGGTGCTCAAACAGGGCGGTCTGGACGAAATGGTCCTGCGCCCCATCCAGTGGGAGAAACAGACACAGAGCAAGCGATTCGAGGAAAATTTCCAGAAACTCAGTTACTATCTGCCCACTTATTCCTACATTGGCTGGAATATGCGCAGGCCGATTTTTGCCGACAGGAGGGTCCGTCAGGCAATGTCGATGCTGATAGACCGGGATTTGTTTCTTAAAAAAATACTCTACGGATTGGGGACAACCGTGGATGGACCTTTTTATATAAACAGCCCGGAATACGACAAGAGCCTGAAGCCATATCCTTACGATCCCAAGGCGGCTCTCGCTCTGCTGAAATCAGCCGGTTGGGATTATCGCAATGGTGAGAATTTTCTTTCATCGAAGGACGGCAAGCCTTTTGAATTCGAATTTGCCATCAGGGCGGGCTCCAAATTCGCCGAACAGATCACGACTATGCTCCAGGAGAACCTGAAAGAACTCGGCATAAGGATGACCATACGAAAACTGGAGTGGGCCGTGTTCCTGCAGAAAATCGAAGAACATAACTTCGATGCATGCACGTTGGCCTGGTCGAGCAGTTGGGAGTCCGATCCGTACCAGATTTGGCATTCATCGCAGGCCGTGTCAAAAGGGTCCAATTTTGTCGGGTTCCAGAATGCTGAAGCCGACAAGCTGATCGAAGACGCACGCAGAGAGTTCGACAAGGACAAGCGGATCGGCATGTATTACCGGCTCCAGGAAATCATCCATGATGAACAGCCCTATACTTTTCTTTTTACACTCAAGGAACTGGAGGCGGTTTCCAGGAGATTTCAGAACGTAGTGGTTTACCCGATGGGGATGTCGTCACTTTACTGGTGGGTTCCGGAAGGCGCCCAGAAGTACCGGGCACCCTGATTCGGTGGTGAGCTGAGAAATGGATAATTTTACCAGGTCTTCACGGAATGCGTTCGTGGCACAGGCGCTCAATCGCGCTCACAATCGCCGCAAGAGCGAGGCATGGCTCCTGGAGCGGCTCCACGACCCCAGTTCACGCTTCCTGCCGATATGGAAAACGAGGATGCTTTTCACCGGCGGCGATGCGCCTCAGCCTGTGCTCCTGAAGATAAACGAAATAGAAAAATATATTTCCGATCCCGAGGAGTGCTATTTCCTCGGAGAGGAAAACGGATTCGGATACTTTACAGCTGAAATTCGGGATTTCGCGGAACTGCCGTCCGATCTTGCCGCACTGGGTGTATTTCGGGACTTGCGGCCCATTGCTCCCCTTCTTTCAAAAAATGACGGGGCCCTCCTTGCTTATGCCAAGACACTTGTTTACTGGCACAAGCGCAATCGGTTTTGCGGGAGTTGCGGCAGCCCGACAAGGATCGGGGAAGGCGGGCAGGTTCGATCGTGTACCGGTCCCGACTGCGGGAGTGTTGAATTTCCGCGCACAGATCCCGCTGTTATCGTGCTGATTACTTACGGCAATAAATGCCTGCTCGGAAGACAGGCAATCTGGCCGGAGCGCATGTATTCGGTTATTGCCGGGTTTGTCGCACCTGGAGAGAGCGCGGAGGCCGCCGTGGTTCGTGAGGCTTTCGAGGAAACGGGTATCCGCGTGAGAGATATTTACTATCAGTCTTCACAGCCCTGGCCTTTTCCGTGTTCACTCATGCTCGGCTTTACCGCTGAAGCTGAAAATGAGGAAATCCGGCTTGAGGACAAGGAACTGGAGGGTGCCCGGTGGTTCGACCGCGGAGAAATCCGGAGCGCAGTCGAAAATGGAACGTTGAAGCTGCCGTCCAGTATATCGATATCTTTTCATCTCATTGAGGACTGGTTCGATTCGGAAAGCCAGGTCCGACTGCGGGACCTGGCTTTGCGCGACCGTGTTGCCTGAAGAATAGGGGAATTTCAATCCTGAAATGAAAACTTACCTGATAAAGAGACTGCTCCAGATTATTCCGACAATGCTGGGCATCACGTTTATAACCTTTGTCATCATTCAGCTTGCGCCCGGAAATCCGGCGATGCTGAAGCTTCAGATGGGAAAAGGTCAGGCGGACCTGGGAGATAAGGCTGTCTCCGAGCAGATAGTTCAGCAGACCAAGGAATTGTACGGACTGGACAAGCCGCTGCCGGTTCAGTATCTGCTCTGGGTAAAGCGGGTATTCACGCTTGATTTCGGCACGTCCTACAAGGACCACCGCAACGTATGGGACAAGATTGCCGAAAGGCTTCCGGTTACCATTCAACTGAACATTATTTCGATATTTTTGGTCTACCTCATTGCAATCCCATGCGGCATCTATTCCGCAACTCACCCTGAGACTACCAGCGACAGGGCAATGACCCTGGGGTTCTTTATCCTCTATTCGCTGCCGAATTTCTGGGTCGCCGTGCTGCTGATCATGCTTTTCGGAGGGGGGGACTTCTGGGACGTCTTTCCCGTATATGGAATTTCGTCCATCGGCAGTGAAGCGATGAGTATTCTGCCGTGGCTGCTCGACCGCATATGGCATTTGATACTCCCGGTTGCGTGCCTGACCTACGGTGGACTCGCATACCTTTCCCGCCTCACCCGTGCCGATATGCTCGAAGTAATCCGGGAAGATTATGTCAGGACGGCCAAGGCGAAGGGATTGAGTGAGCGGGTGGTGATCTACAAACACGCTTTTCGGAATGCTTTGCTGCCGATCGTAACTTTGCTTGCGTTCCTCCTGCCGTCCATGTTCGGAGGGAGCGTTATCATCGAGAGCATCTTCTCGATCCCGGGAATGGGACAGCTTGGGTTCGAAGCGGTGCTCAGCCGTGATTACCCTGTCATTATGGCGATTACTACGATTTCAGCTTTTCTGACGCTCATCGGCCTGCTTATTTCCGACATCCTGTATGCGGCGCTCGATCCCAGAATCAAGCTTGAATGATGCGGTGAAGCAGTCCACAGAGGCGATAACACAGAACAGAGTGTCTGGTTTTGATATGAGCAATTCTACAAAAGTTCTCGAATTTCAGAATACCCGGCCGGATTTCGAGGTGAAAAGGGAAGTCCCCAACACCTACTGGAAGATGGTCAGCTATCATTTCAGAAAACGAAAGCTGGCGGTCGCGGGCTTCTGGATAACCATATTTCTTTTTGCTGTGGCCATTTTTGCTCCTTTTCTGGCAAACGACAAACCGGTGCTGGTCCTGTCGAAGGGGGGAGTGTATTTCCCTGTTATTTCGGGAACTGACCGAATTGGGGAACTCGTCTGGAAGGATCTGAAGAAAAAGGCCCCTTTTGTGTTCGAGCATATTACCGGGAAAGAGGAAGCATACATCATTTGGCCCCCGGTGCCTTACTCGCCCACGGAATACAACCTTCTGGAGTACCTGTCGCCTCCGAATTCGCGACACTGGTTCGGAACGGATGACAGCGGCCGGGACGTATTGAGTAGAATGATTCACGGCGCGAAGGTTTCTCTTTCCGTCGGATTCGTAGCTGTCGGAATTGCGCTCATCATCGGTATTTTTCTGGGAGCATTGGCCGGTTATTTCGGAGGTTGGACCGATATTATCATTAGTCGTGCAATTGAGATCATGCTGACGATTCCGACATTTTTCCTCATTATTGCAATAATCGCATTTCTGCCGCCGAGCATTTACAACATCATGGTAGTAATCGGCCTGACCGGATGGACGGGCGTTGCCAGGTTCGTCCGAGCCGACTTTCTCAAGCTCAAACAACTCGATTTCATAACAGCCCTGCGAGCCCTCGGGGCTTCGCACAGGCGGATTATTTTTCTGCACATGCTCCCAAACGCAATGGCGCCCGTTCTGGTTTCCGCCGTATTCGGGATTGCGGGGGCGATTCTGACCGAGTCGAGCCTGAGTTTTCTCGGCTTCGGCGTTCCGCCTCCAACGCCGAGCTGGGGTGATATTCTGTCCCAGAGCCGCGACTATATCGAATTCGCATGGTGGCTGACCGTATTTCCCGGTTTTGCCATATTCCTCAGCATCACCGCATATAACCTTGTGGGTGAAGGGCTGCGGGACGCCATGGACCCAAAGCTGTTCCGCTGATACCAAGTGGAGGAATCTTTCCGCATGCTGCAGCCTCGGATGGATGAAGAGACCGGTGTCCTGACCGTTAGCAAGTTGAACCAGCAGATCAGGGCTCTTCTCGAGGGCAAGTTTCCGTTTGTCTGGGTCAAAGGGGAAATTTCCAACTTCCGGGTTCCTGCATCGGGGCATTTCTATTTCACCCTGAAGGACGAACAGAGCCAGATACACGCGGTTTTCTTCCGAGCCCAAAACCGGTTCCTGCGATTTCTTCCCGAAGCGGGGATGCAGGTCATCTGCCAGGCGCGGTTGAGCGTCTATGAGCCGAGGGGCGAATACCAGATCATAGTCGAAGTAATGGAGCCTCTCGGCGTAGGTTCTCTTCAGCTTGCCTTTGAAGCATTGAAAAAGAAGCTGGAGGGGGAAGGCCTGTTTGAAGCTTCACGAAAAAAAGCTCTCCCGATTTGCCCTCAGAATATCTGCATCGTTACTTCCCCGACAGGGGCGGCGATCCGGGATATACTCAAGGTCTTGCAGAGAAGTCCTTACCCGGTTTCAGTCACCTTGTTTGCTGCGGCAGTTCAGGGCTGTGACGCCCGCTTCGAGATTGCGCGTGCGATTGAAGGTGCCAACAGCCTCGCAGCCGAAAAAGAATGGGACCTCATGATTGTGGGTAGAGGCGGAGGGAGTCTGGAGGACCTGTGGGCCTTCAACGAGGAAATAGTCGCCCGCGCGATCGCCGGTTCCTCCGTGCCGACATTGTCCGCTGTCGGTCATGAAATAGATTTCACCATCGCCGATATGGCGGCGGACATGAGAATGCCCACGCCCACCGCGGCCGCCGAATGGGTCGTGAAAAGGCTGGAGGAGTTCCATCGCGATTTGCACGGTTGCCGCGACAAAATGGTGCAAATCATCAGGGGGCGCCTCGAGAATCTCGGAATGCGGCTGAATTATCTCGAAAAGAGGGTTACACACCCGAGCAGGCGGCTCGAAAACCTGAGGCTCATGCTCGACGACAGGGTCGAACGCCTGGCATCGGCCGTCAACAGGCGGCTGGAAAGAATGGCCACGGCGCACTCCCATCTGAGGGACAGGCTGTTTTACCTGAATCCGCAGTTGCAGATTCAAAAATACCGAACGGAACTGAATCGCGAATGTAAAGAGCTCGTCCTCCATCACCATCGCATTCTGGACAGATACCGGCTGCGTTTCCAGCACGACCTGTCCAGGTTGGAAGCGCTCAGTCCGCTCGCCGTGCTGAGGCGCGGTTATTCCATCGCATACGATCTGCCCGACGGCAAGGTTTTGCGGAAAAGCGATGAGACGGCGCCCGGACGGAAGATCCTCGTGCGGCTTGCGGAAGGACAGCTCCAGTGCCTTGTCGAAAAGACGGGGAAGAAACTCGAGGAAGGAAAGGTGGCAGGTGGCGAAGAAGAGAAGCGATCAATTTGAGGATTCGTTAAAGAAGCTCCAGGAAATTGTCGAAAAACTGGAGAAGGGTGACCTTCCGCTCGAAGAGGCAATGGAGTGCTTTTCGGAGGGTATCCAGCTGGCTCAGTTCTGCCATAAGAAACTGGAAGAAGCCGAAAGCAAGGTCCAGATGCTCCTTAAGGACCAGCAGGGCGGATGGGCCGCAGCGCCTTTCGAAAAGAGGGCGAATGCCGGCGATGAGAGTGGGGAGTAATTAAGTTATCCATCTCTATTTAAATGGCGTAACATGCAGGCGCGTGATAGTATAAAAAATTAGTCCTCTTGGGTTGGGACTAAATTGACCGTATATTTCATTCAGTCGCATTAGAGTTGCGGCACGCGAAAAAATCTTCAATTGGCTGGCATAAATGCAGGGATTTAACCTAAAGTCGTATTTGAGTGAACGAAAGCAGTTGGTCGACAACGCACTGGAAAAAACTTTTCCGGTGGCGTCCGGGCTTGAAAAGAAGGTAATCGAGGCAGCGCGATATAGTCTTTTTGCGGGTGGGAAGCGGATTCGGCCCATTCTCTGCCTTGCCGCGGCCGAAGTTGTCGGCGGCGAGATCGCGAAGGTGATTCCGGCTGCCCTGGCTCTCGAGATGATTCACACATATTCGCTTATCCACGACGATTTACCTGCCATGGATAACGACGATTTCAGGCGCGGCGTTCCGACAAATCATAAGGTGTACGGAGAGGCCATCGCAATTCTGGCGGGTGATGCACTTCTGACGGAAGCCTTTGAATTCCTGGCGACGGCGGGATCGGATATTTCAAAAACGCTTCAGGTCATCAGGATCGCAGTCAAGGCTTCCGGATATCGCGGGATGATCGGCGGACAGGTAATCGACCTGGAGTGCGAAAACCGCAAAGTCGATCTGGCAACGGTCGAGTACATGCACATCCGCAAGACGGGTGCTATACTGTCTGCATCTCTTGAAATCGGGGCCATCCTGGGCGGAGGAGATGAATCCCAGGTGAAGGCGCTTACGAATTACGGCCACCATCTCGGTCTTGCATTCCAGATCACTGACGACCTGCTCGATGTCGAAGGCGATGCGACATTAATGGGTAAAACTCCGGGATCCGATGCAGCAAAAAATAAGATGACATATCCCGCGCTTATCGGCCTTGTGCAATCCAGGCAGGCGGCCGGCGATCATGTCCAGCAGGCACTGGAAGCGCTCAAGCCTTTTGGGGAAAAGGCGGAGCCGCTTCGAGCCATCGCTGAATACCTTCTTGTGAGGAAGTCTTAGGCGGGGAAAACTTCTTGACTTGGGTGCGAATTTTTCATTTATTAGCGGGCTAATCAGGGTGAAAATGAAGAGGGTTTAAATTGGATGAAATTAAGGCTGAAGAGCCTCTGCTTTCCCAGATCGAGACGCCTTATCAGATCAGAAATCTATCTATTCCACAACTCCAGGATTTGGCCGAAGAAGTTCGCGAGCGCATTATCACGACTGTAGCTCAAAACGGCGGACACCTTGCGCCCAGCCTCGGCGTAGTGGAATTGACGATTGCTCTGCATTATGTATTCGATGCCGCGTATGACAGAATAATATGGGATGTCGGGCATCAGGCCTACGCCCATAAGCTCCTTACCGGCCGCCAGGCGCAGTTCCACACCCTGCGCCAGTACGGGGGAATCAGCGGCTTTCCGAAACGATCCGAAAGCAGGTTCGATGCATTCGATACGGGACATTCGGGCACGTCCATATCGGCCGCTCTCGGTATGACCGTAGCCCAGCAGCTCAAGAAGAGCAACGCGCGGTCCATCGCGGTTATCGGAGACGGCAGCATGACCGGCGGCATGGCTTTCGAAGCCATGAACCATGCAGGCGACCTCGCCAAGAACTTGATCATCGTCCTGAACGATAACGAAATGTCCATCTCCCCGAACGTCGGGGCACTCTCTTCATTTCTGAGCAGGAAGCTCTCCGGAAAGACCCTCATGTACCTGAAGAAGGAGATGGAGAATTTCCTCAAATCGCTTCCGCATCTTGGTTCCAATCTCCTACAGATCTTGAGGCGCAGTGTCGATTCTCTCATCACCTTCTTTACTCCCGGCATGTTTTACCAGGCGCTTGAGATTCATTATATAGGACCTATCAACGGTCACCGCCTCGACAAGCTGATAGAGACATTCCAGGTTGCCCGCAACGTCGAAGGTCCTGTTCTTATCCACGTCCTTACTCGAAAGGGTAAGGGTTATGCGCCCGCTGAAAAGGACCCTACCAGTTTTCACGGACTCGGTGCTTTCGATGTTCAGACCGGCAAAAGCATCGCTACGGGTGGATGCCAGTCCTACACGAAGGTCTTCGGCAAGGCTATGAAGAAGCTGGCGGATGCCAATTCGAAAGTTATCGGCATCACTGCGGCCATGCTCCAGGGTACCGGGCTCGATTGCTTTGCCGAAATGTATCCGGATCGTTTTTTTGACGTCGGGATTGCTGAGCAGCACGCGGTGACTTTTGCCGCAGGGCTTGCAGCAGAGGGCTTCAAGCCGGTTGTCGCTGTCTATTCGACATTTCTGCAGCGTGCTTTCGACCAGATCGTGCACGATGTCTGCCTCCAGAATCTGCCGGTCGTCTTCGCACTCGACCGCGCCGGTATAGTGGGGGAAGACGGCCCGACACACCACGGGGTGTTCGATCTCTCTTTCCTGCGGAGCATCCCGAACATGGTGCTCATGTCTCCCAAAGATGAGAACGAACTGCAGCACATGTTGAAAACGGCGGTGGATTACAACGGTCCGATTGCCGTTCGTTATCCGCGCGGAAAAGGCGTCGGCGTTGAACTCGACGAGGAATTGCGCCAACTCGAGATCGGCAAGGGTGAACTGCTGCGCGAAGGAAAAGATCTGCTGATAGTGGCGATCGGAAGCACGGTTCAGAGTGCCGTTGAAGCCGCCGCACGGCTCGAAGCGGACGGCATCAATGCTGCAGTTATCAATGCGCGCTTTGTTAAGCCGCTCGATCGCGATCTTATCCTCACTTGGGCGCAAAAGACCCGCAGGATCATCACCGTTGAAGAAAACGTGCTTCAGGGCGGGTTTGGAAGCGCTGTTTTCGAAATGCTCCAGGATGAAGGTTTCTTCCCGAAGGCTTGCAAACGGCTCGGAATCCCCGATCAGTTTATTCCGCAGGGTGGGCAGGCTCTTTTGAGAAATATGTACGGTATCGACAGCGATGCGATCGAAAGCGCTGCCCATCATTTGTTAGATTCCCATGGCAAAATCCTCCCGATTGGACAAGCTGCTTGTTGACAGGGGGCTCGCCCCCACGCGGGAGCGCGCTCAGGCCCTGATCCTTGCCGCGAAAGTCATCGTAAACGGTCAGACTCTTACGAAAGCCGGACAGAAGGTCCCGGACGACGCAGAGGTGAGCGTAGCCGGTGAGGCGATCCCTTATGTGAGCCGGGGTGGACTCAAGCTGGAACATGCAATCCGGACGTTCGGAATCGTGGTTTCCGGTCGGACAGCCATGGACGTTGGGGCATCGACAGGCGGCTTTACCGACTGCCTTCTTTCATTTGGCGCTACTCTCGTTTACAGTGTGGATGTGGGATACGGGCAACTGGCGCTGAAATTGAGAAACGACCCGCGTGTGGTCGTCCTGGAGAGGCAGAACATTCGATATCTTCCGGGAGAGGTCATCCCGCAGCCGGTTCAGATTGTTACCATCGATACCTCGTTTATCTCCCTTAAAATCGTAATCCCTTCGGTGGTGAAGTTCCTGCGACCCGAGGGCACGCTTGTGGCACTCATAAAGCCCCAGTTCGAGGCCGGGAGGCAACTCGTTTCCAAAGGCGGAGGCGTGATCAGGGACCCTCAGGTGCATGAGCAGATTTGTGAATCGATTGCGGAATTCGCGCGTGAAACCGGATTCCATGTGGTCGGGATCACTCCGTCGCCAATCCTCGGACCCAAGGGCAACAGGGAATTCCTCATGTCCGCAGTTCTGCTTCCAAACGGCTGAGCGCCGATGCGTGTCCATCTCGTATTTGTAGGCAAAACGGGATTCTCGGACGTCGAATCCGCAATAAGCAGATACCTGGAGAGGCTGAAGCATTACTGCCAGGTGCAGGTGCATGTAGTTAAAGCCGAAAAGATTTCGGCAGCGATAGCGGAAGATGACGTCCGCAGCCGGGAGGGCGAAAGGATCCGGAAGCTCTGGGACGGGCGGGGGCGGCTCGTAATTCTGGACCAGAGAGGGCGCGAACTGGATTCGGTCCAGTTGTCGAGTTTTATCCAAAAAGAGCTGGATTCGGGTGTTTCGGAAATGTGGATGGTGATTGGCGGACCGGTGGGCGTCTCCCCTCAGTTGTTGAAGAGTGCCGACAGCGTGCTCTCGCTGTCGAAGATGACGCTTCCGCACGATCTTGCGAGGCTCATGCTCGTCGAGCAACTCTATCGCGCATTCACCATCATAAAGGGCGAGCCTTATCACAAATGAAATACGCGCAACTCTGAGGAAATAAGACCCGAGATGGCCACGAGGAAATCCGACCACCCCGGTCAAGAGCTAGACTGAAACGACTTCCGTAACCTCGGGAACTTCCTGCTTAATGATTCTCTCTATCCCGGATTTCAGGGTCATCTGGCTCATTGGGCAGCCATGGCAGGCGCCGGTCAGACGGACCTTCACAATGGAACCTTCAACGTCTATCAATTCCACGCTCCCGCCGTCGCGTTCGAGCATCGGTCTAATCTTGCTTAATGCCTGTTCGACCTTTTCCCGCATTTCTTCCTCCAATAGAATTCGATAATGATAAATTAGTATTTTATCCAGCGAGAATAACATATTGGCCGAAAAGGAAAAGGAAAATCGGATTCGGTTGGGGCGCTGGAATGGTGCGGTTCCGCGCTTAGGAAACTTTCATAGTGTGAACGATGAGCGGCGTAGGGTGGGCTCGATGAGTCCGAGTGTCGTTGCTTTAAGGAAATACGCCGCTGGTTCCCAAGGTCCGGGGCTGTTGCTCAAACTGCCGCGATAGCCTCGAATGGCTTATGGGCCACGATTTACGTCATTCCGGCCCTTCTATTCGATCAGGACAATTTCACACCGGGATCCAGGCTTTAGGGCAGATTGGTCGTGAATTCACTGCCTTATAAACTCTGGATCCCGGCTCAAAAGCACTGCCGGGATGACGGGTTGGGGAACTTGGTCGCAAAATGCGGGGCAGTGGTGGAAGTCATCGCATAGAAATTTGAGGACATTGCACGAGGCCTGAGCGCGCTTGCGGTCGAGTGGAAAGACGGGACGGCTTGCCGAGTGATCGATCGACTCAAAGCTTCCCAAAGAAATGATCTTACGTACGGGAGGATGTGAATGGCTTGCTTGAGGAAGATTTCGAAGACGATATTCTGATATGTCGGCTTTTTCTTGGCATGTCGAAAGACCAGTTCGCCTCTGTTTTGCGTGGAGGTCCGTGGAGACCGCGGTATTTGTGTGACGAGCTACCCCGCTCCTCGCGTTTTCGCGACCCGGGGCGGAATCGAATTGAAATTCCGTATTGTTTTCAGTACAATGTGGCAAATTATCGTTTTGTTGACCAGCAGTCTGGTAATTTGACGGAGCTTTTATGAAGCATCAATTGGTCGAGCGCATCTCCTCTGAACGGATTGAAGAGTGCCTGAATGCCTTGGCTGAGCGTATTAACAGAGATTACGCGGGTAAACGCCTCATCCTGATAGGCATTCTGAAGGGAGCCTTCATTTTCATGGCCGATCTGGCCAGGCGACTTTCGGTTCCGGTCAAGCTCGATTTCGTCAGACTTGCCAGCTATGGGGACAAGAGCGAGACCAGCGGTTCCGTTCGAATTACGAAAGATCTCGAGTTGCCCGTTGCCGGCGAGCATATCCTCGTGGTGGAGGATATTGTGGACACCGGGATCACTCTCAAATGGTTTCTCGAATACCTTGAAAAACTCGGTCCAGAGTCCGTGAAGGTTTGTGCGCTTATCGATAAACAGGAGCGGCGGGAAACCGAAGTTTTTGTCGATTATACAGGAATAAGTCTGGACAGCGGTTTTCTTGTCGGATACGGTCTTGACTTTTCTGAGGAATACAGGCATCTGCCCGGTATTTACGAGGTAATATTCGAAAAGACCTGCCTTTAGGAACCGTTTTTGCATCCATCGGTTTTCTCGGAAGGGAATTGTAAATGTCTCTGATCGTTATTACTTGCGAATCATGCGGAGCACGATTTCGCCTCGATTCGGAAAAACTTAACAAGCCCAGTAACAAAGTAAGATGTTCTCGATGCAAGAACGTGTTCCTGGTTGAACGTCCGGATGAAGAGGAACTCATTCACATCGAACTGTCTGAGGAAGAAAGCGGTTTCATACCAGGTACCGCTCCGCAGCAGATCGGGAGGGCGGAAACTCCGGAAAAGACGGTAAAAAGCCGCGGCAAAGGCAGGTATCTTTTCGCCGGTGTCGCTGCATTGCTGATTATAATAATTACGATCTATTTTGGTCTGAGCAGTTCGATTTTGACCTCGGCTGTGAAAAACGCCCCGAAGGAGCCGACACAGCCCACGGTGACCATCATGGACAGTATGCAGGCATATTACCTGGAGAATGTCTATGCCGGACAACTCCTCGTCATTGAAGGGGAAGTCCTGAATGAGTCGAGCAAACCCGTCAGTTTTGTGCTGGTTGAAGGCAAGCTTTTCGGCCAAAACGATGTGGTGGCGCAGATCCAGCGATGTTACCTGGGAAATGGATTGACCCGGAAGGAGATTTCCAATCTCAAGCTGTCCGAAATCCAGGATAGAATGATGAACCGGGAAGGCAAGAATCTGAAGAATGTGCGAATCCCTCCCGCAAGCAAGGTGCCTTTCATGCTCGTTTTCCACAATTTGCCGGAGATCAACTCGCTCAGCAACTATAGTGTGGATGTGATCAGTTCAAAGTTCGACTAGTTCCGCTTACTTTTAGACTCTTTTTCCTTTTGAACCCAACTTGTTGAAGAAACAAAAAGAATTGACAAACACCAGGGTTTCGGGGTAAAGGGTTTTTGTCCAAGATCCTGAAAAGAGTACGAAAACAAACCGGTCGGAGTGAAGTTGCATTATGCTGGATGTGAAGTTTGTCCGAGAGAATATTGAACTCGTGCGTCAGATGCTGCGAAACCGCAATTCTGATTTGGATCTTGAACCACTGCTTCAGTTGGACGAACGACGACGGCGTATTCTTGTCGAAGTCGAGGAGAAGAAGCATCGCCGGAACGTGGCATCCGAGGCGATATCAGGTCTGAAAAGAGAAAAGAAGGATTCTTCGGCCCTCATCGAGGAAATGAAACAGGTATCCCAGGATATCAAAGTGCTCGATCAGGAACTTGCGGAGGTCGAGGAGAAATTCAGGGATTTCCTTCTTGTAATTCCCAATGTCCCTCATGAATCTGTCCCGGTCGGGAAGGGCGAGGAAGATAATCCGGAAGTTTCGAAGTGGGGCGAAAAGCCCAAATTTGACTTTACTCCCAAACCGCATTGGGAAATCGGAGAAAATCTCGGGATTCTCGATTTCGAGAGAGGAGCAAAGATAACGGGCGCCCGTTTCACTCTTTACTGGGGGGCGGCTGCAGCCCTGGAGCGCGCCTTGATCGCGTTTATGCTCGACGTCCATACTTCGCGGCACGGCTATACGGAGGTGCTTCCGCCTTTTATGGTCAACAGCACGAGCATGCAGGGCACGGGGCAGCTTCCGAAATTCAAAGACGATCTTTTTAAGCTTGAAAACTGGGATTACTGGCTGATTCCTACCGCTGAAGTCCCGGTTACCAATATTCATTCAAATGAAATTCTCGACGAAGCCGATTTACCGAAATACTATGCGGCCTTTACTCCCTGCTTCCGTTCGGAAGCGGGTTCACACGGGAAAGACACGCGAGGCCTGATCCGCCAGCACCAGTTCAACAAGGTTGAACTTGTGAAGCTGACCAGACCCGAGGATTCATACTCGGAACTCGAAAGTCTTCTCAATAACGCGGAAACCATTCTGCGCGAACTTGGGATACATTATCGTGTCATCGTCCTTTGCACGGGGGATATGGGCTTCTCGTCGGCAAAGACTTACGATATAGAAGTTTGGCTTCCCGGACAGGAAACATACCGGGAAATTTCGTCCTGCAGCAACTTTGAGGATTTTCAGGCTCGGCGCGCAAATCTCCGTTTTCGTCGAAAAGGCAAAAGCAAGACTGATCTGGTGCATACACTCAACGGTTCGGGATTGGCCATCGGGCGGACTCTTGTAGCCATCCTGGAGAATTACCAGCAGGAGGACGGCACGGTCATTATCCCAGAGGTTTTGCGCCCATATATGAGAAATATGAAAGTGATTGAAAGGGTTCATTGATTTGATTCTCAAGGAGTTCCGACATGACTAAGAGTGAATTGATTGAAACGTTGGCCAAAGCTGAGGGAATTACGTTGAAGGCTGCAGAAACTGCGGTCAACGTTACCTTCCAGAGCATGGAACAGGCCCTGATCCGTTCGGACAGGCTCGAAATCCGAGGATTCGGAAGCTTCAAGGTAAAGGATTACGAAGGCTATAAAGGAAGAAACCCCAAAACCGGTGAACTCATCGAGGTCTCGTCAAAGAAGTTGCCTTTCTTCAAGGTGGGGAAAGAACTGAAGGAAAGAGTCAATGGCACGGAAGGGATCGGAACTCCGTTGAAGACCAGGTAAGTGGACTTCAATCCTGCCTCGTAAAAGGCTCAAAGATACACGGACAAGGCGCCGTTTCCATGCATATGGAGACGGCGCCTTTTGTGTACGTCGCTCAATTATTGCCTGATAAAGATAAAATACAGGTTGACGGCTGCGAGTCCGAAGGTCCCGAGCATAAACATGAGTAGATCATGCAGGGGCATAGCCTCACCGGCCGGCGCGAGCGAAGTCTTGAGAAGGACGACGAACAGCCCGAGAGAGACGACAGAGACAATTGTTTTGATGCTCTTTGTCCAGACCAGCAGGCCAAACACGGGGATGACTATCATCCAGGTATATACGCTTCTGAGAATGACATTCCATTCCATCCCCCTGACGTACTCGAGCAGGGTCGGGAAGTCGTTCGTGACGAAAAAATTAGAGACGCTGTGCATGAACTCCTTCATATCGTTTCCTCACCACGTGATCCTGAAATCGTTAAATTCCCCGCTGTAACGCTCTTCCCGAACTTCAACGTTGTCAACGCGGCTCATCGGACTGCCCTCGCTGCACCACTCTACGATCTTTCGAACTCCTTCGGCGTCGCCCTCAAAAACAGCTTCCACCCTGCCGTCCGGGAGGTTCTTGACCCATCCCGAAACTCCGGCCAGTTTGGCGGTATCCCGGGTGAAAGCCCGGAAGAATACGCCGTGTACTTTTCCGGATATCCAGACGTGTGCTCGTTTCTTTTCCATATTGTGTCCCCCCTGGCCGGCGTCCTTCACCTGTTTTCCATACATCGAAAATATCGAAGGACTTGCAGGAGTATTCCAGTCGAAAATCGTACGCCTCTTTCTCTTCCATGAAGCTAAGGATCCTGATTACAATTTCGTATCAGGCTCCGAGCATTTCAAGAAATTGCTCCTCATTCATTATTCGGACGCCGAGCTTTTCTGCTTTAGCGAGTTTGGACCCGGCATCCGTTCCCGCAACTACGACATCGGTATTCTTGCTGACGGAGTCGGTAACCTTGGCGCCTTTTGCCGCCACCTTTCCCGCGGCATCGTGCCTGCTCATGGCTGCGAGACCGCCGGTGAAGACGACGGTCTTCCCCTGCCAGAAGGAACTCTCGACCGGGGGGGCCGGCTGGGGATTTTTGATTGCCATTCCCAAATCGAGCAAATCGTCTATCAGACGATGGTTATCCGGATTCGAAAAGTAAGTTACAACAGCGTAAGCGACTTTTTCTCCGATTCCGGTAACTTCCTGGAGCTTCTCGCCGGTTGCCGCGCGGACGGCCGCAAGGGACCCGAAGCTGGTCGAAAGAAGCTCGGCCATGAATGTACCCACATGACTGATTCCCAGAGCGTAGAGGAACCGGGCAAGAGTCGTATTCTTGCTGCCCTCGATGGAATTAAGCAAATTCTGCGCCGATTTTCTTCCGAAACCGGGAAGGTGCTCCAAATTCTCCATCCTCAGCCTGTAAAGGTCCGGGACGGTCTTGATGATGCCTTCATCGATGAAACGGGACACGATCTTCTCACCGAGGCCGTCGATGTTCATCGCGTCGCGGCTTGAGAAATGAACGATCGAGCCTTTGATCTGAGCGGGACAGTTGCGGTTTACGCACCTGTGGAAAGCCTCTTCGGGCAGGCGAACGACCTCGGCGCCGCAGGAGGGACACACGACCGGCATGCGGAATGCGACTTCCTCTCCCGTGCGCCTGGCCGTCAGTACCTGTGAAACCTCGGGAATAACGTCCCCGGCCCTGTGGACGATCACTGCATCGCCTTTTCGTATGTCCTTCCGCTCGATTTCATCCATATTGTGGAGGGTGGCCCGTTTGACGGTTACTCCGCCGACCAGGACGGGATTGAGAAAGGCAACCGGTGTGAGAATCCCCGTCCTTCCGACCTGAACGCCGATGTCGAGGACGTGCGTCTGCGCCTCATCCGGATTGAACTTGAAAGCGATAGCCCATCGCGGACTCCTGGACTTCTCTCCGACGTACCTCTGCCAGTCAAGGCGGTTCACCTTTATTACCATGCCGTCGATTTCGTACGGCAGGTTTTCGCGTTCTTCGGCAAGCTTTTCGTATAGGGAAATAACCGGCTGGATATTCAGCAACAGCTCGGACTTCGGGTTCACCGGGAGACCCCAGAGCCTGAACTGCTGCAGCATTTCCCAATGGGTCCGGAATTCGAAATTCGCTTCGAAAGTTCCAATTCCGTAAAAGAAAGCACGCAGCGACCGTGTGGCGGTAATCGACGGATCCAGCTGACGAAGCGAACCGGCTGCAGCATTGCGCGGGTTTGCGAAAAGGGGCTCATTGGATTTGTTCCGGCTTTCGTTCAGCGCTTCGAAATCCTTCTTCTCCATGAAGACCTCGCCGCGCACGGCCAGCCTGGACGGAAGGTTATCGGCACCGGAATAGAGGCGCAGCGGGACCGCGCGGATTGTCTTTACGTTCAGGGACACATCCTCACCGGTAAATCCGTCCCCGCGTGTTCCGGCCCCAATCAGGACTCCGTTCTCGTAAACGAGTTCGACTGCAAGGCCGTCCATCTTTGGTTCCGCAACGTATTCAATATCCCCTGCGACGTCCAGGAGCTTTCGGATCCGACGGTCGAATTCGAGCACTTCTTCCGGGGCCATCGCATTTTCCAGGCTCAACAGCGGGACCTCGTGAGGAAAAGGCTGAAATTTTTCAATAGGAGCAAATCCGACGCGCTGAGTGGGCGAATCCGGGGTAAGAAATTCCGGGTTTTCCGTTTCCAGTATCACGAGTTCACGAAAAAGCCGGTCATATTCCGCGTCGCTGATTTCAGGTTGGTCCAGGGCATAGTAACGGTAATTGTGATAATCGATCAGACGACGGAGTTCTTCGATCCGCGCGCGGGAATCGTCGTTGTTTTCCATGGATTTGACACCTCGGAATGAAATTTTGAGCACAGCACAAAGGGCACGAGCCTGGGCCAAAAAATAGAACGCTCAACCGCGGAACTCGGCAGAGCCGCGGGAACAACCTTAGCGAGCAGGTCCCTCTATTATTGTTAAATGAAATAATGACTTATTGTAATCTCAAAAGGATAGGGTAATGCAGGTGCGGATAAAAAATCAAGCGTGAGCGATGGTGCGGGCGGCCAGGCAGATTGCGTTCAAAGTCGATTCGACAACCTTCGTTCTGGCTTCTTTGAAGGCCGGGTCCCTGAATCCGTGCACCCATTTGAGGCCCGAGAGATCATCGGACACCACGAGGACCACGGCCATATCGACGCCCCGGAACCGGGATACCGTAAAAAGCGCGGAAGTCTCCATATCCACGGACAGAACGCCGTCGGCCTGAAATCTTTGGACTTTCGCCACAGTCTCGCGGAAAGGGGCGTCGGTCGTCCAGACCGGTCCCTCGTGCAGCTTCAGGCCCGTGTCGGACAGAGTAGACCTGAGCGATTCAAGAAGAGGCGGGGAAGGGAGCGGAGGTGCATCGGGATAATGCGCGGAGGTGCCTTCTTCGCAGATTGCCGTTGACGGCAGCACGACGTCGCCGATGCATACGTCTTTCTGCAGAGAACCGCACCAGCCCACAGCGATGAACTTCGTCGCACCGAGGGCGATCATCTTTTCGAGCACCAGTATCGTCTGCGGCGCCCCAAGCATGGGGCCTGCCAGAGCGATCCGAGTCCCTTGCCGGCTTCCAGTTCGAATTTCCGAAAGGTAGAGTCGATGACTCCTGACAGGGGCTTCGGAAAAGCAGCAGGAAAAGGTCCCCAGGTCCTCGGGACTGAACACCAGAATTGCCAGGGGGGGCAGTGGCGCTTCAGTCCTGCCCCTCCTGGGATCTATGAGACAAAGGTCTTTGGTGCGCGACATAGGAAGAATTCGAGCTGTAATGTTTGGAGATTAGAAGAGTAACAGGAAATGATCGTAATTACTTGATAGCATCTTTGAGCCGGTTGCCCGCCTTGAATCTGACGGCTTTAGAGGAGGGAATGGTGATGGGTTCACCCGTTCGGGGATTCCGGCCTTCTCTCTGTGCCCGTTCGGCGACATCGAAAGTACCGAAACCGACAAGGGTGATCTTCTGCTTGTCGGAAAGTGCATCGGCAACGGAAGAGATAAAACTGTTCAGAGCCTTTTCGGCAATCGATTTTGCGATTCCCGCGCTTTCAGCCATTTTAGAGACTAATTCGGCTTTCGTCATAGTAAAGCTCCTCCATTATGACTTGGTGAGACGTGAGGGGTTGTGAAATTTAACCACAGGGATCAGGGATGTTGGGTTCTTCCCTTTATGGGATGCAATTATACGCACGAGTCTTAACTCTGCAAGAAATAATCACATGCGGACGCGCCTCCATTGAAAAAAAATTCGCATGCGGTCGCCTGCAGGGCTGTATGGAATGGCTTTGACCTCGTTTTCGGCTTGTGTTAGAAGATTACGTCATCCTTATTTCTTAACCCTTGACCAGTGCCTGCCATGTCCGCCGATCCAATGAAAAAACTTATGGTGAAAAGCGTGCCGGGAAGGCCTGAGCATCATATGCCCTCGGAACGCCGTATTCGCGGCAGACATATTTTTCTGTTATTGCTCTTGTGCGGGCTCGCTTTTGGGGCCTACAAGAAACTGTATCTTCCCTGGGTATCTGCTCCCGTGGCTGTCCAGCAGGAACAGCAACCCGACGGGACCAAAGCTCAGGAAGTCGCAAATCCTCCGTTGCCACAGCCACAGTCCCAACCTCAGCCCCAGCCTCCTTCGGCTGCAAAGCCTGAGAACTCCGAAAAATTTGAGATCAGGCATCATGTCGCACAGGCGGGAGAGTCTCTTGCCGGAATAGTCGAATCACTCGGTATTTCGGGGGAATATGTCGGGGATTTGGGAAGTGCGTGCAAGTCCGCTCCATTGGACCGGATCAAAGAAGATGACGAACTGATCCTGTTTGTAAACCGTGCGGACGGGCAACCCGTAAAGATGATCTTTTCGCCCTCGGACGGGACTTCATACACGCTCAGACGGTCGGCTTCGGGATGGGAATGCAGGTCTCAGGACGCTGCACCCAGGGAGCCGGCAAAAACGGTGCGCGGCAGGTATTCCGAAAACTTCTACGATTCATGTATTGCCGCGGGAGTGCCGGCATCTCTCATATCAAATCTGGCAGAAATCTTTGCCTTCGATTTTGATTTGACCAGCGAACTGAAGGACGGCGATACTTTCAGCGTCTTTTTTCAGGAACAGTCCATCGAGGGCACGGAAGGAAGACAGTTCCTGATTCTGGCTGCTGAAATGAACGCATCCGGAAAGAGTGTCCAGGCTTTTGGATTTCAAACCCCGGACGGCTGGGAATATTATGACGGAAAGGGCGCGTCCCTGGAGCGCTCCTTCCTGAAGAGCCCTATCAGTTACAGACGAATGATGTCCCCTTCGACTTACAGGAACATCAAGCCTGTCCTGAAAATTTACCGGCCCCGTCTCGGGATAGACTACGCGGCCCCGAGGGGTACCCCTGTGAGCGCAATAGGTGACGGAGTTGTCTCCTCGGTCAGGAAAAGCAAAGCAGGGATCATCTCGATCGAGATAAAGCACCGCGGCGGCTTCAGAAGCGTTTACGGCAATCTCTCCGGCTACAGTCGCGGACTCAAGCGCGAGAGCATCGTCTCGCAGGGAGAAGTGATCGGCTCAGTCGGCGCTGGCGTAAAAGGAAAATTCTATCTGGATTTCCGCCTGCTGAAGAACGGCAAACCGGTGAACTTCGAGACGACGGATTTCCCCCGAACGAAATCCATACCCAAAGGCATGACCGCGGAATTTGAAAAGTTGCGCGACCTCTATTCAACTGCCCTGCAAGGCAAAATGCCCGAAGGGCGGAACCAGGAAACGCTGTCCGGCAAAGAATGATGATGTCGCACTTATATGCCGAAGTTGTCATACTCGGGACAGCTCTTGATAGATGCCTCCATTATTCGGTACCCCCTCAGCTGGCCGACAGGGTTCGGCCCGGAAGTATCGCCCGGGTTGAACTCGGAAAGAGACAGGCGACCGCTATTGTGGTCTCCGTTGGCAGTACCGCTCCCGAACTCCCTGAAAAAATCCGTATTCGTTCCCTTCTCGACATTCGCGACGATTTTGCCGTTCCACCCGATCTGCTCCAGTTGAGCAAGTGGATTGCGCGTTATTACTTTTATCCGCTGGGAGAGGTGCTGTCGCTTGCCGTCCCGTACGGAGGATTGCCGGGTTCGGGGAGGCTCAAGCCCCCGGGAATAAGGACGGTTCGCCTCGTTGCGGACAGGTTCCCCGCAGCGAAGAAATTTTCTGAACGGGAAACGGCGATAATCCGTCTCCTGGAAAACTCCGGCGGCGCGATTCCTCTAAAGACACTGAAAGAAGAATGCAAGGGGGCCGATTACGCGCTTCGCAAAATGACGAAAAACGGGCTGATCGCGATCGAGGAGGTTGCGGCCCCCGAAAGTGCATGTCCCGCGCCGAAGCTTGCAGCCCCTTTCGAACTGACCGCCGACCAGAAGAATGCACTCGATGAGATCCTCCCAACGGTAGGGGAAGCATCGTTCCAACCTTTTGTGCTCTACGGCGTGACTGGAAGCGGCAAGACGGAGATCTACCTTCGCCTGGTGCAGGAAGCTCTTACTTCGGGCAAAGGGGCCGTGATCCTGGTTCCCGAAATAGCCCTCAGCACACAGATGGAGGCGATCTTCCACGAGCGCTTCGGCCCCGTGCTGGCAGTCTGGCACAGTGCACTTTCCGAAAGGGAGCGCAGGCTTCAGTGGTTCGATATTCATTCCGGATGCAGGCGCATCGTTCTCGGCGCCCGATCTGCCGTGCTCTCGCCGATAAAGGACCTCGGCCTGGTGATTGTGGACGAGGAACACGACACGGCCTACAAGCAGGAAGATCACCTGCGCTACAACGCAAGGGATGTGGCGCTCATGCGCGGAAAGATCCTGGGTGTCCCGGTGGTCATGGGGTCCGCCACGCCTTCCCTTCAGACCGTCTCCCTGGTTAACCGGAACACATACCGGGCCGTGCTGCTCCCCTCGCGTGTTCTGGATCGGCCTCTACCCGAGTTCGAGATAGTCGATATGCGGCGGGAAGGACCCCGGTCGGGAATCTTCTCGTACAAGTTGCGCGAAGCGATAACCGAGACCATTCGTAACGGCAACCAGGTGCTTCTTTTCCTCAACAGAAGAGGCTTTGCCAAGCATTACGTCTGCAATGCCTGCGGGCACGTGCTCGAATGCGCTTCCTGCAGCGTCAGCCTGACCTACCACAAAGGGGACAACCTGCTGCGCTGCCATTACTGCGGCTGGGAAAGAGCGCTTGTTGAAAGATGTCCTTCATGCGGACATGCCGCGCTCGTGGCACACGGGTTCGGAACGGAAAGGGTCGAAAAGGAAGCGAAGAAGCTGTTCCCGGATGCAAAAATCGTCCGGGTCGACCGAGACACGATGAGCAACCACGAAAAACTGGTGCAGGCACTCGATGCCGTCCGGTCCGGCCGGGCCGATATACTGCTCGGTACCCAGATGGTCGCCAAGGGACACGACTTTCCGGAGCTGACTCTTGTGGGCATCATCAACGCCGATGTCGGGCTCCAGGTACCGGACTTCCGGGCCGGAGAGACTCTCGTCCAGCTGCTTTTGCAGGTGGCGGGGAGGGCAGGGCGCGGAGAAGCGCCGGGGAAGGTGATCCTGCAGACCTACAATCCATTTCACTTCACTATCGAATCCGCTCTCAAGATGGATTACGACGGCTTTTGTGAAAAGGAACTCGAATCCAGGAAAACACTCCAGTACCCGCCGTTTGCCAGGCTCCTCAAGTTGCTCGTAACCGCCGGGACCGACGTCGCTGCCCGGGATGGTGCCCGGATGCTCGCCTCGGTATGCCGGGAGAAGGCCGACGCGTTCAGGACGGACGGAAAGCAGATCGCGATTCTGGGGCCGGCGCCCGCCGCCTATGTTAAATTGAAGAACCGGTTCCGCTGGCAAATCTTCATAAAGACCTGGACGAGTTCGGATATGCAGAATTTTGTGGAAAGCGTCCTTAGTGCGGTCAAAAGCGATCCGACATTCCGCCCGGTGCAGATAACGGTTGACCGGGATCCGGCAACAGAGATCTGACGAATGCCCGATATTCTTCTCATTCAGCCGCCGATCCGAGATTTTTACCTTACGGCAAAGAGGACCATCCCCTACGGCCTCGCATGTATCGCGTCATTGCTGATAGCGGAGGGGTTTACCGTCGAAATCCTGGATGCCCTGGCCACATCCAAATCGCGAAAAATCGATCTCCCGTCCGAGATGGCTTACGTCAGAGAGTTCTATCCGGGACCCGATTGTTCTCCTTTTGCACTTTTCCACGATTTCAAACACTACGGATACACTTTTGAGCGCATCGGCGAAATCGCACGCGAATCGGGGGCGTTTCTGGTCGGCATATCCTCGCTATTTACGGCTTATTCCGATGAAGCATTGAGGACGGCCGAAGCGGTCAAACGGAGTCTCCGCGATGTGGTCGTGGTCCTGGGCGGACATCATCCGACGGAGATGCCGGAAGCAGTTCTGGAACACGAATGCGTGGATTTTATCATCCGAGGCGAAGGCGAAGCGGCATTGCCTCAGCTCGCGTGGGCTCTTCGGGCCGGAACTTCACCGGAAGGCGTACCGGGGATCGGGTTCCGAAAAGCGGAAGGCGGACTCTTTCTCAACCCTCCGGCGGTCATCGCGAACCTCGACGATACACTGCCGCCCGCGATGGACCTTATAGACCGGAATTTCTATCAACGGAAAAAGACAGCCTGCACGGTGGTGGTAGCGAGCAGAGGATGTCCGCTTTCATGCAGCTACTGTTCGATCGGATGCTCGTCCTGGTCCCGTTTCAGGTTGAAGAGCACCGTCGAGATAATGGATGAACTGGAACGTGAGGTCACATGGGCGGGAGTCCGGTTCATCGATTTCGAAGATGAAAATATTTCTTTTAACAGAAACTGGTTCCTCCAACTCCTGGGAGAAATTCGGGACCGTTTCGGAGGTCTCGGGCTGGAATTGCGGGCGATGAACGGACTCTATCCTCCGACTCTGGACGGTGAGGTCATCCGCGCGATGAAAGAAGCCGGTTTTTCCGCTCTCAATCTTTCGCTCTGTACGACTTGCACCGCGCAACTCCGCCGGTTCAAGCGCTGCGACGTGAGGGAAGCCTTTGAAGACGCACTCATCCATGCAGCCGAACACGGCATGGAAGCCGTCGGATACATCATCGTGGGGGCCCCGGGACAGAGCGCCCGAGACTCCCTGGACGACCTTCTCTATCTCGCTTCAAAGAAGGTGCTGGCCGGTGTCTCCGTATTTTACCCCGCACCCGGCAGCGCCGATTATGAGGGGTGTCGTCGCAAAGATCTCCTGCCGCCCGCCTTTTCCCTGATGCGCTCGACGGCCCTCCCCGTTTCGGATACCACCACTAGGGAGGAATCCGCGACGCTGCTCCGGCTCGGGAGGATTTTGAACTTTATGAAGTCGCTGACTTGGGAAGAGATCGAAGGTGTCACGGCTGAAAATCCAACGGTCGAAGAGGGAGTGAGAGGTGCTTCGCCAATGGGCGACAGGCGGGAAGCAGGGAAAACTCTCCTGCGCCTGTTTTTTCGAGACGGGATTATTCGAGGCACGTTGCCCGACGGCAAAATATTCGAGCACAGAACAGTACCGGAGCTGTGCATTGATTTCCGGGATGGGCTCTCGCGGTTCCTTCGCGAAGGCGCCTGGGGCTCCTTCGTTTAAGTTATCACTGGAATTCGTCAGCTCGGATACATACCCCCTTTCCGTCAATCCGGTCAAAACGGGGTAGCTTTACCGGACAAGTGGAGGTGCAATAGTGTCCTGTTCCGCTTCAGCAAGTGCTACCAATAAGTTGCTTTTTATCCATTCCGACGCCAGCAAGGCATAATCATTGAATATTAAGGAACCGTGCTCCAGGTGCAAAGACGAGCACAGAATAGGCAACTCAGTTTTGAATATATTATAACGAGCAAGTATTGCATTGCCGCCAGGGATGGTTCTCCGTCCGGATGAGTTTCTAAGCCAGTTCCTTACAATTGGAATCACTGCGGCGGGGTCGTTGCTGTGAGCCATTATATCTTGACCGGCGATATCAGAAATGTAGATTTGGTACCGGTACTTATCGCGATCAAGAATTAGTGCAACTTTCTGTTTATCTATTATTGATCCAAACTTCTTGGCTCCAAGAAAGATGCCGAGTTCTAAAGGCATATTAAATCTGGGCAGGTGCTTTTCGTCAAGCTCGGTTCTGGAAATATCGTGGATCCCGAACTTACATTCAGAGATTATCTTGGATATCTTGTCTATTCGGACTTGACCACCATCGTCCAGCTCAAGCGCACATCGTGGCCTGTATCCACAGTCATATACCGTGAAAGTCATTGCGTAGAGCATTGGTCGATAATCATTATCGAACGGACAGTTGATGAATACACTACTCGTATATTCGTATGTCATATTTTATTTAGCGCGTTTATCAGATAAAGACTTCACCGCCTTGGCAACAACTGATCTCTTAACGGAGCCTGGTTTTATGGGAGACTTTACGACCCTGCGTGCTGCCTGAGAGAGAGCACTTGCTGCAGCTGCTTTTGAGCTGGAGCTGGACCGGTTATCCCTCAACCCTTTTGAAGCAGTACTTGCCGCCTTTTGGGACGTGGTCTTCTCCGGAGCCTTTGTTTGTGATAATGCACTGCTGGCTGCAGTTTTCGAATTGTGACCTGTTTTGTCGCTGGACAATGTCTTGGAAGATTTTGTGGCGGCTTCTGTTCCGGTGACTCTAGACTTGGGCATCATTACCTCCCTACGCGCAATGAAGCTTTTCACGGCAAGACTGAAATTCAAAAGCATCCTGCGTTGCCGATATGGGCACACATTGGGCAGCATTACATCTGACTGCAATGCCTTAATTGGAAGTCTACAATCAGTTTCTCCCTCTGTCAACTCGGATGCAGAACTCTCTGGTCGATAAAGCAGGATCAGTGGCCGTCTTCCGGATGAGTTTTGAAAGCCATTCTGGCGGTGTGAACCAATTCCAGCGTTTGGGGTCCTGTCTTTTGATCTCTCTCGCTGAAGCTATAAGGTCTCCGATTTACGTAGATGAATATACCTGCTCTTTAAACCGGAAATACCGGTTCCACCCCAATTCCTTTTGGACCGGATTGAGTAGACTTTGCCGGAACAGAAGGAGTGTGAGATGAGAACGTTTCCGTCAATGCACCGATTCTTGGCCCCGGCTCTGATTGGATTTTGGTTCATCACCCTGAGCGGCCCGGCCTATGCGGCGACCTCGGTCACTTCGACGAGCCGCAACGCAAACGCCGCGCCTGCTGCTCCGGTTCGGGAGCAGCCGCAATCGCCCAACAGTGGATTCCAGGTATTCGCCAACAACGATCTTGGGATGCACTGCGAGGTTCTGGACCATCGGGTTGTCAGCATACTTCCTCCCTTTAACGTCCTCCATGCTCAGGTGGTCAGAAAAGGATCCACTCCGCTGCTCCTGACGGATATCGTGACGCAGCTTTTCTACTCCGCCGCATCCAACCCCAACGATCCCGCGCTGGGAGCGCTGTCCCAGTCACCGATCTACAAGAGCAATTTCTGGGACCCCAATCTGTCGAGTACCGGGATTTTGGCCTACGATGCCTATAACCCCCTCTATCCGTCCGGGATACTTTCGGCATTCCTGCTTGTGGAAGATATGGGACTGCCCGTCCCGGATGTCGAGAGGCTGTATCTGGGCGACGGGCAACTCGCTGCAGACCAGCAGCTGATGCCCGGGGAAAGTGCGGCCTATTCGGCGAACACGCCTCAGCCGTTCAATCGCTTCAATGCTGACTACCCCTTCTTTAACCAGCTCTCGTTCGGATATACGTTGAGCGGCGTCAACTGGTTCGCTGCCGAAGGTGTTCCCGTCTGTCCGGTCGATGATTTCGGAAGAGCCAATGCCTTTCCCCTGGTGCGTGTTCAGGCGCAGGACAGGACGGGGAGTCTGACCGGGACACCGGGAGCGGTAATTTCGTCTGTCGATACGGTCATTCCGGTCGCAGCAGAGGTGCGATGCGCAAAATGCCATACCTCCTCAGCCGATGGCGGCACAGGGGCGGCGGCTTGCCTGCCGGGAGTTGATGCAAACTGTTCTGCCCAGGGCTCGCCGTTCTCCGGCACATCGTTCCAGGTAGCGACATCCGCCGAGGACCCTTCCGTTTTTCCTGACGGAGTCAAAAAGGAATGGGCCGCAAACAACAACATCCTGAGACTTCATGATGCAAGAAACGGGACCCGCCTGCAGTCCTCTACCCCCGTTGTCTGTCAGACATGCCATTACAGCCCGGCGCTGGATCTGGCTCAACTTGGACCGAAAGGGCCCGGCGATTCCGATGCAAACGGCAGGGCGCAGAAAATCCATCACAGCAATTCGAGGGCTCTTCACAGTTTCCACGGCAACATACCCAACCTGATCGCGGACATGCCCGCGCCGAGCGATCCGCTTCGGTTGGATCCGACACTGGGCAAACCGGTGATCAATGCTTTTGTCCAGGGTACGCTTCAAAACTCGTGTTATCTTTGCCATCCGGGAAGCACAACGAAATGCCTGCGAGGCGCAATGTACAATGGAGGCATGGTCTGTCAGGACTGCCACGGAAATATCAAGCAGGTGGGAGACGATTTTTCGCTTGGATTTTCGGCCGCAACCCCGTTTGATCCCGGAATGACGGCATCGAAGCGCATCCCGTGGGTAAACGAGCCTGCCTGCCAGTCCTGCCATACGGGCGACGCGGTGAGCAACCTGACTTTGGACCCGAACGTGATAAAGGCCGGTGACGGAATCCGGCTGATTCGCGCCTATCGCACGAACGATCCGAGCGCTCAACCGATCTCCGCTCCCAACAGCCGCTTTGCCGAAAACAGGGCCCCATCGGGCGACCGGATACTTTACCGCATGAGCAAGGAATTCCATTCGGGACTGTACTGTGAGGCCTGCCACGGCAGCACCCATGCGGAATGGCCCACCGTCGGATCAAGCGGAACATCTGTTGCGAACGACAACGTCACAGCCACACAGCTCCAGGGACATACCGGCGTGGTAATCGAATGTTCGACCTGTCACGGCGGCTCACCGCCTAACTCACTGAACGGCCCTCACGGAATGCATCCGGTGGGACAGAACTGGGCTGGAGGTCACGAAAGCTTTGCGAAAGGAAACCTTGACGCCTGCCGTGCGTGCCATGGACAAACAGGGCAGGGGACCGTTCTGTCGAAGGTTCGTGCCGTCAGGACCATCACAGTGGGAGGCGGCACAAAGACCCTTTCTCCCGCCACCTTGCTCGGCTGCGGCGTATGCCACAGAAATCCGCTGTAAGAGCTCCGGAGCATGAAGGCTTTTCGTAAGTTTCGCGTTTCTTCCGGAAAGCGTAGAGAGCAGGCAAAACACGGTTTCCTGACCGTCCGGCCAAAAGCTTTAAGGATGGCGCGGTCGGGAACCGCGCCATATCCACAACCGGGCGGGAAGGCAGGCCGAGTCGGCTGCCTCACTGCAGCGCAGTATTCACCTCTTGTCAGCATTCCTGAAGGACGCAAACTTATACGGAATTGCGTTCAAGAAGGATCCAAATAGCGTGGGGACCGGCGGCCCCAATGCTGTTGAATTAAGGATTCTCCATTTTCTTCCGCCTCCCCGAGCACCATTTATTGGGCGGCCTTTTGGTTACTCTGGGTTGTGAAGGCCTTGCGGATTTGGGTCGATAATACTTGACGCGGGAAATCGCAGCAAGCAACTCAGTGAAGACCTCAACAGCCTTTTCGGGGTTTTCGGGAGCGAGTACGGCGGCTTCGGCGGCCAAGGTCATAACGGCGTTCTTGAACTGGGGTTCCGCGCTGGATGTGCCGTGGAGCCGAGAGGTTATCACCATGAGGGTTCTGGCAATTACCGACATGATAGTCACCGCGTAGAGTTCCTGGCGGATGCTGTTGGCGGATTTGCCGTGGAATTCCTCGATTTCCAACACCACCTTTTCATCTCGATAATGATTCTCAATTTCCCAGCGGCGGAAATAAAGACTGATGATCTCTTCTCAAGGAAGGTGGATTGGTTAAGCAGATTGGTGAGAAGCACAGATACAGTACCTTCGGGGCTGACGAGCCGGATGATTCTCAACTGAATGACCTTGGCCTTCTTGCGTTGCCTACGGCTTAGTGTCTGGAGGAAGCTGTTTGAGGGATGCAGCAGAATATAGCCCTCTTGGCGTCCGTTGCGAACGAATTCTTCCACCGCCGGGAAGGTGGATTCGGCCGGGCAACGGAATATGAAATAGCCGTTATAGTGAGCTCTCAAAGAGCAGATGAGATGATAACTCGGATATCCGCGATCAAAGAGCAAAACAGCTCCCGGGCGGATGGACGCCACCAGTTCCAAGGCCTCTTCCCGCTCCGACCCATGGATGCCGACGACTGTCCTGGCCACGGGAAGGCGCCTGAATACATCGTAGGCCGTTGAGACCAGGCATTGAGGATAGTGCCCTTTGCCTTCGTGATCCAAACCGCTATGGGGATCGAACTCTTTGCGATTTTGCTCTGTTGCCGGCAGGTTGTACTTGGAGCCGTCTATTGCAATGACCGACATCCCGTGCCACACGTAGGAGGGATCTCGAGGCCAAAGGTTATAGGCCAGTGCCACGGCATCTTTCAGGATATCGCGGAAGATGGTCCATGAAACCTTTTTGCGCGCCTTTGTAAGCGCACTACGATGAACTGCCTCTGATTGAGGCCAGAGTCCACTGCGGCGTGCATTTTTGAAGAAATCACCGGACTTGATGTCCACCCCTTTGTTCTTGCCGGAGGCGCAAAAGGACATAATAAAGATCACCAGCTTCTGAAAGGGAAGCTTACGTAAGCGGGTGAAATCTTTGGGTGATTTTTTGGATTCCGGGTCGATGTTTTTTGGAATAAGGGCAAGAAAACTTGAGAGAATAATACTCAGTTTAAAGCGGCCCCCAAAGTCTAGACAAAAATTCGTGCTTTTTAAGGTGGATAGGCCCGGTCTGCCTCTGCCT
>JAEZHY010000072.1 GCA_023416335.1 Pseudomonadota bacterium | reverse complement strand
CCGTTGCTCTGATTGGCTTACGGCATTATGAAGAAAATGCCGAAACAAATCAACCTGCAATCCGTTTGAGAAAGGGGGTAACGAATGAAGGCAATGGTTCTTGAACGCTGCGCCCCGATTGAAGAAGCACCCCTTAAATTGATGGATATCCCAAAGCCGGAGCCCGGCCCGCACCAGGTCAGGATAAAGGTGCGGACCTGCGGAATTTGCAGAACCGACCTCCATGTAATCGAGTGTGAACTGCCTTTTCCCGGCCGGCAGGTGATCCCGGGGCATCAGGTTATAGGCATTGTCGACGGAATCGGTCCCGGAGCTAACAGATTCAAGATCGGCCGGAGGATTGGAATTGCCTGGCTGGGGCATACCTGCGGTCAATGCGTATATTGCAGAGCCGGTCAGGAAAATCTATGCGAGAACGCCCTGTTTACCGGGTACCATTTGCCGGGTGGATATGCCGAGTACGCCGTTGTGAATGAAGAATTCGCTTATGCAATCCCCGAAACTTTTGAGGATTCTGAAGCCCCGCCTCTTTTGTGTGCGGGGATCATAGGTTATAGAAGTCTGAAACAAAGCCGTATTCTGCCTGGCGAGCGCCTTGCGATATATGGATTCGGTTCATCCGCGCATATAGTTTTACAGATCGCTCTCCATATGGGATGCAAGGTCTATGTCTGTACCAGAGGAGCCAAACACCGGGACTTAGCCGCGAAGCTCGGAGCCGTGTGGGTTGGCGAGAATGCGCAGGATATGCCCGTAGAAGCGGACAGCGCGATTATATTCGCTCCAGCCGGAAACCTGGTCCCCGTCGCTCTTGAGCATCTCAGAAAGGGCGGAGCACTTGCCCTCGCCGGCATTTACATGACTCCTATTCCCGAGATGGCCTACGAAAGACACCTCTTTTATGAGAAAAAAATTCAAAGCGTCACAGCCAATACTCGTGAAGACGGAGTGGAATTGCTGCGCATCGCAGCCGAAATTCCGCTGAAGCCCCAGGTCGAACTGTTCCCTCTACAAGAAGCAAACGAGGCTCTTCTTAGATTGAAGCAGGGAAGAATCGAGGGCTCCGGGGTCCTGGTGGTGGATGAAGACGCCTAAAAGGGCAAAAACTATTTTGTCGGCATAGGGTGGGTTTCATCGTCAATGTTGTTGCTTAAAGGAAATACACCGCTGGTTCCCAAGGTCCGGGGGCTGTTGCCCAAATGGACATGAAGCTTCTTTTGGGGGGCATTTTGCGACGAAGCCCCCAACCCGTCATCCCGGCAGTGCTTTTAAGCCGGGATCCAGGATTTTTAAAAGCTTGAACTCACTGTTAATCCGCCCCAAAGGCCTGGATCTCCACCGGAATGACGAAATCGATCTGGTACGCAATCTGAAGCTACCGCGGGAATTTGGGCAACAGCCCCTCCGCCTTGGGAACCCCGCCCCGGCAGGCCGGATAGTATCCGGTACGTGCAGTGCCTCTCACGGCAGCCCTGTCGCAGCCTCTGCGCTTCACACCCGGAAACAATTACCGCCATCCAGGCATTGAGCTTCATCGTGCCCACCCGCCGTCCCTTGGACGGGTCCCATCGGGATGGCTGAACGGGTGGGCACCCCCAAAACCGACGTACCCACCCTACCGTCGCTGCCGCCTTTCCGAATCCGGGTTCCATTCCCTCGTTGGGTCTAGGCATGGTTTCCTGACCGTGCCTAGACCCGACGGGGCTGAAAGAGCCTATTTTTAGTGCATATCAAGGCGGTCGCGCCATTTTCCTCTTTAATATAGGAAAAAGTCGGGCTATAAGGGGGCCTTACACGAAATTGTCCGGGGAATTGCTTGCCTTCAGAACTGGTCGCGAACTAATCCCAATCTACCGCTAATGAACCAACACCGGGTCCGGACAGCAGCGGAGCGGTGACGTTCCGCTATTGGGAAGGTTTCCCTCTCGTACCTTCAGGTCGAGTGGGATTGGCTGGGTCTAATATTACATGAGGGAGGTTTCGTTTTGACAACGGAAGAAAAAGTTGGATCACGGATTAAGCGATTGAGGGAAGCCAGAGAAATATCACGCGATGAACTTGCTGCCCGGAGCGGCCTGAACCTGGATTTTATTGAAGCAATAGAAGAAGACAACATTTACCCCTCTCTTGGACCGCTTCTCAAAATTGCCCGCGTGCTCGGATTGCGGCTTGGGACCTTTCTGGACGATCAGTTCAGCAAGGACCCGCTCATCGTTCGCCGCGAAGGCAGAAAAGAAGAGCTGAGCATGCACAAGGGAAAGGACAAGCCGGTCGCCCTGAGGTTCCATTCCCTCGGACGCGGAAAGAAGGACCGGCACATGGAACCCTTCTACATCGAAATTCTTCCCGAGCCGGAAGAGGACAAGAAACTCTCCTTTCATGAAGGGGAAGAATTCATTGTCGTGCTTTCCGGTGAAGTCGAGGTTTTCTACGGGCAGGAAGTCCATATCCTCAAGGCAGGCGACAGTATCTATTACAACTCGGTTGTTCCTCATTATGTGAGTTGCCGCGGTGACAGAGCGGAAATCTACGCAGTTCTTTATTTTCCCGAATAGAAGCAGGATTGAACAGGCCATGGAAAACGGAGTCCTCCAGTCCCTGACGTTGGGGCAAATCCTTGACAGAGCGATTAAGAACAATCCGGATGGCGATGCTGTCGTCTACTATGACCGTGATTTTCGACTCACCTACCGCCAGTTCGGTGAGCTTGTGGACCAAATTGCCAAGGGCTTGATGGCACTCGGGATACAGAAAGGCGAGAAAGTCGCTGTCTGGGCGACAAATGTCCCGTACTGGGTCGCTCTGCAGTTCGCTACGGCAAAGATCGGCGCGATACTCCTGACGGTAAATACCTTGTATAAGGTGGCCGAACTGGCCTACCTGCTGGAGCAGTCCGACTGTGAAAACATCTTTGTCATCGACGGCTACAGGGACACCGATTACGTCCAGACGATCTATGAACTGGTCCCCGAACTGAAGACCCAGCAAAGGGGCTATCTCAAAAGCGACAAATTTCCCTATCTGAAGCGCGTTTTCTTCCTCGGTCACGAGAAACATCGTGGAATGTACTCCGTTTTCGAGGTCATCTCACTCAGCAATATGGTTTCCGATGAGGAGTATAAAGCCCGTCAGGCAGACCTCCACCCCGATGACGTCGTCAACATGCAGTACACTTCGGGCACCACAGGCTTCCCAAAGGGGGTCATGCTGACGCATTATAATATCGGGAACAATGGGTTTTGGATCGGGGAGAATCAAAAGCTCCGTTCCAACGACAGGGTCTGCCTTCCTGTGCCTTTGTTCCACTGCTTCGGCTGCGTGCTTGGCGTTCTCGCTGCTGTGAATCACGCAAGTGCCATGGTCTTCCTGGAGAGCTTCGATCCGGTCCAGGTGATGGCCGCGGTCGAAGGCGAACGCTGTACGGCGCTCTACGGAGTCCCGACAATGTTCATCTCCATCCTCCAGCACAAGCTGTTCAGCAAGTTCGATTTCAGCTCCCTGCGCACCGGCATCATGGCCGGTTCTCCCTGCCCGGTTTCCGCCATGCAGGCGGTCATGGAAAAAATGTATATGCGGGAGGTCACCATCTGCTACGGTCTGACCGAAGCGTCCCCCGTGATGACTCAGACAACCACGACGGACACGGTCCGCCATCGCGTCGAAACGGTCGGAAAGGCTATGCCTGCCATCGAAGTGGCCATCAAAGACCCCGAAACGCGTGAACCCATTCCGAATGGAGTCCCGGGTGAGATTTGCTGCCGCGGCTATAATAGTATGAAGGGTTATTATAAAATGCCCGAGGCAACCGCGCAGACCATCGACAAAGACGGATGGCTCCATTCGGGCGACCTTGGCGTTATGGACGACGACGGGTACATCACCATAACCGGACGCCACAAAGACATGATCATCCGCGGCGGCGAGAATGTATACCCGCGCGAGGTTGAGGAGTTCATCTTCAAGATGGACGGCATTCAGGATGTTCAGGTGGTGGGTGTTGCCAGCGCCAAATTCGGCGAAGAAGTCGGTGCTTTTGTTATCATGAAGGACGGCCACCAATACTCGCCGGAAGATATAAAGGATTTTTGCCGCGGTAAGATTTCCAGGTACAAAATTCCAAAATATGTGGCTTTCGTAGACAAGTATCCGCTTACCGCTAGCGGCAAAGTGCAGAAATTCAAGCTGCGCGAAATTGCAGCCGAGATGTTTCCAAACGCTTAGCCTAATCGTGGTCGAATTTCGTCACAGTGAGGCCGGGATCTCTTCGCAGGTTTCGGCCTTTCGTTTTTACACGCAAGGGGAGGGAAAGTGGAAGACATCCGGGGTCAGATTGTCGTCTACCGGTATCTGCCTCAACCTGCCTCTTCGTACAATAGTTTATCCTGCTCCATCGTAGTCCCGCCGTTCTTGCCTGCGCCTCGATTGACATCCTCGATCCAATAATTATGACGATTTGAGCAGGTTTGTTTTCGTTGTATAATGAACTAGCAAATACAACGACTTAATGGAGACATGCGTGATTACGGAACCGGCAAACGACGATCTGGAATTGCTGCTGGAGGTACTTCCCCGCCACGTTCGTGAAAAACTCGAATCCAGGGGCGATTATCATTCCCTTTTAGAGATAGTGCTGGATCTCGGCAGGCATCCCGAAGCCCGCCTCGAAAACAGCATGCAGGACATCTCAGGCGACCAGGTTTCCCACGACGATATCAACTATGTGGTTTCCCGCGTTGGAAAGTTTTCCGAAGACAACCGCGCGGGCATCGAACGGACTCTTCATCGCATCTCTGCAATCCGGAACAGAACCGGATCGATAATTGGCCTTACCTGCAGGGTTGGCAGGGCCGTTTTCGGCACCGTCGATATCATCCGTGACGTGATCGAGGAAGGGAAATCGCTTCTGCTCCTGGGACCTCCCGGTGTCGGGAAAACCACCCTTCTTCGCGAAGCTGCCCGGGTGCTTGCCGACGATCTGGGCAAGAGAGTCATCATAGTCGATACTTCAAACGAGATCGGCGGCGACGGAGATATCCCACACCCCGGGATCGGACGGGCACGCCGCATGCAAGTCCCTTCACCTCACAAGCAGCATTCCGTAATGATAGAAGCGGTCGAAAATCACATGCCGCAGGTGATAGTCATCGACGAGATCGGCACCGAGGCGGAAGCCGCCGCCGCGCGCACTATTGCCGAACGCGGGGTCCAACTCATCGCGACCGCGCACGGAAAGACCCTCGAAAACCTGCTTCAAAACCCGACCTTGATGGACCTCGTCGGCGGCATTCAGACAGTGACACTGTCAGACGAAGAAGCAAGGAGGCGCAGGACGCAGAAGACCGTACTCGAACGGAAGGCCCCGCCCACCTTCAATGTCATGATCGAAATTCAGGAACGCGATAAGCTGGCCGTGTACGAAAATGTGACGGATGTCGTGGACCGGTTTCTTCGCGGATTCCGGCCTTCTCCGGAGATTCGCATGAGGGCTGAGGACGGAACGGTAGAGGTAAGCCGGGCCGAACCGGAGGAAAGTCCTTCCGATACCGTTGCCGAAATTCCGATTCTCCAGCTTGCGCAGAAACGAAAGAAACGTCGAAATTTGAGGATCTTCTCGTATGGAGTAAGCCGCATTCGTCTCGAACGGGCCATTCAAAAACTGAGGGTCTCTGCCGTCATTGCCGCCGACATCGACAGGTCCGATCTTATCCTGACGTTGAAGTCCCAGGAAAAGAGACAGCCCCGGGACATACGCGAAGCAGAGGCTCGCGGCATTCCAAGATACGTCCTCAAGAGCAACACATCCGTTCAGATGGAGAATTTCCTTCGTTCGCTGTTTACTCCGGAAGAGTTGTTGGACGAACAGGAAAACGCGGGGATTCGGGAAGCTGAAGCCGCTATCGAGACGATTCGCGAAGCCGGCGAACCCGTGGAACTCTCCCCCAGAAATTCCCATGTACGCCGCCTGCAGCACATGCTTGCAGAAAGAAACGGCCTGAGAACGCAAAGCATCGGTAAGGAACCCAACAGGCGTGTGATTATCCACCCGGTTGAGAACTATTTCTGATGCAGGAAGGGCAAGTCGGTTAATTCAGGGGACAGCCGGGAATCATTTTCCGGGTGCGCAACACTAGAGACCCCGACGGAGGTACCTGAAAACATGCGCCCTACCGGGTATTTTGCGGCCAAGTTCCCCAACCCGTCATCCCGGCAGGTTTTTGAGCCGGGATCCAGAGTTTCTAAGGTATTGATTTCACGATTAATCGCCTTGGAAGCCTGGATTCCGGTTTCCACCGGAATGACGGAAATCGTGGCTCACAAGCCATTCGAGGCTGTCGCGGCAGTTTGGGCAACAGCCCCGAACCTTGGGAACTAACGGACATGATGCTTCTGAAATACCGAACTTACCTCATTGCCCTTGGCGATATCCGAACTCCAGCAAGGCACGAGGGTCTTTCCTCCAGTTTTTCTGAACCCTTACAAACAGCGCCAGGTAAACATGGCATCCCAGGAAGGCTTCAATTTCTTTGCGGGCCTGCTTGCCGATCTCTTTGAGCATCTGGCCACCCTTCCCTATTATGATTGCCTTCTGCGAATCGCGCTCGACATTGATGGTGGCGTCTATCTCGATCCGGTTCTTCTCCGGAATCTCCGTGAACTTATCGACAATTACGGCCACGGCGTAAGGGATTTCCTGGTGAATCAGATGAAATATCTTCTCCCGAACGAGTTCGGCGACGAAGAACCGTTCGGGCTGATCGGTCACGTATTCTTCCGGATAATACTGCGGCCCTTCCGGAAGCAGGGAAAGGATCTCATTGAGTATATCGCCGACACCGTCTCCCGTCATTGCGGAAGCAGGGATGATCGATTTGAACTCCTTTTTCTCCTGAAATCTCTGGATCAGCGGGAGGAGTTCTCTTTTGTCTTTGACAGTATCAACCTTGTTGATAACCAGAATCACGGGTGTCCCGATCGACCGGAGATTTTCGAGGATGAACTCGTTTGTCTGCTTTCCGGCTCCTTCCGGTTCGATCATGAAACAGATCGCATCCGCTTCGCTCAGCGAGGAAAGGGCGGTGTCCACAAGGCCTCGGTTGAATTCATCCTGGGCTTTGTGTATCCCCGGTGTGTCCACCAGAACGATCTGGTAGTTTTCGCCCGTGAGTATCCCGACGATTCTGTTCCTTGTAGTCTGCGGCTTGGGCGCGATGATCGAGATCTTCTGCTTCAAAAGCCGGTTCAGCAGAGTGGATTTTCCCACGTTCGGTGCGCCGACAATGGCGACATATCCTGATTTGAATACCTTTGTGTCTTCAGCCGTCACTCGGACGCCTCCTGGTGTTTATAATATGTTGACATTCCAGTTGCATTTCCATGCCATGGAGTTCCTGCTCTGTCTTCACCTCCAGGCTTTCGAGATGCCATTTCGTCTTCCAGTGTCGCACGTTTTCCCGCGCCGGACCGACTACCTCGCTGATTTGATTTGCCGGGACCCTCAGAAGCAGCTTGCACCCGGCAGTTTCAGGAAGACTCGCGAATTTCGCGTCAACGCGATTGCGCCACCAGCGGCACTTAACAAGATAACCAAAGGAAGGGTGTATCGGACCGGCAAGGACCACACCGGGTTCTTCGAGTGCCGCATCAGGATGCAACCCCATACGAATGATGGGGATATCCGCATGCAGAAGCATATCGTAAGCAGGCTCCAGCCATGCAATTGCATCATCCAGGCTCAGAGCTTTGTACTCTCCTTTGTTGAACAATGCCGCCAGTGCGGTCCCTCTCAGTACAAGTGTCGGATAAATTCTCAGAAAATCCGGGCGCATTTCGATCGCAAGTCTTACCGACTCGAGGAGCAATCCCGCTTTGTCTCCAGGCAGTCCGGCCATAAGCTGTATCCCGAGGCTCCAGCCCTTTTCTTTTACTGAAGCAACCGCCTTCCTCACGTCGCCGCCCGAGTATCCCCTGCGGCTTGCCGCAAGCACTTCCTCCGAGAGGCTCTGGACCCCGAGTTCAACGGTCTGTACCGGAAAACCCGACAACAGTTCCAGCACTTCGCGACCAAGGCAGTCCGGCCTGGTCGAAAAGCGGATCCCCGTGAAAATGTCCTCACGAACATACGCCGAGGCAGCCTGCAGAATCGGGCCGATCAACTCGGGTGCCAGCGCGGTAAAAGTCCCCCCGAAAAAAGCGATCTCGCCCGGCCTCTCCAGCCGTCGCGCCTCTTCCGCGTGAGCGTATAACCGCCTCAGCACGGATGGGAGGAATTCTTCCTCCGCTGAACCGGCGGACGTGACGGCATTCTGGTTACAGTATATGCACTGAAACGGGCACCCGGCATGTGGCAGAAATATGGGATATATGATCTTCTTAGGAGCCATTTGGACGGAGCAATTCCGAATCCCTTTCGATTGCATCAATGGCCTTGCGTGCCGCTTCCTGTTGCGCTTCCTTCTTGCTCTTACCCGACCCCTGAGCAAGCACGCGGTCGGAAATGGCTACTCGCATGAAGAAAGTCTTGTCGTGATCGGGCCCTTCTTCGGATTCGAGGAAGTATGTCGGAGTGAGTTTAAGCTTAGCCTGCGTGATTTCCTGGAGTTGTGTCTTATAATCTTTGTCCAGGGCCTTGAGGAGGAATTCCTCCTCTCTGTTCTCAAGGTAGCGGTTAAACATTTTCTTAACCAGGCGAACAGCGGACTCCAAACCTCCGTCAAGGTAGACGGACGCCAGGAGGGCTTCGAGCGCATTGGCGAGCAGGGATGCTTTCTGTCGTCCCCCCGACAATTCCTCTCCTTTTCCTAAAAGGAGGTAATCACCCAGGCTGACGGTAGAAGCGATTTGAGCCAGTTCCCGTTCGTTGACAATGGAAGACCGCAGCCTTGAGAGTTCACCTTCATCGCAGTCCGGGAACAACTCAATGAGAAGATGACTTATTGCCAACCCCAGGACGGAATCGCCCAGGAACTCAAGAGTCTCGTTATCCGCAGCAACGTCCGGATTTTCGTAGGCAAAGGATCGGTGAACCAACGCACGAAAAAGAAGTTCCGCGTTTTGGAAGTCGTATCCCAGTTCGTTTTGCAGCTTTTGAAGATCAATTGCTTGATGCATGGCCCTTATGTTATACTCTAGGTTTGGCATTAAAAAAAGGAAGCTCATATCGCTTCCGCACCACTCAACTCAGCTTGCTTATGAAATTAATATACACATTTTATAAGTCTGATTTGAGCATAATTTACTGAAACCAGGATGGACCTACTGAAAAATGCTTGTCTGGTTCGATTCCCCACATCCGAAGAGCTCACGTTTCCTTCTGCTGGACCGCGACGGAATTCTGAACGAGAATAGACCCGATTATGTCAAAAGCATCCAGGAATACAAGTTTTATCAGGATTCCCTGGTTGCGCTCAGGCTTCTGAAGGAACTGGGCATCGGAGTCATTTTGGCAAGCAACCAGTCCGGCATCAATCGAGGTTTCATCAGCTGGGAAAACTTCTGGGAGATGCATGAGGGAATGCTGCGGAAGGTGGAAGAATCCGGGGGGAAGATCCTGGCCGCCTTTTACTGCCCCCACCGGCCGGATGAACTCTGCGGCTGCAGGAAACCCGAGCCGGCCATGCTGCTGGCAGCGTGCCGCTTTGCCGGCATAAAGCCTTCGGATACGTTTTTCATCGGCGACCATGAAACCGATATTCAAGCTGCAAACAATGCGGGCTGCAGGGGGATACGCCTGTGCCGCAAGGATGTACAGGGAAACACGGATACCTGTTTTTCCGGGGAACCATATTACACGTCTCTCCTCGATGCCGTAAGGGATCTTTACGGAGAGTGTGCTTGATTCTCCATGCAACTTTCGGGCGTAATCTGACTTAGCCTCATGTTCGTGCAGTTATTACTTTTTCCGCGTAGAAGGGATTAAAGCATGTCAGATCTCGATAACAATCGGTATGCACCACTGTTAAAGGAGAAGATGACAGCCGAGAGCTACAGAAAGCTGGTCGGCCTTGGCAACCTCAAGCTTTTTGAATTCGTTGGTGAGTACACCGAGCTTTGCGCGCCGGACTCCGTCTATATGTGCGACGACAGCGACGCCGATGCCGAATATATCAGTAAAAAGGCCGTTGAGAAGGGCGAGGAGAGGCCGCTGGCAAGGGATGCCCATACAATCCATTACGACGGCTTCGATGACCAGGGCAGAGCACCCGGGGCCACAAAGAATTTGGTCGGCAAAGACCTGCTTCCTCTCATGGGCGCTCTCAACGCAAAAGACCGCGATGAAGGACTCGCCGAAGTCCGGGGCATCCTCAAAGGAATAATGAAAGGCAAGGAAGCCATCGTCAAGCTGAGCTGCGAAGGTCCAACCCACAGCCCTTTTTCGATAGCATGCGCCCAGATGACCGATTCTTTCTACGTGTGCCACTCGGAGGAACTGCTCTATCGCAGAGGATACGAACATTTTCGACAGATGGCGGACAAGGATAAATTCTTCCGCTTCGTTCACAGTGCGGGCCGCCTCGATGAAAACGGCAACTCCGTCGATCTCGACAAGCGCAGGATTTATCAGGACCTCGAAGATTTCATCGTTCTATCTGCAAATAATCAGTATGCAGGCAACAGTGTCGGCCTCAAGAAGCACGCGATGCGGCTTGCGATCAAACTCTCCGGTATGGAAGGCTGGCTCTGCGAGCATATGTTCGTAATGTCCGTCCAGAACGAAGGAAAAAGGCGCGCAACTCACTTCTGCGGCGCTTTCCCCTCTGCATGCGGCAAGACTTCCACTGCAATGCTCCCTGGAGAGAAGATCATCGGCGACGATATTGCCTACTTCCGCAATATCAATGGCGAGTTTCGTGCCGTAAATGTCGAGAACGGCATTTTCGGCATCATCAAGGATGTCAACGCGGAAGACGATCCTCTCATTTTCAAGACCCTGCAGACTCCCGGGCTGGAGATAATTTTCTCCAATGTTCTGACAGGTCCCGACAATAACCCGTACTGGCTGGGAATGGGTGTAGATCATCCGGACCACGGAAAGAACTTCTCCGGAGATTGGCAGGAAGGTAAAAAGGACGCGCAGGGGCATCCCATCCCGTTTGCACACAGTAATGCCCGATATACCCTCAGACTGGGATACCTTGAGAACATCGATCCCGTCTACAACGACAAGAACGGGGTTCTGGTCCAGGGCATCGTTTATGGGGGCAGGGACAGCGATACTTCCGTTCCTATCGAAGAATCCACCGACTGGGAAAGCGGGATTGTCCTCAAGGCATGTACGCTCGAGTCTGAAACGACATCGGCAACAATCGGCCAGGAAGGGGTCCTTGTTCCTCAACCCATGGCAAATCTCGACTTCATCAGCTACCCAATAGGCCAATACATCACCAACAATATTCGATTCGTCGAAGGAATGCGGCAGGTCCCTCGCATATATGCCGTCAACTACTTCCTCAGGGGCGAAAACGGGAAGTTCCTCACGAGCAAGTTGGCCAAGAAGGTATGGCTGCAATGGGCCGAACGGCGCGTCCATAATGAGGTGGATGCTTACCGCACGCCTCTGGGTCTCATTCCGATCTACGATGACCTCAAGGGATTGTTCAAGAAGTTCCTCAACGAGGAATTTTCCAGGGAATTGTATGAGGAGCTTTTCAAGTTTCGTATCGATCCCTGGATAGCCAAAATCTCGCGCGCAATCCGTTTTTATGATCGTACGGCACCCGATTGCCCGGCCAGATACTATGACATGTGGCACGCGACAGTGGAGAAACTTCAGGAGATTCGGAAGGAGTATGGGCCGAGCATAGCTCCGGGAAAGTACAAGGAGTGATTTGAATGCGGCGGGGCTCTTCAGTCTTTGAGAGCCGTTCCGCCCAAAGTCACGGATGCTCGATCCGAAGATTTTCACTTCCGTCCTGCTCTTAACGAGTAGTATATTCGCCTTGGCCTTTTACACGGCCAGGGCGAAAAGTCCGATGGGCATTTCAGGCACGGTCGTTCCACCCGACCTGGAATAGTCCCTGCCTGCTTTTTCTGCTTCGGCCCGTAAACAGCCATCAGTTTTCAACCAGTGATCGAAAACTTTCGGAACAGGGATGCCTATGTTTTTCCCCCCATTTCTTATTTTTTTCATCTTTATTTTCGTTTTTTTACTCTTTATTGCTTTCGGACTTATCCAGTTCGGTCTTTTTACATGGGCTTTCGAAAGAATCGGCATTGCGCCCGAGTATCTTTTCTCTCTGCTCTTCCTTTGCATTGTCGGAAGCATGGTTAACATCCCCCTGCGCAGAATTCGGTTGGAAGACGAAATAGACGAGTGGGACACCGTCTCGTTTTTTGGAATGCGCTTCCGACCTCCGCGAATCCGGCGGCAGAACGAGATGGTCCTTGCAGTAAACGTTGGCGGCGCTGTCATTCCGGCAATTCTATCCCTGTATCTGCTTCTGAATTCTCCGCATCCGATCAGGATGCTTATGGCGCTCGCGGCTGTCACCTTCGTGACCTATAAAGTCGCTCGGCCTGTACCGGGCGTCGGCATGGCCATCCCCTGGCTTATTCCACCCGTGGCTGCGGCTCTTGCGGCAATGATATTCGACTACCAATGGGCCGCGCCGACCGCCTACATGTCCGGGACCCTCGGGACCCTGATCGGCGCAGACATACTCCACCTCGACAAGCTGAAACACCTGCGTGCGCCGGTCGCCTCCATAGGGGGTGCAGGCACCTTCGACGGCATATTTCTTACGGGGATCATCGCTGTCCTCCTGGCCCCCGCAGGAGGATGATTCCACAGTCTCTTATTGCATTATTCCTTTTGGCTTTGCTAAAAGAGGACCTGTCGAAAACCGGTTGTACTTGGTCCAAATTCAAAACTGAGGAATACAATGTCTAGTCGGGTATATTTTACCAGTTTGCGTGCCGGGCACGAGCAAAGTCTTCTCAAGAAGATCGAGAATCTGGCAAAAGTGGCGGGATTGGAAAAAGCCGTAAAGAAAAACGGACTCACGGCGATCAAGATCCATTTCGGCGAGAGAGGCAACACTGCGTTCATCCGTCCACTCCTTATTCGTCCTATCGTGGACTCAGTTGACCAGTCCGGCGGGAAACCGTTCCTCACCGATTCCGGTACACTCTATGTAGGCACACGCGGAAACGCGGTCGATCATCTCAGCACCGCCATTCTGAATGGATTTGCTTATCCCGTTGTCGGAGCGCCGCTCATAATTGCGGACGGCATCGACGGAAGAGATGAAGTTGCCGTTCCGGTCAACCTCAAGCACTTCCAGGAGGTCTATATCGGGTCTGCGGTGGTTCGGGCGGACTCACTGATTTCCGTGGCTCACTTCAAACTCCATGAGGCAGCAGGTTTCGGGGGAGCCATAAAGAACGTCGGAATGGGCGCAGCTTCGCGCAAAGGGAAAATGGCCCAGCACTCGGAAGTCGCACCTGAAGTGATTTCCAAGAACTGCATTGGATGCGGGATTTGCCGTGAACAGTGTGCCCAGGATGCAATCTCCCTGATCGAAAGGCCCGCGGATGCAGCGGCTCCGAGCCCATCGGTTACCAGGATCATGCATATCGACCAGAATCTTTGTGCCGGATGCGCCCGTTGTATTCACGCCTGCCCGCAGGGGGCGCTCACCATCAATTGGGAAAAGGATCTCCCCAGGTTCATGGAAAGAATGGTCGAATACACTGCCGGTGCGATCAAGGGTAAAGAGAAACGATCGGTTTTCATAAACTTCCTCACTCAGATTTCACCGGCCTGCGACTGTTATCCTTTTGCGGACGCTCCAATCGTTGCAGATATTGGGATACTGGCATCGACCGACCCGGTTGCAATCGATCAGGCATCTATGGACCTTCTTAACAGCAGACCTCCCCTCGAATCCTCCTGTCTCAAGGATTCCGAGTTGGCCAAAACCGACAAGATCAAGGCCGTTTATCCCCAGATTGACTGGGAGCATCAATTAAAATATGCCGCAGAGATCGGTCTTGGCTCCAGGGATTATGAGCTGATCGCCCTTTGATTCGAAATTGACCGCATTCACCCGAAAGCGATTCTCCGTCGCCTCCAGTTTTTGTCTCCTGCCTTGCCGGGGCGTTTTTGCTGCAATACGTTAAATGTAGTGAAAACGCCCTGACGTCTTTGCTCCGGAGGTTCTGTCGTCATCCGGCATTGCCGCGGCTCGGATTCCAGAAACCTGTTATCCTGAGTTCTCGATCATGCGTCTTAAATGGAAGATCCTCATCGGCTTCGCCGTCAACCTTTCCGTTTTTATTGCATTGCTGGCCTTCAGCTTCAGCAGTCTGACGAAAATGCTCGATGCAAGGAAATGGACCCTCCATTCCCACAGAGTGATAGAAAAAACCGACAATCTTCTATCGGACATTCTGACTATCGAAATGGCACGAAGCGCGTTCGCGATTACAGGCGATGAAAAGTTCCTGCGCCCCCTGACATCGGCAATCGATGCTTTTCAGAGCCATTTTGACTCCCTCACGATGCTTACACGCGATAATCCCCTGCACCAGGCAACTTTGAGGCAACTCCACCGTCATTACTCCGATTGGCTCCGAACGGGAGTAAATCCGCTCCTGGATCTTCGGCGGGCAGTTAACGCGGGATCCGAGCGTTTCGAATCCGTAATTGAGTTCATCGATTCAGGCAAGGGCGACGTCCATATGGATGCATTGAGGTCCAGCCTCGATGAAATTAAAGTGCACGAGAGCAATCTTCTGGACGAGCGTCAGGCCACATTGACCGAGTTAACCCGGACAACAAAAAGGTTGCTCCTCTTTGGCGGGATTACAGGAGTATTCCTGGGAATTCTCATTTCGTTCTTCACCGCCTGGCACCTCACGGGACCGATCGAAAAAGCCGTTGCATACGCCAAAAGAGTGGAAGACGGGGATTATTCATCTTCCCTCGGTTTGCGTCGAAAGGATGAAATCGGCATTCTCGCTTCCGCACTCGAATCGATGGTGCATGAATTGACGCATCATATTGCGTTACTCAATGCCCGTGCAGCAGACTTGAAAAAGCTCAGCAATGAACTTTACTTAAAGAACAGGGAACTGGAGGATTTCGCATTCATTGCCTCGCATGACCTTCAGGAGCCGTTGCGCAAGATTCAGGCTTTTGGAGACAGGCTCAAGCTCGAGAGTGGTGATCGACTCGGACCGAAAGGGACGGATTTCCTCGAGAGGATGGTTGCATCTGCCGGTCGAATGCAAAATCTCATCCTTGCCATCCTGGATTACTCCCGGATCCTCAGAAAGAAGGCCGAATTTACGCGTGTAGACCTCAACCGGATTTTTGTCGAGGTGCAGGACGATCTGTCTGAAAGTGTACTCGAGACGAGCGCACGAATAGAGGCCGATACTCTTCCCACCATAGATGCCGATGCCGCTCAGATGAGACAGTTGTTTCAGAACATTCTCTCAAATGCCCTGAAGTTTCACCGGCTTGATACGCCACCTCGGATTGTAGTTCACAGCACGTGTGAATCCAACGGCAAGGAAGAAGAGCAGTGTGAGATCAGGTTCTCGGACAACGGCATAGGGTTTGAGGAAAAATACATGGATAAGATCTTCACCGCTTTTCAGAGGCTGCACGGCAAAAAGGAGTATCCGGGGACCGGCATGGGTCTGACAATCTGCAGAAGCATTGTGGTGCACCATCACGGTACAATTACCGCTGAAAGCACCCCCGGACGGGGAACTACATTTATTGTAAAACTGCCGGTTCATCAGGCGGAAACCGGCACGCAAAACTCATTTCGGCATGGTCTGCTTGAATTGAATCCGCCCAGCGAGGACAAGAGAGAATGGATGTGAAATGCAATCCCGCCATAATACTCATGGCGGATGACGACGAAGATGACGTGATTCTGGTTCAGGATGCCTTCGAACGCAGTAAACTACTGAATGATCTTCGTATAGTTGCGGATGGATTGGAACTGTTGGATTACCTCAGGCACCAGGGAAAGTACTCCGATCCGGCATCGTCTCCCCGTCCGGATTTGATTCTTCTCGATTTGAACATGCCGAAGATGGATGGACGCCAGGCTCTCAAGGAAATCAGGCAGGACCCGAATCTAAAATCGATCCCGGTGATTGTATTGACGACCTCACAGGCGGAAGAGGATGTCCTGCTGACATATTCCAGCGGTGCAAACTCGTATATAACAAAACCTGTTACTTTCGAAAGTATGTGCGATATTATCAGAAAGTTCGGCGAATACTGGTTCCAGATAGTCAAGTTGCCGGGTTGCAGTTCAAAAGAGGGCTGAAAATAAGGAAATATCCGACAAGTACAGGCACGCTGAATCACCTCCGCACAGCCTGGAGTCGGATCGACGCTATTGCGGTTCTACCGGAGCACTTTCCCCTTAACTCTAGTGATCTTCGATATACAAGGTGTCGGAAAATGAAATCCGATTACGTACACGGCTACACCCAAAGAGAGAAAGCCAGGCTTGCCGATCAGGCTGCCACCTTAACGGATTTGCTCCACTCGGATACGTTTTATCCTGAGGGTTGCACCGTACTTGAGCCCGGATGCGGCGTTGGCGCTCAAACAGTCATCCTCGCCCGCAACAGCCCGAACGCCAGGTTCATTTCCGTCGATATTTCGGAAGACTCCTTGAAGGCCGCCGGACAGAAGATAAAGGAAGCCGGCGTCGATAATGTCTCTTTTTTTCGGGGCGATATTTTCAATCTACCTTTCCAGCCCCGGAAATTCGACCATGTATTCGTCTGCTTTCTTCTGGAACATCTTCCAAATCCGGTAGGTGCTTTGCGCGAGCTGAAAAAGATCTTGAAAGCGGGTGGAACCATCACCGTTGTTGAAGGAGATCACGGTTCGACCTTCTTCCATCCCGAAAGTCCCTGTGCCAGGCGCACGATCCAATGCCTGGTGGAGGTCCAGGAGAAAATGGGAGGCAATTCCGAAATCGGCAGACAACTCTATCCCCTTATGGCTGAAGCAGGCTTTCATAATATAACCGTTTCACCCAGGATGGTTTATGTCGATGCGAGCATGCCGGTATTAGTCGAAGGTTTTACAAAGAATACTTTTATAGCCATGGTGGAGGGGGTTCGCGAGCAGGCGCTGCAGATGGGGCTGATCGACCGGTCCACCTGGGATCAGGGGATCGCTGATCTGCACAGGACGACCCGTGAGGATGGGACGTTCCTATATACGTTTTTTAAATGTGAAGCAGTGAATTGACCATGTTCCCTGCCGTCCGCAATACAGGTCGAAAGGCTGACCGTTCGCGGATCGCCGAGCGAGCAAAGTATGCCGACTATTTCCGTCCGTACGTGAGGCTCCGGAGCTCGGATTCCGCCTGTCCATAATAGTCCGAGCAGCTTCCATCCCGATTGGAAAGAATCTCCCTGTACAGACTTCTCGCAGATTCATAATTGCTCGCTCCACCGACCGCCATATAAGTCTGAGCGGTAGCAAGCGCAGCAAGACAGTTCAAACGGGATGCATACTCCAGAGCGCGCAAACCACTTCGGGCTCTGTCTTCATTGCTCGATACGTAAGACTCCTGCCGATACGCCTCCGATATCTCATATCTTATGAAGCGAACCGACCTGTTCCTACCCGCCAGTTCGGTCAACTCTGCGTTGTGGGGCACGTTTCTGTTCGCAGTTATACTCCCGGCAAGCGCGACTACATTATTATATTCCTGCGTGATCTGCCGCTGTTTATCAGCATACCAGTCCCAGCCCTGCCCGAAGGATATGATCGGAACGGCCAAAAACAGCACTGCCAATCCAATGATAACACTGGGCATCTTCCCGCAATGGTCTGCTAAAGACATGCCTGCTCCGAAAGAAATTGTCGCACTATTGGAAACATACCGATATTGAAGAGAAAAAAATCAAAATAGATGCTGTTCAAAATTTTCCTGAGAACCGTCAGTTTGTGACGCACACATCTACACCGTCCAGGGCAAAAAGTCCAACGTAATAACAAATTACCGGGGCTGAGTGCTCTCTGCTGTACTGTTCGCCGCCTCACGCGGTTGTTGCGTTTGCTCTGGATTAGCGAAAAAAGACAGGGGTTGTAAGACCCCTGCACGCCAGGAATGAGGCATCCTCTTTAGAACTTCATGCCGGCCTGCATACCGACTCGTAGATTGTCGGGACTGGTGTCCGTGCTGCTACGACCCAGGCTAAGATTATCGGTGATCTGATATTTGATCTCAGCCCCCAGGAAATATCTTTCAACGGTGTAATTCACACCGGCGAAGAACTGTCCGCCGACCACCCAGTCGTTTTCGCTGATGGACAGCGAGGGGGCCTTATGGCTGAAATCGAAATAGTTCATGGAAATTCCCCCTCCCAGATCGAAATTCACGAATTGCGAAAGGGGAAATACATATTTCGTGTTGAGTTCAATGGGGACATAGTCCACGTCCGTGCTCAGCGTCATCTGGTTTCCCAGGTTCACGTCACCCGACGTACCCACCCATCCGATTTCCATCCCAAAATACAGGTTGGGAAGAAAAAGCTGTTTGTATGCTTCAATGCCGATGTATACACCGTTTTCCGCGTTCAGGTCCTGCAGGTCCTTGTCGAGAAAATGGAAGTATTCGACTTTCAAAGCGACATCCGATCCCAGATCGTACCTCTGCGCACTGGCGGATGAGGATACGACAACCGCCAGGAATAACGAAAACAAACACACAGCAAATCTTTTCAAACTCCCCTCCTGATAATAAACGAAAGGCCCTTCTCCATACCGTTGATATGCCCACCCTGTCCACCGGTCGGAGGCCATGCCTGGAGCAGCCTCTTTCTTGCCGACAAGGCAGCAATCACCGAGGTTCGAAAACGACTTGTCTCCGGATGCAGAAATGATGCCTCATTAAGGTGAATCGACACAGTGCCGTCAAGGAGAAGACTGCTTGCCACCGCAATTTATAATGATAATGACTAGTTATCCTCCATGACGATAATGCTCTTGTCTCCGCCGCTCTTCGCAGGTTGCACGGCACGGCACCGCCGGGGCATATCTCCGGATTACGATTCCGGTAGCCAGTGAAGTCTGGAACATACACTCTGTGACTCGTTCCATACAAATCCGAAATAAGGAAGCGGATTGATTTGAAGCATGAGTTGCCAATTGTGCCAAAAGAGTATATAAAGTGCCTTTCGGAAGCGCCAAGCTCACTGGTGGGGCTCCCGGACTTCAAATCCGGTGTGGGGGCGTGAAGGCGTTCCCAGGTGGGTTCGATTCCCATGCGCTTCCGCCATAAAAGACCTTGAAACTCAGCTATTTAGCTGGGTCTTTTTTTTGTCCGGACGCCTATTTGGGTGGTATCGGATGCACACTTAGTAGTTTCAGTAGTTTGGCCACAACGCACTGTTTTGTATGGATAATCTCGGCACAGTTCAAAAAGGGGGTGGTCATATCGGGTCATATCGGGTCAGATTGTGTAGCGACATTTTAGATACATTTTCCAACTTGAGTGGACTCGGATGCCTCGTGGGAAGGTATACAAGCATGCGCATTTATTGAAATTAAAAAGGGCGGAATTTCTCCCGCCCTCATTTTACCTGCAACGTTGGTCTTCTTCTCAGCTCAGTGAAAAACCTCCAAAATTTTCCATGGCTTTGTGTTTCGAGCGATTGATTATGTGCGCATACCTTTCGGTGATGTAGGTTGTGGAATGTCCCAAAATCTCGGCAAGGACTCCGATCTTATCCGGGTTCGCCTCCAAAAAATGCGTCGCGAAGGTATGGCGCAGGTCGTGAAAATGAAAAATCCCGCTTTTCGGATCAGAGCCGGAGTAAAAAATCTTCGCCCGCTTGCAGGCGGTATCGAAGCCGATTCGGGCATGTCTCGGTTGACAGGTCTTCGGATCGGACGGGGAAGGGAGTACGTAGCCAATATTGCCGCCCGACTTTAGCTTCCATTCCTGGAGGGCGGTGCGAAAACTCTTCGCCATAGGAATTCTGACCAGCTTCCCACCTTTGGTTTTCCTGGTTACGATCTCGTTCTTCTCAAAATCGATTTCCGACCATTCCAGCGAAAGGCACCCCGACTTTCGCAAGCCCGTGTTCAGTCCAATCAGAACGGCAATGCGCCCATTTTCAGATTGAATCTCTTTCAGCAAGCGGTCAATTTCATCCTGCTCCAAAAACCTGTCTCGTTGGTTGTTCTCCCGCAAGAGTTTTACCCGTAGCGCCGGGTTGTTTTTGATTTTTCCCATATCCATCAGAACATTGAACATTCGCTTCAGCGTGGCAAGTTCACGATTTATAGAGGCTGGGCTTATCAATTTCGGCGGTGATTTCACCAACGCTTTTCGGCCATGCCGGTTCTCTTCCGGCTTACGGCGGGTAACATACTGGAGCATTCGGCTCTTCTTGTATTCCTCGATCATTTCTTTCGAAATCCGGGCTAACTCAGTTTGGCCAAAGTACGGAATCAGGTTGGCGTTGACTCTGCCTTCGTACATCTCAAGGGTACGCGCACCGAGATTTCCTTCGCTCACCTGTTGCCGACAGAAATCGAGAAAGTCCTCTGCGCCCTCCTTGAAGTTGAGCCTCGGGGTCTTGTCGAAGAATTTTCCCGATGCCCGTTCGGATATCAACTTCGCTTCGTAGTCTTCAGTGACCTTCTTGCTTGAACTTACTGCCTTCACTATAGCGTGCCGATGACCGTTCTGCTCTTCCACCCACACCTTGACATACCACTTTGAGGATATCTTTGTTTGTCCGCCACATTTCGTACACTTGGGCGCTTTCTTAGGCGGATTCTCGGCCCATGTTGTCTTCTTGCAGCTCTCGCAGATGATGCGTTTGGATACGGCCATTATGCCTACCCCCTCCCTTTGCGAAGCTTATCTGTGTGTTCCGTAACCTCGACTCCCGCTGCCGTTGCCAGAAGATCGATGTAGTCGGCCAGGGACGCAAGGTATTCCGGTTTTGCTTCTCGTATGGCCTTCACCGCTCTGATGATTGCGTCTTCCAGCACGGTCAGTTGGCCTCTGGATGATTTCCCGAGCAGAGGCCAAATATCTTTGTCGTCTGTGTAGCCTTTCAGAATGTCACGGATTTCGTCACTCGTAAAATTCAGGTACCGACAGAGGATTACGAGGGAAAAAGGTTCCAGTTCCTTCCCGGTATCGACGAAACCCCTTCTGACTGTCTCGGCTGATAATGGTATCCTTGTCGAGATGCAGAATTGCCTGATGTTTTCAAAACCTTCTTTGTTCAGTTTCTCGCCCAGGAGTTTCCGCAGGTCCGCCGCCCTCCTTTTGCCGCCCATCCGTATGACCTCCCTTCGTTGTTTGATGGTTGTTGCAGACGACATAATACGAAAGGTTAATGAGCATTGCAACCTAATTGTGAGGCCATGGCTAACACTGTGGAATGACAAACCGGTTAGACTTTGACTTTCTTGCGTTAGTTTGGCTACATATTTAGCAACATTCTTGGAGGACTGGCCCTAAAACGGCTCTGGAAGGGTATTTAGAGAGATGCCCAAACGGATAGTCTATCCGGTGTGGACTTTTTTTGATAAAAATTGTCGAGTTTTAGAGGGGGAGTAAGTTCATGGCCCACTCCCCTAAACCGGTCTGCGAAATTATTTCAATCCCCAGTGGGTCAGGCTCCGGTTTCCGGTTGAACCCTCCAAGGATTCCCATGGCGTCCAGTCGGTCGAGCACTTCGTACATGATTGCTGTGCCCAGGTCATCCTGATTCGGGTCTATCCTGATTTCAGCTATTTCCAGAATTTCCCTCAGACTTTCCGGGCTCTCCCTGTCGCACATCCATTGGATTCTGTCCGCCAGGAAGCAAAGGTATATATCGTAGTTCCATTCTGTCTGCCCCGTGGGCACTTGCACCATTCCTGTCGTTTGCGGCTCGTAGCCGACTTTCTCCGGTCTCCACACCAGAACACTGTCGAACGGCAATTCCTTCATCAAGACTCCTTTGGCGCCTTCGAAAGAGATCGTAAGCGCGAGGCAAACGTCGGAAGCGGTTCCGAGCTTCTTTTGGAGCATCATAGGGGCATGTCAGTTTGCGGTGCATATGCACGTCGCTCGGCGACCATTTTACACCACTTGCCTAGCGGGTTGTCAAAAAGACTGTTTCCTGCCTTTTCCTTATGACGGGTTGTGCAGGATTGTCCCGCATAGAGCCTGGAAGCTGCGGCTGCATCTCGGGCATAGAAACACCTTGCCCCCAGGAGAACCGAGCGGAATGCGGCTCTACCAAGTACCATTTTGCGCAGAGCAACAGGAATCCGCCGGATGAAATGACCTGCATGCGCCCCCCGAATAGATGGCAGGCGAACCTCTCTGAACCGCCACCCACCCTTACACCCCCAAAACCGATCGCGCGAAGAATTTCGGCCGATGGTTTTTGATTGAATGGAGCCACCTGGAAACCCCCGTTATGGGTATTATTAGTTTAACTAATAAAATCTCCAGATTGTTCTTGCTACTGAAATCGTCCGAATATAATATTCTCTGTGCAGCTCAGAAGTTACTCATCGAAGAGACGGAAAACGTAAATTCCCGAACTTAGCTTTTCACAATAATTATCTCGGAAGGAGGTGAAGCGGCACGGGTACGAGGCAAAAAACGATGGAGGCTTATTACAGGTAATCGACATTGGGAAAACATGAGAACGACAGGAATTGGGAGCGGCCAGAGTGAGTAAGGGAAGAGTCATTGTCGTTGAGCAGGAACTCTTAAAGTCGAAGGCATGGTTTTCGCTGTCCGGTGCTGCGCCTGCGATGTACACGCTTTTCTTGACGAAAAGGCGGTACGAAAAAGCAGGAACACGTAACAATAAGCAGAAGGTTCTGGTAAACGGCCGAGAAATCACTTTCTACTACAGAGAAGCCCAGAAGAATTACGGCATAACCCAGTCACGGTTTACACGGGCAATCGATCAGTTGGTAGACCGTGGCTTTATTGATATCGTCGAACCTGGAAATGGAACTGCGCGGATCGGAACGAAATATGGAATTTCGGAACGGTGGCGTAAGTACGGCACTCCGGAGTTTGTAGTCCACCGAAGGGAGCCGGTCAAGCGGGGTTTCTGCAAAACACACGATCAGCATAAAAATAGCATGTGAGATCGCATCTGGAAAAGCCCATGAATCCGCATGCTTTTGGAGGCATTCAGGGGAACCAAAGCAAGCGAAATTGTCAATGAACCGAGGAGGTCTTTTCTTTCATATTTAGGAAACTTAGCTGGATGGAACACGCTACTGCCGTACTGTGGTTGCGGACATGCGAAAACGAATGCCTTCTATAGATAAGCCATACCAAGCGGAATTGGATTCGCATTTCCTGGGCTTGAAAAACGGAGAATTCGACATGACGACCCACGTCGGCCTTTTTCCGCATGGTGCGCTTGACCACCTTTGCCGAAATCTTTAATCACGAACTTTGGGCCACCGTGGTCGGGAGCAAGCGACCAATCGAGTTCGCCCTCTCGACTGCGGTCTCTCAAAACGCAGTGCATCTTGCCCCTCAGGGTAAAAGACAATGCCGAGTTCATATTGCGAACGGAACCGATGCATGCTTTCCGGCTCGCCTTGTCCTTATACATCCGTGCTGATAGTTCCGGGTTAACGAGAGAAGAATTTCCTAGTCCGTACACCACCGTGATTGGGCCTTCTGTCAACGAATGTTCCCCCATGCACGTGTGCGTGTGTAACTTCCACATTGGCAGACTTTGTTTACACTTTTAGGCTGCACTTGTGACACCGATGAGAATCATGCGAGGATATTGATCGATATCGGTTTAGAAGCTGTTGCCCGTAATGCCGGACAAAACACCTGAAGTCTATCCGGCCCTCCTGCCGACGTCCATTCCGCATATGGTAAAGCTGCGGGTTGTTGCACTCGGCGCAGATCAGAAAGGCTCCAGACGCCGGGGCAGAGCGAAAGTGGGCCATAGTAGACCCGGTTTGGCATACCAAAAACTATAGCCGGTATGATTTATCATCCAGTTTACCGACCGGAATCGCTCAAAGATGCCTGTCCAGCTTCGAGGTCGAAACTCTCCGGGATCGACTCGTATATCTCTTTGGAGAGAACCGAGAATGCCGCGCTTCCAAATTCTTGGTCCGACATGTAGCGGGTCACGATCTTATCGTTTTCGCCCATGCGCTGGATCATGAATTCCTCGATGAGCTTGCGCAAGCCGAGTTGGAACTTGTCGAACGGGTTCGCCCGGCGAAGCTGTATCACCTGTTCGTTCTTTGCGGCTCTCTCCTTGATCTGCTCGAAGAAGAGCCGGTCTTCCTCGGTGAAGTTCGTGCCGAAACGCTCATTCAAAAGCGTAATGATCTCCGATAGGGGTACCTTGTCATCCTTGGCCTTGCCCGTGCCCACTTCCGTGGGGCTGTAGACGCCTTGCGGTTCACCTGTGGCGAGATCGATGCCACCGGCATACGTTCGCTGGAGGCGGTAATACTGGAGGCCGACTTCAGGGCCGAGCTTGATTGGTCCTGTGCGTTCGACCTGAAGATGAGGAAACAGGAAGCGCCCATAGCTATAGAGCATCTCCATAGCGGTATCTGTATAGGGCATGATCTGACTCATGAAGACATAAAGCCGGACGAAGCCGCCGAGTTTATCACGGAAAGCGCCGCGCTTGTCTTCCTCCGCGATCTCATTGAAGCGGTCAACGGCCGGTTGGACGCACTTTTCCATCCGGGCGTGGTCGCCGGGTTTCTGCTTGTCGGGTGATAGATAAAAGACCTTTGCGAACCCCTCAACCTCGCTCCAGTAATAGACCTGTGCCTCATCCAGTTCGAGTTTAAGCCGTTCCAGCAGCCTGTGATCGGAACTCTCCTGGAGACTTGTCGCGTTGTAGAAGGGTTTGAAAGCCTGGTAGATATCTTCGGCCTTGTTCACGAAGTCCAGAACAAACGGATTTTCCTTGCCCGGAATCTTCCGGTTCAGCCGCGATAGGGTCTGAACGGCCTGAACGCCGTCGAGGCGTTTATCGACATACATGGCTTGTAGCAGGGGTTCATCAAAGCCGGTCTGGTATTTGTTGGCCACCAGCAGGACATGGTAATCCGGAGACTCGAATCTCTCCGGCAGCGCCTTTTCGCTGATCGGCTTCCTCGTAATTATGTCGATATTCATTCCGGGTTCGGTGTATTCAAGGCCGGTATCCGGGTCTTTGACTTTGCCGCTGAAGGCCACCAGCGGATGAATGTTGTGGTATCCGTTTTCTTCGATATACCGCCGGAAGGCCAGCAGGTATCTGACCGCGTGCAGGCGCGAGGAAGTAACGACCATGGCCTTGGCGCGGCCGGCAAGCTGCGGCCTGACATGCCGTCGATAATGCTCTACTATGACTTCTATCCGTTGCTCGATGTTGAAATCGTGCAGGCTCATGAACTTGCCAAGCGCCCGCGCCGCCTTCTTTTTCGGGAAGTTCGGATCGTCCTCGATGGCCTTGACCAACTTGAAATAAGTCGCATACGTCGTGTAGTTCTTCACCACATCCAGGATGAATTCCTCTTCGATTGCCTGACGCATACTGTAGATATGGAACCCAATCTTCTTTCCGCCTGCACCATCACGCCCAAAAAGCTCCAGGGTCTTGCCCTTCGGCGTCGCCGTGAAGGCGAAAAAGGACAGGTTGGGCTGCCGCCCCCGCGACTCCATGACCTGATTCAAACCATCTTCCCAATCAAGTTCCTTTTCCGGGTCTACCTGCTGTGCCGAAGCCCCCAGGATCATCTTCAACTCGCGGGCGGTCTCTCCGGTCTGACTGGAGTGGGCTTCGTCAACGATGACGGCGTATTTCCGTTTTGCGATTTCCGCTTCCCATGTTTTGGCCTGCGTTCTTTCCTCTTCGCTTGCCTCATCGATCTTTACAGCCCCGGCGACACGAAGCAGCCCACGAAGCACAAATGGGAATTTCTGGAGGGTCGTGACAACGATTTTGGTGCCGTCGGTCAGAGCTTCGGCCAATTGGCGGGAATCCTGATCGATAGCCTTGACGACCCCCTGTGCGTGTTCGATTTGGTAGATCGCATCCTGCAACTGCCGGTCCAATACCTGACGGTCGGTGATGACCACCACGCAGTCGAAGACCTTCTGTTCGTTGTCGTCGTGAAGGCTTGCAAGCCTATGTGAGAGCCAGGATATGCTGTTGGTCTTGCCGCTTCCGGCGGAATGCTGGATCAGGTAGTTGTGACCGCTTTTCTCACTTCGTGCCGTCGCCCCCAGTTTCCGCACAGCATCAAGCTGGTGGTACCGCGGGAAGATCATCGTCTCTTTCGTAACGCGCCGGTAGCCCCCCTTACCGTCATCGACCTTTTCTTCCCGCTTCTCCAGGAAGATGAAATGCCCGACAATATCCAGGAAACTCTCGAACTGGAGTACGTCCTCCCAAAAATAGCCCGTGCGATAGCCGGAAGGATGCTGCGGGTTTCCCGCCCCGCATTGGATTTCCCCCGGATGGCTGCCCCGGTTGAACGGCAGGAAGACGGTCGCCTCTTTATTGATCCGGGTCGCCATGTAGATTTCTTCGGGGTCTGCCGCAAAATGGACAAGAGCCCGCTTTTTGAACAGAAACAGTGGGGCTCTTGGGTCACGATCTTCTCGGTACTGACGCCTGGCATCCTTCCAATTTTGCCCCGTGGCAGGATTTTTCAACTCACAGGTTGCGACTGGGAGGCCGTTTATCGCAAAAATGAGGTCCACCGTACTGTTGTCGCCTGGATGACACGGAACCTGCCGCGTCACCGTAAGTCGGTTTTGCTGGAAGAGCCGCAAAGTTTCATCATTTAGCCCATGGGCAGGCTTGAAATAAGCGAGGCGGAATGTTTTCCCGTAGAACCTGAACCCGTGGCGCAAAACGTGGAGGGAGCCCTTTATTTCGAGTTCCTTGACGAGACCGGCCACTATGAGAGACTCCAGCCCCGCCCCGTGGAGCGCACGCATTTGGTCCCACAGCTTCGGTTGGGTGCCCTGGATGAAGGCGAGGACCAGCGTGGGGAATATCGCCCGTTCCTTGTCCCATTCGGCGAGGTCGCCTTGTGTCCAGCCCCCGATGGTGACAAGCATTTCCTGGACATAGGCCTCGAAGGATTTCTCAGTGGTCTGGTTCATGGGATGCTCTGCTCCGTCGATCCCGTATCAGTTTATCGTCCCGTCAAGGCGTGCGGGCCTTACGCAGTCCGTTCACGCCCAAAGCAGGTTCATCGGCTTGGGTCTGTTCGTGCGTGGCAAGGTTCCGAACGTCAATTTTCCCGGTCACGGTGGCGGTAATGAGCGCGGTGCGATATTCATGGAGGCGCTCGATAATGGCGTCCATCCTCTTTATGAGCCCGTCAATTTTGGCCGTTTCGAGGTCCAGGTAGTCGGCTATAGCAAGTTGTTCATGAACCGGCGGAATGACTGTCCGGGTAGGGTGGATATCATTTCTGTCCACACCAGGAACCGCCGATTTGACGGCGTTGATTAAAAACAACGGGGAAAGGTGCTTAAGCATATAGCGCAAGAAACGAGGCACATTTCCATGAAGCCGGATGCTATATAAGGTGGTGTTCAGGGGCCAATAGTCTTCCTCGACCAAGTAGAACTCCCCTATAGTTCCATAGCGCCCGGTAACGATCCCAGGCCCTTTGGCGGCCGCTCTTGAGTGAGTAGCGGAAATTCCAGAAGACGATACCAGGGGCACTTCTCCTTTTTCACGGTCGTCGGAAGGGAGATCGTGACCACGCTGAAACATTACGGCCCACTTGAGTTGTTTCATTTGCCAGTGTGCAGGGACTGCGCCAAGCCATTCAATCCCGGCCTGCTTGAGCGGCGGATTCGGGTCAAAACCTGCATTAATGGCGGCATTTGGCGGAAGACCACGAGTTACACTGCGGGATATCAGGGCGGTGCGCTTCTCTTTGAGCTTCTCTATCAATTCCCGCTTTTTCGAAATAAGGAAATCAATGCGGCCTGTCTCCCGGTCCAGGAAATCAGCGATAATACGCTGTTCTGAATCGGGTGCCATAAGAATCGTAAACCCACCTAGCTCTTCAGCGTTCAAATGTGGCTGCGCCGCCCGCATCCGTTCCAGGTGGACTTGACCTAGTAGCATGTACTTCGACAACAGAGCCCATGCGACAAAAGGGGGGAAGGCTCCATCTACCGTCAGCACCATGTCATAGCCAGCAATGCAACCAGCAACTTCCTGGGAAACCAGCGCGGAGTCCCCGGTATAGGCTCCACTACGAACGACCAGAATTTCATGGAGAGCAAGTTGGGGTTTCCGATGCCATGGAACGTCCTCGGGGCTAACCCTTTTCACCGTACTGAAGTCTATGCGTCCACCATTGATGTCCGTTGCCCTGATGAACGGAAGACCGTCTTCCACGTATTCAGGCGGTTCCCCTAATCCATAGCGGATTTTGCTAATATACCTGACCTTCTTGGCTTCCCAAAGCTCCGGTATATCGCCAAGCCAATCGACACCACTTGGTTTGTAGCGCGGGTACGCAGGATACCTCATGCCGTTACCTCACGCAATAAGGCCACGATCTCGCCTTCCAGGGTTTTGATATCTGCCTCGATCTCTTCAAGCGGGCGCGGTGGCTCATAGCGGTAGAAATGGCGGTTCAGGGGGATTTCGTACCCGATCTTGGTCTTGCTACGATCGATCCAGGCATCGGGTACATGGGGCAGCACTTCCCGCTCGAAGTAGGTGTCTATATCCTCCTTGAGCGGCACGATTTCGGTATCGCGCAGTTCGGTATCCGGTTCGGGGTTGCCGTCACGGTTGCGGCAGATTTCGGAGGTCTCGTCGCGCTCACTCAATGCGCCGATCATTGCTTTGAGTTCGACGGATTCGAGGCGAAAACCGTTCCTGCGGCCAAAATCTCTCAGGTCCGTCAGAAACTCCGCACGGTCAAGATACTGATCCTCGCCGGTTTCGGCGCAAAATGCGCGTAAGAATTCGCGGATTTGCTCCTGGCGCTTTCGACCCGACTCAATCTCGCGCTGGCGGGTCTTCTCGTCTTTTTTGTTGCTTGTGGCGAGGTTTCGGAAACCGCCCTGCTCGTCCAACCGGGCAATCCGTTCCTCGCTGACCTCGAAGTTGAGCTTTAGCGGGCGCTCAACGGTGATTTTGCGGTATCCGAAGTCCTCGTTATCGAAAACCTTGCTTACCACGAGTGTCTTGGTCTTGCCGTTCGTCGCAACCACCTGAGTTTCGCCGTCATGGAAGTTTCCATGGATTGTCGTGATAGCCCCGATATGGTCCGGGTCTTTGTCTTTTTCCGACTGGTCCCCGATTCTTCGACGCTTGTTGCCCAGGCTCTTTTCCATTTGGACCCAAAAATTTCGGGCGTCGATCAGTTGGACCTTGCCCTTGCGCCGGTCCTCTTTCCGGTTCGTGAGTACCCAAACGTATGTCGCTATTCCCGTATTGTAGAAGAGCTGTTCAGGTAAGGCGACGATGGCCTCAAGCCAGTCGTTTTCGATAATCCATCGCCGGATTTCGCTCTCGCCGCTCCCGGCATCGCCGGTAAACAGCGGTGATCCATTGAAGACAATGCCGATCCTGCTGCCGCCGTCCTTTACCGCCTGCATCTTGGAAAGCATGTGCTGCAGGAACAGGAGAGCGCCGTCGTTTATCCGGGGAGTTCCGGCCCCGAACCGGCCATCATAGCCCAAGGTATCGCGTTCCTTTTCGATTGCTTTCTGCTGCTGTTTCCACTCCACCCCGAACGGCGGATTAGCAAGCATATAATCGAAAGTCCATTTCTTGCCGTCCTGATCGCGGTCGAGTCCATCCTTGGTGAAGGAGTCGCCCAGGATTATGTTCTCCGCATCCTCTCCCTTGATGAGCATGTCGGACTTGCAAACGGCCCAGGCTTCATCGTTCCAGTCCTGACCGTAGAGGATGGGAGAGGCTTCGGTGTTCAGGCGGCGGATGTATTGTTCGGAAACCGAGAGCATACCGCCGGTCCCGCAAGCGGGGTCATAGATCGTCTTCACAACATGGCTCCGGCGCAAGTCCTGTTCGGGGGACAGGAGCAGATTGACCATGAGCTTAATGACTTCGCGGGGCGTGAAATGCTCCCCGGCTTCCTCGTTGGACTGCTCTGCACCGATCCTTATCAGTTCCTCGAAGACGTAGCCCATTTGCAGGTTGTCAACCTTCTCCGGCGACAAGTCGAGCGCGGAAAAGCTCTTCATGACCTGGAAGAGCAGGTTCTTCTCCGCCATGCGGGTAATCTGAACTTCGAATGCAAACCTTTCCATTATAGCCCGCACGTTCGGAGAAAATGCCGTGATATATGAGTTAAGGTTCGGTGCAAGTTGGTCGGGATCGTCAAGGAGCTTCTTCATATCGAGCTTGGACAGATTGTAAAACTGTCGCCCGGTAATCTGCTGGAGTCGGTGACGTATGATCGTTTCCGGTTTCTCGGCGAGCTTCGGGTACTCTGCAATCACCTGCGCCTTAGTTGACTCCAGAAGGCAGTCGAAACGGCGAAGGACGGTAAGCGGCAGTATAACCTTTCGGTATTCATTCCGCTTGTACGGCCCACGAAGCAGGTTACATATGCTCCAGATAAAATTTGCCAGTTGTGAATGCGTTTCCGTGGTCATTGCCGCTCCTTGGGGAATTCTCGTCGTCGTGCAGCATCAGCGTGAAGCGCAAAAGGGGCATAGTAGACCCGTACGGGCGATACACCCGGCGCAAAACAATCAGCAGGTCACGGCAAAAAAATCTATATTGGGATGGCTCTACTGAGGTGGCTTATGTTTACACAGGACGAGGATCAATGCAAGGATGGACAAGGGCAGAATGGCTATTCTTCCGGCGCAGGCCGTTCATGGAAATCAACAACTCCGACGCGCAAGAAAGCATTCGCTGCAAGAGACGCCAGTGGTTTCATACAAAATGCATTTACGATCCCAGCATCCACCTTTCTCCTGCAGATATAACTCGTGGGCAACCCAAGCGACACGCAGCCAACCAGCCTTTCCGGCATAGTTCCGCGGCTTCGGGGGACTGTTGATCGGCTTGAAAGCCACCGAACAACGGTAGTCCGGTGTCGTCGAAGTGGAAAGGCTCGCCTATCACAACGGCGTTTTCCTTGAAATTAAGAAGCCCAAGGATATCGTCTTCAGCCTTGATATCGGGCCGCGTAGCGCCCACCCAAACCAAACGATCCCCGGCGAATACCCGCCATATGTTCGGCCCGTCAATTGGCTCCGAAGGCTTGTAGCCCGAATTCAGCCTGCTCATCATCCAGGATGCTGCTGAACCGGAGGTTTCAAGCGGATGCAGCTCGAACCACGAGGGTAAATCATGGTGCCGATTGGTAATGGTGACGAAGTCGCCGTCCCGCATCTCCCATAGGTCGGAGATTTCGAACTGGTCCTCTGCTCGTCGCGAATGCAGAGCGCCGAAGCCCTTGCACGAAACCCACATGAGATAATCTCCGGCCCGGCAGGACCAGCGGAGGGTGGTGTCGAAACCGAATTGAATCGCCTGAACTTTTGGTGGGGTTCCCACTTGCGAAGGGGCTTGATCTCCGCACCTTTTCGGATTGACGCCCTTGGCATCGGCGGGAACTTCGTCAAGGTTGTTTTCGGCAAGGCTCTGTTCCAGGAGTTTCCGCCGAAGCCTCTCACGGGCTATATCTGCCTCTTCTTTGGTGACGATCTTGTTATTCGCTCCGTAGGCGTCAGGGCGATGAGAAGCCCCTTCCGATCCAGCGCACGACGTGCACGCATCTTTGCCACGATGATGTTTGTCGGGTGCGGGTGGTTCTCCATGAAGGTCGCGATTCTTCTTCACGTTGCCATGCTCCATTAAAATACCCTTGAGAGATCGAATCCGCTGATTATCGGAGGACTGTATCACGATTTACGATACCGCACTAGTAAGCGCGTTCATCTTCGAGTCTTGCTGCATCTAGGCGTAATCACTATACATTTCAATTTTGGCTACATTATAGCTACATAAATTTCGAAATGTCCAATATTGCTACTTAAATCAGTATGTTACAAAAACTGAATCTTGACTTCAAATCCGGTGTGGGGGCGTGAAGGCGTTCCCAGGTGGGTTCGATTCCCATGCGCTTCCGCCAACTTTTCTTTCTAAAATTATTCCGGGTTAGTCCTCTTCCAGTCCAACTATGGTCCAACTACCCCATTCTTTTGGTCCATGCTCCGAAACACTCTTTACCTTAAAATATTCTGAACGATCTGCCCGGTAAATTCTTTCCCCTTAGCGGTCTTCACCCCCTTTCTGTTGAGTTCGTTGGCTATCTCGACATAGGTTGAACGCTTCCCACCCTTCGGCTTCCTCCTAAGCCTCTTAATCTCTTCGATGATCTCCGGGGCGAGTTCAGAATAGCCTTTCTGTCCTTCACACTTGCCTCTTTCTGCTCTTGCCTTTTCCCTTGCATTGCGGAGCTTCTTCACCAGGAGGTTCTTTTCAAGCTCGGCAAAGATGCCTTGAATCTGAATAAGAGCTTTCCGCATAGGATCGGCCTGTATCGCATCGGTCACGTTCTCTTCGGTCCTTGCGCATATCAGCGTGATACCCTTAGAGGCAAGATAGATCAAGAGGGTTTCCTGAATCCGGTATTCCCTTGCTAATCGGTCCATGCCCTCTATGATGATGGTTCTAACTCCATCCCGCAGGATTTCGGCAACCATTTCCTGAAAGGCGGGTCTATCGGCTTCTTCGGTTGTACCTGATACGGCTTCCTCCCGGAAGATACGGACGATCTCGTATCCTGCCCGACCTGCATAATTCAGGATAGCTTCCTCTTGTCGGTCAAAACCGTATCCTTCAACCTGACTCTTCCCACTTACCCGAAGATAACCGAATGCCCTGACCCGCTCTTTCATCTGCTCGCCTCCCTTAGTGATGTGGTTACTAAATACAGGAGGCGTGAGGGTTTGTCAAAACTTGTTATGTCGCAATCTACAGAATAGCACATTAATATGGCTGAATGTCTCCCCCTCTCTTTCGGGCGGCACTGCGCCAAGTGCTTCCCTTTACACCGTCAGCTGTTTGGCCTATGATGTTCCACGAAAAATCTGTTATCCTGCCCTCTGTTGAATCGACGCAAGTTTCTTAAGAGGTTTCCTGATGAACATGACCAACGAGAAATTCCTTCAGATGATTTTCAATGGCTACGTCACCTGCTACCGGAAGAATAATTGGCACACAACAGCAAAATACCACGATATGACTCACAGGGAGCTTCAGTTTTTCATGCAACTTGGCGAGAGCCTTGGCTTCATTGTCCGGCGAGAGATGGAATGGCAATATCCAAGAGACTTGTGCTGGTGTGAAACTCATGAATCGATAAAGCCGTTCCTCTACCTGGAAAGGGAAAATCTCGACAATCGCGCTGAACACACAATAAACAAGATGCTGAACCCTGATAATAGTAAGGACATCCCAATTCTGGTCTGTGTTTTCGGCTGGATCAGGCCGAATACCCTGGACAAAATGAAGTCCCTCATCCGACAGTCGCACTTGGTGGACCAGAGCTTCCTGATAGTTTCTTGGGTCGGTGAGGATAAGGATACGGTGAATGACGTGGAGGGCTGGTCACTCTGCGATGGACAGGAAGCAGTACGCACAGCGAAAGCCGAAACAGACGATGCTGGTTACTGGTACATAAAGTTCAACAATAGCTGGTTCATTGTGCAACAGAAGGTTCTCGCTCGCTGAGCAAGGGAGGATACCTCATCCCGGCTTTGAAAAAAATCTCAGCATTCGGACACCTATTGAAGTCGGTGCAAGATTTTGAGGAAGGTTCCCCAGATGAGTGACATCAGTATTCCATCTGTCATAATCGGAATTGCCGGTGCTTTGGTTGGAGTATATTACCGGGAGTCCATACGCAAAGCATATAGACAAAAACAGCTTGCTGTTAGGATTGAGGCTGAGGTAAGCATAGCCATTCAACAGTTAGTCCTGTTTTCAGATGGCGAGTTTTACAACAGAGCCAAAGCGATGGCTAATTCTCTTAAGGCTACACTTGACAAGCAATCGGTCAATGACTTTGGGATTACTGAGTTCCTTGCGGACTATGTCTTTGCGGAAGCTGTTAAGAAATATTATGAGCAGCACAAGGCTGCTTTGATGCAGCCATTCCCAAGCTGAGCAAAGATATAAAAACAATGAGTAAGGAAGTCTTTGCGCTTCAAATTGACTCTACAAAGGCAGCAATGCAACTACTACAAAGCACTAAGGAAGATGTAGAATCACTGTCAGTTGAATTAACACTCATGTATACGAGGTTAAAGTTCGCAGCATATCAAGCAGGCGCAACAGGCATCCAGTTCTTAACAGTTATGAGACATGAGAAAGACATATCCTCTGCCCATGAACTATTCATTACTCTTTACACGCAAATTTTGATATTGCTTCGGATCATGGAGCCATTCAAGCAGCACATTAACCAATACAGAAAAGCATCCATTCTAAAGCTAACATGGTGGAACATCATCGGGAAGAACTGAAAAACCCACTACTTTTCCGGTAGTATAGATCGAGCCAGTAAAGGAGCTAAGATGCTTCGCACTATAATTCAATTCTTAGCCATTTTGCTCACACTTCAATCCTCTTACTTTCTTCTCAAAAGCAATCTTGGATTATCATCCATGCAAATTGCCGAGCTTTCTACGGTTGGAGCCGGGGTAAGTCCGTGGGTGACAAAAAGCCTAGCGGCACAATCCGCAGAAACCAGGATAGGGTTAGCCCTCTTATTAATGGCTTTTCTGCTTCAACTGTTTAATTCCTTATGGCCAATGAGATTCGTAGATTTCGAGATAAGCAAAACGGGGGTACTAGCTGCGGTAGCACTATCAGTACTAATCTTTGCGTTGTCAATACAGGCATCCAGGAGTTGGCAGAAGCATATTTATGATGGTGCTATGGCTATTTTGGAGAAAGATGGTCCTATGGTGAAAGAAAGCCCATTTCGGTAGTAGGGATTTTCCATGTGTAAGTTATTCTGCGCCCGTACTTTAGAAGTTTTTTTGACGCAACGTTAACTGGATGAGCGAGTTTATAATGAGTATAACATTCAAGTGACCTATGTCATATCCTATGGATAACTCTATTTCTTATTGAGAAGTCGATATCCCTCCAATAAAGCCGATTTACATGATCCAGGATTTGTTTTGATGTATGTCTTTGTAGCCTCCCCATATCCCATGCCATAGGTCCTTAATGACCAATCGATAGAATTGAGAAAGTGAAACATCTCATCAACTTTTCCTGTATTTAGAAATAATGCTTCTTCGCGAGGAACAGAGTTAATCAAATAGTCTAGCAAGTACTCAGTAACCTCTTGAGATTTTGGCAATAATGACATAAATAATTCATTATCTCCGCACTCTTGGGATATCGCGGCTAATCTAAATTTTGCTCCAAAATGCTTATATCCCTCATACCATAGTTTTTCTGTCAATTTTTGCCGCTGTTCATATGCTTTGTCGTTTTCTCCGTCAGAGTAACATGGAGATGATAACAACAACAAAGATGCAAGCAAAAACAAGATAATCCTTTTCATGGTTGCCCCCATCTGAATTTTTTCTCACAATTTTCCGGGGCTTACTATACCGGTCCCGACTCACTAACACAATCTTTTCCTCAATATGATAAGGGCCATCACCCTTCACAGTGACAGCCCCTCTGTAGGGCAGTAAAAGCTTCCCACTGCACTCTCACAATGATCTGCCAGTTGGTAAAAAACACTTTTCCCTAACTTCACCCTTCCGGTAGCCGACTCAGTCTTCATATACCGGGGGCAGGGCACACATGAGACTCCCGGAAAAATATGAAAGGCTTGAGGCATTCCGAGAACCACCCATCTTTTCAACGTGGGGAGCGTGCTGACTATCGGCATTGATTCGAGTTCGGAGTTGTAATAGCATGCTTTGGTATCTTCTCGTTCCCTCGGAGTGCAAGGATGGACATACAAAAGATAATGTCGATCATAGCTGGCACGGCATCGGTGGTCTTCGGGATCGTGGTGATGATAAAACCTAAACTCTACAATGTCGTTTATCACCGCTACTTTGATTTTACCGGCATCAATATACCCCTTGGACTTGGGGCAATCTTTCTCGGTTGTTACATCGTGTGGATAGACTTCACAAAGCCTAAGAAACCACCAGGGAATGATGAATAGGCTTACTCCCCGACTGCTGATGAATACGCCTGCAATTCCGCTTGTCCATCCTGAAGACGATGTCAGACCCGTCTTCACCTGAGATCGTAGATTCTAACGCCATTTCCTGCCCCGATATTTCTCTTCTCCCCGCCGTTTCTCAGATGCGTTGAAGGGGTATACACCCCAAGTTCTCAGCTTAAAATGGACGATTTCCCGAAATACGATAGATCATACCACCCTGCTTAGTCGTTAATTCTAGCCGCATTTTCAGGCGTATATTTCACCTCCTTCCTCTTCAGAGGCACAACGATCATTCCCGAATCCGACCTGTACCGGCTCAATATGTGGTCTTACATGCCGGATGCTGAACGCTTTCAGGATTGGAAAGTTGAGGTTGTACTTAATCTGATAATGTAGATGAGTATATGCCTGATTTTCTTTACAAACAGTATATTGGGGACTATGATAAAAGCCTATCCAATCCAAAACCATACAGCGGAGGAGAGTGATGGGGACTTGCTTTGTAATGCAACCCTTTGACGGTGGACCGTTTGATAAGAGGTATGAGGATGTTTTCTCTCCCGCTATAAAAGCCGCTGGACTTGAGCCTTATAGGGTGGACCAGGACCCTGCTGTGAGTATTCCTATTTCCCAGATTGAGACTGCAATCAAGGCATCGGACATATGCTTTGCTGAAATAACTACTAATAATCCGAATGTGTGGTTCGAGCTAGGTTATGCAATTGCAACTAAAAGACAAGTAGTACTTGTTTGTTCATCAGATCGGAAGGAAAAGTATCCATTTGATGTTCAACATAGGTCTATAATTAAATACTCAACTGAGTCCCCTAGAGACTTTGATAAGCTTAGAGAAGAAATAACTAGCAGGTTAAAGTCACTTATAAAGAAGGAGGAAGAGCTTGGACGATTAGTTGATAGCAGTCCTATTGCTGATGTTCAGGGATTAACTCAGATTGAGATGGCCGCGTTGGTTTGCATCGCCGAAAATGCTGATCACAGTACAGGAGTTGTTACATCCTATACTATCCAAGAGGATTTGGGAAGGTTTGGACTTAAGAAGATAGCTACCAAGATAGGAGTCGAGTGTTTACGTAGAAAGAGTCTTGTTAAGGAGGAAGAAGCATTCAATAACTTTGGTGATAGCTACTATGGTTGGACACTGACTAGCGATGGAATGGATTGGCTCATTAATAACCAAGACAAACTCAAGCTGTTTTCAACACCAACCCAAGCTGTTGAAGGAATTGGGCCTCCTAACGACCCTATACCATTTTAACTTCTTTGACTTCCTTCTAATAGGTATTGAGCAAAGGCAATCAACAGGTACTGAATCCGTCCTTATTATGCCGCCTACATGCAAGATGCTGAGGTTTAGAGTCCCTTGCACACACTGCTGCATGAAAATCCACCTGTTCTGCGTCAAAATCCCAAAGACGATGTTTCATATGGGTTGAAGAGAATCGTCGATTCTAGCTCTGAATATACCAAGCTGTGGTTGGTACTCCATGCAGAAAAGCGTGTTATCGGAACTATCCGTCTGTTCGTGGGCGGAACGGAGAGCGGGTAGGGTTAAGGGCTGAGCGCATAAGAGCATTGAGCACTACGGATTCAATAAGGACAAGGATAAATCCGCGAATCGGGGAGCCAGTTACCGGAGGAGTTCGCGCCTGATTGCTCTTCACAATCTGTGCAGGTGAGCATGAGGTGAGAGCTTAAAACCGAACAGTTATGGATAGTTAGATTGGTGTGCGGCAGGAAGGTACAGCTTATGCTGCATCAGATTGTGAAATATTCACAATGTTAGACTTCGGGAGTAGGTCTCCCGATAAGATGCAACATCCTTATCTTGCGTACTCCCTCGGATGAACGCCTTGCAGACTATCCATATTTTACCTACATGTGTAGCTTCTCACATATTTCTTTCCTTATAGGTCTGAGTAAAGAAGAAGGGAATAGCAGATAATAAAGATATAATTATATATAGACCGGCTTGGATGGTCCTCTCTCTCCATCCTTCCCGGTCTTGTTAGCTCTTAGTTCTTAGTCTTTTTAGTTCTTATTTCTTTTTTGTGTGAGAGTTGTTTGGGGGCAACAAGCCCTCAAAAAAAAGAAACTAAAGAATATATAGGCATTACTTGCTATGCTTCAAATAGTCAATACGATTTATATAACAAGAGGTAATGATCAAAGTCGGGATGATCCCTCTTTATTAACTTGCCATCAGTTGTAACAATCTGACTAGCATTACCTGATTTATCGTATATGATTCTTGGCTTCCGAGGGTCAACCAGAGATGGTTTAGCCTTCATTACGGGCCGGTATCCATGAACAAACATTGAGTATGCCTCTTCCATCTTTTCCAGTAGCTTTGGCTTGTCCTCAACCTTGCAGATGAAAGAATCGTGTACTGGCAGGACCACAATATCTTCTGTCATCAAGTCCATCATGATCTTTTCTGCCATGTCCGAGTCGGTTCTTTGTAGCTCGATCCCCAATCCTGAATAAAAATACTTCTCTATCCGGGGATGCTGCTTCAGGAACTCATCGGCTATTCTCGGTAGGTCTTTCTTGGGATCGACCCAATCAGGGTATTTTCTGGGTTCTCCGGGTTCTTTCTTCTCCGGGTCTCTATCTTCCCTGATCTTCTTACGGATAGCTGCCATTGCCGACTGTTTACCCTTCTTGGCGTTGAGGAATATCAGTAGTATGTCCTTCAGCAGGTATCTCAGGGATTCATCCCCAGCGTAAGAGTACGGGTCTCCCTGAAAGTCGATCCCCTCTCGGCCATAAAGGATTTTGATGCTCATCCCGCTGTAGTCTACCTCGACCGTTGGTCTCCCTTCGATCTGAATCAGATAACGATACTTGCTTTTGATGGCATCCTGCCACCACCCCCCATAATATCTACCGCCGTCCTCGAAAACACCGTTATTAAAGATTCGGCGCAATCTATTAGATCGCCCTCACCCAAGACTCTGCCTTCTATCCGCTCCCCGTGGATAATCATGGGAAGCAGACTTATATCAGAGCGAGCAAGAAAGGCGTTGTATGTGGCGAGATTCGTCCTCATAGTTTCGGTTTCGGGAGTATCGGTGTAATCAATCCAGTGCTTATCCTCATCCTTCAGAATAATAATTTCCTCGCCCTTAACCCGCCCGATCATATCCGTCGTAATAAGGAATTGGTTCCTCAGCAACTTGATGAGCTTTTTATCTGCTCTCATGCGAGATACATATCCTTTCCCGGTCACCCTGTTATAGTAACCGGGCTGGGGTTGGATGTACCCCGATTCAATAAGCCCACCTATTCCCCGCAGAAGCGGTTTCTGAGTGATAGAGAGACGATTGTACCGGGGCAGGTACTTGAATCCATGATCCCTGTAATATGCAAGGAACTTCCCAGGCGTATAGATAGAGGAATAGTACAGGTCGAGGACGACCATTTTAAGGCAAATCCTCAGTTCCGATGTTACCCTGTGAATTGCTCCCCCCGCTTTAAATTCCTCGATCAGGTGGGTTATAGCCGAATCTACCTCCGGGGCTTCACTCCATCTGTGAATGTCGAGCGGCCTTGAATTGCTGTAGTCTGGCTTGTTGGCCTTGTCGGGCCTATCGGGTTCGTGTTGGTCCTGATTCTTTAAAGGGTCTGGTTTGCTGCGGTTCAATACGGTTACTCCTTCTGCCGGTCGGCTTATTATAACCGATCCGAACCGCAGAAACCGACTCCCTCCCGGTAATTCAGGCGGACAATCTTAGGTTAAACCGCTTGTTGCGTCTGCTCTCGCGTATCGGATTCATGCCCATTAGCCGCTTTCGCCTTCTCCCCTGCCATGAACTGCTCAAGCTGGTTCACTGCCTGCCGCTTGTGATCGGGGATTAGATGAGCATATCGAAGGGTCATACTGATCGTCTTATGCCCCATAAGTTCCTTTATCGTCAGGAGCGGCGTACCTTGAAGGGCTAACCACGATCCGAAAGTATGACGCAGTGAATGGAAACAGATTTTTTGCCGTGAATCCGTGATCCCTTTGTTCAGTCCGAGCCTGTCCAACAAGCATTTAAAAAGGCTGCTCACACGTTTCCGATAATAAAGTTGTTTATTTGGGAAAACCAACGGAGATTGCTTCTGTTTGAACCTGCTCTGAAGCATATCCTTCACCATAGGAATCATGAAGCACTGCCGGGTTTCCCCATTCTTCCCGTCTTTTATCGTTATCATTTCGTGTTTGAAATCCAGGTCAGTCCAGGTTAGTGACACCATTTCTCCCGCTCTCATGCCCGTATAGAGGCACAAGAGACACATATCGTGCAATTCCGGGCTACTTTTTCTGGCTTCATCAAGAAGGGAAATGGCTTCCTTTTGCGAGAGGAAACGAATCCTCCTGTTATCCACTTTCGGAAACCGGACTCCCTGCACTGGATTTGCTCCCGTGAAGAGCTTGTATCGGGTTGCGAAATTGAAAATCGCACGGACAAGAGCAAGGCATTGGACCACGGTTGCAGGAGCAAGTGACTTTTGACACTTCGTCTTAAGCTGCTCAATCTTTGGTGTATCAATCTGCGATATTGGAATACCGCCAAATGCAGAAAGGATATGCAGCTTTAACCTCGTTTCATCATCCTTCCATGATTTTTTATTGGATTTTGCCCATTCGATGTACTTCCCTGCGATTTCCTTGAATGTGATCTGCTGTTCTTGTTCCTTTGCCTTCTTGGACTCAGCTTCCTTTCTGGCCTGTTCCGCCATTTCCCGCTTCTCTTGCAGGGTACATGGTCCTTCGCCGGTGGTCTGAGCCTTTCTCAGTTCG